>CAYNJG010000161.1:0-17034 GCA_964397295.1 uncultured Pirellulaceae bacterium
GAATCATTTCGTGTCCGCCATCGCCGAGATGTGCCGGAACGAAATTCTTCAGGGCTTCTTCGTCCACGTGTGTCGTTCGTTGCTTCGGCTGGCGATAGTCTTTCACGTGCAACCATCCGAGCCCACGCTTTGTTGCCACGTATTGCTCGTAAGACTCTTGAGCTGAGAGGCCTTGCGTCACCAAGTTCGCCGCATCGTAAATCAACATCATCGCTGGATGATCTACTTTGCGATGAATCTCTTTTAACAAGTCGCCAGTTTGACCAACCAAGTTGGCTTCTACTTCCAATCCGAACGTTAGCTTGTACTTGTTCGCCATGTCTGCGATTTCGCCAAGCTGATCGACAACCAGTGGGATGTGCTTTTTAGGTTCGGTGCCTTTCGGATGGTAAAACGAAAAGCCGCGAATCAGTTTCGCGCCAAAAGTCTGAGCGACCTCGCACGCGTGCTTAACATCACCATTCAAGTATTTCTTGAAGGGGATGTACGCGTTCTTCGTGCCATCGTTGACGTCGAGCAATTTCACTTTGCCAATCGGCGAACCAATGGAAGAGACGGTCAGGCCATAGTCCGCCTGCATCTTCAGCACTTTTTTGGTTTCGGCCTTGTTCAGCTTCATCACGTTCTTCACGCCGTTGCCAGCGTCAATAAAACGGATGCTGTAGTACTGCAGGCCCAACGCAGCGAAGGCCGAAAACTGCTGCACGGCCAGTTTTTCGTTGGCTGCTTCGTCTGCGAAACCGGATAAAAGCACGCTGGGATTGTTGGCCATCAAAGACTCTCGCTGAGCTGGAAATAATGCATCAAAAACTAGAACTCACCATTCTATCTGTTTCGCGGTGAAGCAGAACCATACTTAAATCGCTGCCATTCAATAAGCTACGCAAAACTAGGACGTAATCCAACTTAGTTCTTCGTGGGTGATCAAATGGATTTTCGTGTTCGGCAGGATCCGGTTCAACTCGTTTTCGATGGGATCTCGATCCAACTCGTAGTCTTCGTCGTAGGGAACGTCCACGACATAGATCTGCAAAAGTTCCAAGTGCTGCATCGACTGCAGGATTTCCTTAATCTCATCGTCAAACACACCAACGCCGATCGAGAGTTTCTTGATGCTCGTAAGCTTTGCGACTCGCTTCAATACGAGTGGATCAACCGCTGTGTGCAACGCATGAAGTTCTCTCAATCGATTGAAACCTTCAATCGTGCCCATCGAGTCGGGTTGGAGAAAGGGACCTGGGATCCACAAATACTCAAGCTGCTTCAACTCTTTGAAATGCTGAAGCGACTTTGCGGTCATGTGGTCGCCTTCGTCGCTCTGCTCTCCGTATCGCACCAGTTCAGATGCGTTGAATGTGAATTCCCCGTCATGGATGGCAGAGCGGTAGCCAACTTCATCATCCATCTCGAGGTTGGCCTTCGGAAATGGAATCCGTTCGGGATGCGCTACGAATGGATGGTCGCATGCTCACGCAAGATATCGAGCGACTGAAGGATCTTGAGTCGCTCGAACTGCCTACCGACTGGATTCCCGATTCAGTACTGCAACATTAGCGCGAACCGAGCGGAAACCAACGCGACGGCAACGAAACCTGTCAGCAACAACATTTGTCCAATGGTCGTATTTCCTTGGGAGTCGGACCGCTCGGCTTGTGTAAGCGTTCCCGCCCGACCTCGCGTCATGGCACGAAGAAATACGCTCAACAGTGCCAAGGCACTCAAGACAACCCAGCGCTGGCAGATGACCGCATAGATGATTCGATCAACACGAAAAACTTCCAAGTTGATACCCCAAGCCTTGCGCTGGGCAGCAAGGCAAAAACTGATCGATACAGCTAGCGATGGAATTGCCGTCATCAGCATTGCAACGACAAACCGACGCGTTAGCGAGCCTCGACCGAATACGAAATAGAAATCCATCGCGGTAACAACGCCGACCGCCGCACCGAACAGAATTGAAAAATTGAGAACGGTCGATCGATCGATACTCACATACTCACGCTGGAACACGAATATCCAGGGAACCAAGCACAAGCACGCGGTTACGAATACCGTGAGCAAGAGCATGCCGTCGATTCGACCCGGCAGCAGCCAACTTAGTTTTTGTCGCAATGTCGATCGCATTTGAAAAGGTTAGCAAAGTTCGAGAAGTATTTCAGTAATCCAAACATTGCTCGAACGGGATCTTGGCTTTGCACGCGGGGCATTGAAATTCGCCCGTCAGCAGCAACAAGCGACTCGCCCACTCAAAATGGCCTTGGCAAGCGACCATGATGCCCAGAAGACTCAACACTTCATGTCGATTCGCATCTTTGATTGTGCGGGCAGCGGCAATCGCACTCTTTAGCTGGTCGGTATAGGTTTCGACAAAACCTTCCGGAAACGGTTTGCCTTGGAACGTCCGTAGCGGATGACTTTCCAACCATTGAGTAATCACTTGCCCGCCTTCTTGGGTACTTTCAAAATCATGACGGATTTGGTCGCCGCATGTTGTCGACCTCTCTGTCACCTCCCATAACGGCACTTCGACCATGGGCGTTTTGTTTTCGCTTCCGTAACAGTAGTCAGCGATGCCGTTCTCGAGGTGGTGCCATTCCAAATCATCTTCGCACCTCGGACATAGGCACGTGAAGAACCGTTGTTGGATGAAGGGTTTGCCTGGCAGTCTTGGATCAAAAAAATGCCAAAGGCAACTGCCATTGGGATTCCCAGCAAAAGCAAAACATGAAAGTACTACGTAGCTAACTTTTTGCTCGGCAATCGGAACTCGCAACAAGAATCGAAGGCAATGGAGTTCGGCAAGCTTCAATGCCGCATCCACGCCTGGCGCGAGGTCCGCTGGAATGGTTCCACTGCATTCTGCGGCAATGAAACCAAGGTCAATCCAACGTTGAGTCAACTGGCTTTGCTCGCCATTAGAAAAACTGACTAGAGATTCCACCATCCACGGCAGGGCCGCGTAGCCGCTGTTCCAAAGCGTGCCTTGGTGAATTACCTGAGCACACACAGCCTCCCAAGCATCGCGATCGCCCTCGCACATTCTCTTGATCGGATTGACAATTGCCCATTCCGAGCCCTTTCCGGACGAAACGGTAAGTTCTTCCCATCGGGGCGAGTCGAGTGCAAGTTTGGGTAGTTCTGTTTTCACATCTTTCCTTGGCTCGCGGATTGGGCATACCAGACCTTCCAAACACCCTACAGCAAAACGCCATTCACGGCTAAAGTGTGAGTCTTCCACGCCCTAAAATCGAGAACATTACATGACGGTTCGTACGCGTTTCGCACCCAGCCCAACCGGGTACCTGCATATTGGCGGAGTCCGCACGGCTCTTTTCAATTGGCTGTTTGCCCGCAAGCACGGTGGCCAGTTTATTCTTCGCATTGACGATACGGACCAACAGCGAAACGTCGAAGAAGCACTCGAGCCGATCTTGCACGGTTTTGAGTGGCTTGGCATCGACTGGGACGAAGGCCCGAAGGTTGACGGCCCACACGCACCGTACTTTCAATCGCAGCGCAGCGAACGCTATTCCAAAGCGGTTGAGCAACTTCTTGCTGCCGGCAAAGCCTATCGGGACTATGCAAAGACGGAGGAAGTTCAGGCAGAACGAGAAGCCGCGGAAAAGTCCAAGGAAGCTTTCGTCTACTCGCGAAAGTGGATGGCCGAAACGGAAGAGCAACAAAAAGCATTCGAGGCTGAAGGTCGCCAAGCCGTCGTGCGATTGAAAATGCCGCGAGAAGGATCACTCGTGATTCCCGATCTCGTGCGTGGCGACGTGAAATTTGATTGGGCGCGAGAGCAAGACCACGTAATCCAGCGAGCTGACGGTTCTTGCCTTTACCATCTTGCAACGGTCGTCGATGATCGCGACTTTGAAATCACGCATGTCATTCGTGCGGAAGAACATCTTTCAAACACGCCGCGGCAAGTCTTCATCGCACAGTCGCTTGGCATCGATCCGCCTAAATTCGCACACGTTCCATTCGTTGCGGAGCCGGGGAGTAAGAACAAACTAAGCAAACGCAAGCTCGAAAAGTACTTGAAGAATCGAGACTTCGCGAAGCTCAACAAAATGGGCACCGACATTGCGGAGCAACTCGGTCTCGCGATCTCTGCGGAGACCTTCAACCCTGTCATCGTTGACTTCTACGAGCAAGTTGGATTCTTGCCCGATGCGATCATCAACTATCTGGTTTTGCTTGGATGGTCACTGGATGGCGAGACCGAGTTTTTTACTCGCGAGGAACTGGTCAAGAATTTTTCACTCGAGCGAATCAACAAGGCCGCTGCCAGCTTTGATCCGCAGAAGCTCGTTGCGTTTCAGCAGCATTACATGAACGAACTGCCGACGAAGCAAAAAGTTGCCAGGGTGCTGCCTTATTTGCAAACGGCGGGATATGTCTCGGATCCGCCGCCTTGCGAGACGTCGCCACAGCTTACGCCGATCGTCGAAGCAGCAGGTGATCGCCTCGCCGTTTCTGGTGACGTTTTGGCGTTCGATGATTTTTTTACCGCCGACGAGAAATTGACCTTCGACGAAAAAGCCTTTACCAAACGAATGGTGAAGGCACCGGAGTCAGTCGAGCTGTTACGTGCCTACCGTGAAGAACTGGCCACAGCGGAACCCTTCGAGGCGGAGGCGTTGGAAACACACCTGAAATCGTGGCTGGAGTCTCGTGAAGCACAAATTGGCCAAATCATTCACGCCTTGCGAGTTGCGACTACGGGAAAGGCTGTTGGTTTCGGCATGTTCGAGACGCTTGCGATCCTCGGCCGCGAGCGGTCATTGATTCGTATTGACCGTGCCCTGGCACAACTGGAACAATCTGAAGCATGACTGACTCCAAAGAACCTGAATCCACCGTCTCGCTCAACTTCATCCAAGAGATCATCGAAGCCGACAACGCGTCTGGCAAACACGATGGCCGCGTGCATACTCGTTTTCCGCCAGAGCCCAATGGCTACTTGCACATCGGGCATGCGAAATCGATTTGTCTGAATTTTGGGCTCGGCCATCAATACAACGGCAAAACCAATTTGCGTTTTGATGATACGAATCCGGCAAAGGAAGAAGACGAGTACGTCGAAGCCATCAAGGAAGACGTGAAGTGGCTGGGCTTCGAGTGGAACGATATGTTCTTCGCGTCCAGCTACTTTGGACAGCTCTACGATTGGGCGGTCCAGCTGATCAAGCAAGGCGATGCCTACGTCTGCGACTTGAACGCGGAAGAAACGCGTGAGTACCGTGGCACGCCAACCGAACCCGGTCGCAATAGTCCATTTCGCGATCGAACGGTCGATGAAAACTTGGATTTGTTTCAGCGGATGAAAGTGGGCGAGTTTCCAAACGGTACGCGAACACTTCGCGCCAAGATTGACATGGAGTCGCCGAACCTGAACTTTCGCGACCCGGTGATGTACCGCATCTTGCACGCCGAGCATCACCGTACCGGAGACGAGTGGTGCATCTATCCGATGTATGATTACGCGCACGGCCAGTCGGATTCGCTCGAAGGAATCACGCACTCCATTTGTACGCTGGAATTCGAAGACCATCGGCCGCTTTACGATTGGTTTGTCGAAAAGCTCGGTATTCACCATCCGCAACAGATCGAGTTCGCACGGCTGAATATCACGCACACAGTGATGAGCAAACGGAAGCTCTTGCAATTGGTCGAAGAAAAACTGGTCGCAGGTTGGGATGATCCTCGTATGCCCACGATCAGCGGACTGCGTCGTCGCGGCTACACGCCCGATTCGATTCGGAATTTCTGCAAGGAAATCGGCGTCTCCAAAACGATCAGCCTGATTGGCCTCAACGTTTTGGAAAACAGTATTCGGGAGGATCTCAACGTAAACGCAAACCGTGCGATGGCGGTGCTCGATCCAGTGAAGCTAATCATCGACAACTACCCCGAGGATAAATCCGAGGAGTTCACCGCGGCCAACAATCCCAAAGACGAATCAGCGGGTGCGCGAACGATGCCTTTCGGACGCGAGCTCTACATAGAACGAGCGGACTTCATGGAAGATGCGCCTAAGAAGTTCTTTCGCATGACTCCCGGCCGTGAAGTTCGCTTGCGTTACGCGTGTATTGTAGAGTGCACGAGTTGTGAGAAGGACGCAGATGGAAATGTCACCGAGATCCATTGCACCTACGATCCGGAATCGAAGTCGGGTATGGAAGGTTCGAAACGCAAAGTCAAAGGCACCATTCACTGGGTTTCTGCTGATCATGCCGTTTCGGCGGAAGTGCGCCAGTACAGTCATCTCTTCACGGCCGAACGCCCCGACAAAGTCGAAGAAGGTGCTGACTGGAAAGACGGCATGAATCCGGAATCTCTAGTAATCCTGCCTGAGGCGAAGCTGGAGCCCTCACTGGCGTCAGCGAAATCCGGCGAAACGTTTCAATTCGAGCGACAGGGTTACTACTGCGTCGACAAAGACTCGACGAGTGGAAAACTGATCTTCAATCGAACGGTGACGCTGAAGGATTCGTGGGCGAAGATTAAGAAAAAGGGATAGCGTCGACGGGAGGCACTAGTAAAGCCGATTGGCAAAGTGCCGGCTACCTACAGTCACTGCTTCGCTTACTAGGTACAAATGGATACGGCGTTTTTGTCGCGTTTGGCTCGATTTCTGAAACATTCGCGATAAGGTGCGAGTAAAGCTCTGCAGGGCGGAAAGCTCATCAATGTTATGATGTCAGCTCGAGGTACTCGTTAGATATTTGTTGGGACAGAAAAGATGAAGAGTGTTGCGTTTTTCTTGGCAAGCCTTTCGATAGGCATGACGTCTTTGGCCTTCGCACAGGATGCTTCCGTTTTTGATTTTACGCTGCGGAGTCACGAAGGTCGTGAATGGTCGCAGGTTGACTTCGAAGACAAGGAACTTGTGGTTGTTGCTTTTCTTGGTACCGAATGTCCGTTGGTGAAGCTATACGGACCGAAACTTCAAGAACTTCAAGAAAAGTTTTCGGACAAGCTGGCAGTGGTCGGAGTTAACTCGAACACGCAAGATAGCATGACCGAGATGACGGCTTATGCGAATCGTCATGGAATCAAATATCCACTTTTGAAAGACGTCGGCAACGTTGTTGCGGATCAGTTCAATGCGGAACGAACTCCGGAGATCTTTTTGCTGGATGCCGATCGCAAGATTCGCTATCAAGGGCGATTCGACGATCAGTACAGCGTCGGAGAAGTAAGAGACAAAGCGACAAAGCACTTTCTTCGCAATGCAGTCGAAGAACTCTTGGCAGGAAAAGATGTCAGCGTTCCTCAAACGGAAGTTGTTGGTTGCCACATTGGTCGCGTGCAGAAGACAGAACCCACAGGCGACATTACTTACGCCAAACATATTGCTCCGCTTTTTAATGCACGTTGTGTCGAATGTCATCGCGATGGTGAGCTCGCGCCCTTTCCGCTCACAACCTACGACGACATTATTGGCTGGGAAGAAACGATTTGTGAAGTCATCGAAGACAACCGCATGCCACCGTGGTTCGCAAATCCCGAGCACGGCGAATTCAAAAACGATTGTCGACTTAGTGAAGACGAAAAAGAAATGGTCTTCACATGGGTCGACAATGGTATGCCTCGCGGCGATGACGCTGACTTGCCTGAACCACCGAAGTTCTCGGAAGGTTGGCGAATTGCAGAACCCGATCAAGTTTTCTACATGAAGGACGAGCCCTTCACTGTTCGAGCCCAGGGGACGATCGACTACAAGCACTTCGTTGTTGATCCTGAGTGGGACGAAGACAAGTACATCTGTGCCGCGGAAGCACGACCAGACAATAAGTCCGTCGTGCATCACATTCTGGTCTACGTTCTTCCGCCGGGTAGTCGTGGACGTGGCGGAGGTTTGGACAACATTCTTGTTGGCTATGCTCCGGGTAGCACCCCAGTCGAACTCGAAGAAGGCGTGGCGATGAAGATCCCCGCCGGCAGTAAGCTGCTTTTTCAAATGCACTACACACCCAACGGCTACAAGCAGAAAGACCGTAGCTATGCTGGCGTGAAGTTCGTGGACAAAGAAAAAGTAAACAAGTTGATTCGCGGTCGAGTGGCGGTTCAAGAACGCTTGCGAATTCCACCGAACAAGGCGGACTATACAGTCAAAGCTGACTACCGAGTGTCGCGGGATGAAATGTTGCTTTCGATGACGCCACACATGCATCTGCGTGGTGCAGCGTTCAAATACGAGGCTGAGTATCCCAGCGGTAAGAAAGAAATCCTACTGGATGTCCCGAACTACGACTTCAACTGGCAGCTCAAATACACACTGAAAGAGCCAAAACTATTGCCTCGCGGCACTACTGTTCAGTGCACCGCTGTCTACAACAATTCGGAATCGAATCCGGTAAACCCGAATCCCAACAAGACGGTCAGGTGGGGCGATCAGAGTTGGGAAGAGATGATGATCGGATTCTTCGACACGATTCCACCGGAAGAAGAATCCACAAAAACCTTAGTCAGCAACGCGAGTATTGATCCAACAGGAGATTATTCGTGGAAGGGACGGATGTCCGGCAAGCTGAAGTTGAAGCTCAAGGACAACCAGCTGTCGGGGACTCTGACGTCTCGCGGTGAAGAATCAGAAATCTCTGACGCAGTTATCAACGGGGATCAGCTCACGTTTTCCGTGAGCTCACCAAAAATGCCAGGCATTGTGTTGGAGTTTGACGCAAAGGTCGAGAAAGACGTGCTCCGCGGCAAGGTGCTGTTCAATATCGAATCGCTGGGACGTGCTCAAGAGTTTCCGTGGAGTGCGGCTCGCGACGATTAACGTTTGCATTGCTTGAAACGAAAGGGCACGAGCCTCCGGCTTAGCGTTAACCGTTTTGGCACGCTAACGCCGTAGAGACTGCGTCTGGTCATTGTTTGCGCAAAGTCCATGTTGCGCGGCTACGTAACCCATCTTCTTCGAACTGCATGTTGAGTTTTAGGTCTTTGATCGATCGCATCAAACCGAACGGTTTCGCGCGATCAAAGGCCGGCTGACGTGGTTGATCAATCGAGCCGTACAACGTGCTCGTCAATTTACCATTCTTCCATGTCCATTCGCCGTCCGATGGATGCACCGGCTTGAATCCAAAGAGCCGGTTGTGCGCTTCTGCTGCGGAATCAACGTCTTCGGCTGCGCCAGAAACGATTAGCGGATAGAGCCGACTTGCGCCGTTGATTGCAGCTTGACGTTCCAGGTCTCCGGCGCTGGCGAACAAGCTGGGCAACTGCAAGTCACAAGCTGCGGGAGACAACTGCAGTTGTGCACTCTTCAACGATGCGATCGTCTCGTGAGAGATTTGGCCGTTCTTCGCCCACGGGATGTTTCGAATGACTAGATACTTGCCGGATACCTCCACACCGAAGCGTAGCTTTACTACTCCGAACACGTCCATGGACCAAACCCACGAATCTCGATCACCGTCTTGATAAAACGCGACTGTGAATTGGGAATTTCGAGACGATTTCTTACGCGCGGACTGGCGAAGGTAGCGTGTTGTTTGTTCTGGATCCTGAGTCTCGATCATGATGGTGCAAGGTCGAGTCAAAACCGACAACGCAATGGGAATCATCCACATGTCGCTCGAGCGGCCACGTGCCGAGACACCCATTGATCCCATCAAATCGCCGCTTCCAAGCGCGATCACGGGGTCGGCATCAGCCATTGCCAGATGCACGCCGGGCCCCAGGTCATCTAGAATCGCCGTCGGAGTTCCCGTGTAAGTCTCGAAGAAATCGGCCATGTCTCCTACGCTCCCGCGCCAGGCTTCTTCGTTTAGATTCATCGAGAACTGGAGGACGGGTGCCGGGTCGAGTTGGGGCACTGCAAGTGGTTGCGTGTCGTCACTCCCATGTAAAACGGTACGCAGACCGGTATAGATCGAGCTATCAATCAGCGGCAGGATGAATGTTTCTAGTTCTAAGGAATCATTGGGCGTCTCACGTAGACGGATTGCAATCGGATCGAAAAACTGTCGCCAATATTGTTCGTACTGGCGGTGATATTCGCGATAAGCGTTGGCCTCAGCTTCCGTAGCTCTGTTGAGCGGTACTTCTTCCAGCGTTCGCATTCGATCCAACCGACCGTACCGTTCCGACCGTACGACCCCATCGTCTTCGATTCGAAAATCATCGGGCATGCCAGGGGCATAATTTGCCAGCACGCTGGCTTCGATGGGCGCACCATGTCCGTCCATTCGAGCACGAAGCGACTGTGCCGTAAGGTATTCCATTTTTTGTCGCGCCAACATTCGTCGCCGCTGCGAGATTTTTACTTGTGGTCCCACCAGTCGACGAATGAATGGATCGGAGAAGTAAGCGAAGGCACGTGTATCACCGGTGACGGGCAGTTTCGTCAGCATATATCGAAATTCGGCGCTGCGCCCCAAGCTTCCCTGGCCGTCGGTTTCCATCAATTCCAAAACGTGATTCAGTTCGCTACGTTGTGAACTAACGCAAAGCAAATTGTCGCGCAACGTCCAATAGGCGACGCCATGTTTGGTTTTCCGCTCGGCGATTTTTCCATTACCCAGTCCATCGACTTTCAAAAGCGAAAGCAAACGTGCAAATGCTTTGGGTTGATTCAGGCGTGCGACGATTGTCAGATCGGTACCGTCCACGAAAAACAGATCCGGAGCGGTGATCGACAGTTCTTTCAATAGACCGCTCTTAATTGCCGATTCGAGCAAACTGTGATTCATTCCCAGACGATCGAGGTACTTTTGCTGAAGGCCGTAATCAAGCTGGTTCGAATTGAGGCCAGCACTGATCGCTGACAAGAATTCTCCGCCGGTATCAATCATCGACAGTACAGCGGCGGGCTTAGCGACGTAGAGAAAGAAACGATCATGCCGAGCGAGATTGGCGAGCGGCAGTTTACCGCCTTGCTGTCCCGCCAACATTTCCTCGAACGGGTGTGCCTTAACTGTGACACCCTTGATCGTGTCAATCTCCACCGTCGGTTGGTTCTGCTGTTCATCGGTGACATTGATGTTTTGCAGCTGTAGTGTTTCTTCGATCGCTGCTCGGCCGCCGAGGATGGCAAATGCATTTGTTGTGCGTCCGCGTCGTTGACGAGTGTTTCTTTCGTCAGACGAATTGAGGGACCATGTGTTGAGAATGAAGCCCGCGTTTCCGGAAGCTTGTGATTTCCACATGTTCCGTCGAGCCAATGTGAGATCCCGTGCGACGCCGTTGGCGGTTGGCAGGTTCTTCGTTTTTATGGTGAACCGCTTCGTGTCACCGCTAATGGCTTCTCGTAGTGTCACGTCGACCGTCGTTGCATCGATTGTTGACACTAACAGCAATTTGTGTGCGACGGACGAAATTGAATTGTACGCTTCGACTGTACTTTGGTCCGTGATCGGGCGTATGGCCAGCTTGTGTTTCGCCAAGAGGTCTTGGTCGATTTTTACACGTTCGATGGAGCGGTCGGTGAACAGGACCCAGTGTTTTCCGTCGTCAGCGTACGGCCGTAGCTCGACAGCGAGTACTTCGCGATCCGCGCCTAGAACGATCTGTTGGTTCGAGTCGTCGAAATTAAACTTGGCTGGAATCAGTTGAAAGAACGGACCTTTCGAATGGTCTTCATCGTCGTCGACGTCGTCGTCATTGATGTGCCATCTGTTGGGACCGTTCTTCTGCAATTTTTTTAAGTAGTCGGGTCTTTGCAAGTCACTGAGACTCTTCGGACCGTCGCCATCGTGTCGTTTCGCGTAGTTTCGCGCCTGCCAATAGACGCTGTTAACCAGGTTGTGGCCTTCGTTCACGTTTCGTTGCCACTTAAAACCCCTAATGCGCTCGCCGTCATCGAGCCGATTCGAGTTACGTGGTGCCAACAGATATGCGTTGTAGAATGGATTTCCTTTGGCATCCGAAGCATCTGCGATTTCCCAGACGCCAGGTGGCAGATTGATGATGCCGCGAATCGCGAGAGATTCGGTATTCGGCAACTGCTCACTGCCAAGACTCTTCGGTTCGGCGGACCATGATTGGCTGCACAACAACACGAACGAGATCGCAAAACAAACTCGGCACAACATGGGGAATCCTCGCTTGGCTATCGAATGAACTCAAATAGATAGTGCTCACACCGTCGTTGGGCAACGTCGCCAACACTCTGTCGACTCTGATACCGCGAACCGTGTGCCAAAGACTGCTGTACTTCTGCAAATGGCGTTTTCAGCGAACTTTACGAAAAAATAGCCGTGCTGACGAGACGAAGAAATCTTCGTGTGAACACATGCAGTGCATATGCCTGTGCATGCGACGTACAGCACGTTGCGGCGGCTGGTTGCGAGCTATCCATGGCTCAACTACGATGCATCGCTTCAATTTTCAGGAGAAAGTATGTCAAAGTCTTACGACGTTTTTGGTCTCGGCAACGCGCTGGTAGATATTCTCGCGCTGGTCGGTGACGATTTCATTCAATCGCAAAAGTTAGCCAAAGGTTCGATGACGCTAGTCGATCCCGCACAGCAAGGTGCGATTCTGAACGATCTCGAGGGCCAGGATCTGAAGTTACGTTCGGGTGGCTCGGCTGCGAACACGATGATCGCCATTGCGCAAAGTGGCGGTAACGGGTTCTACACTGGCAAAGTGGCAAAAGATTCGCACGGTGAGTTCTATCGCCAAGACTTGATCGAAGCCGGTATCGACTTTGATGTAAATCCATCTAAGAACGAAGGTCCCACGGGAACGTCTTTGATCCTAACGACACCTGATGCCGAGCGTACGATGTGCACGAACCTGGGCGTCTCAACGGATCTGGAACTCGAAGATATCGAACTCGACCGACTTGGCAACAGTAAGTTTGCCTACATCGAAGGCTACCTCTGGGACGGTGACCAGCCGCGGGCTGCCAGCATGCATACAATGGAGAAAGCCAAATCGAGCAACGTGCCCGTGGCGTTCACTTTTTCGGACATGTTTTTGGTGGATCGTTTTGGCGACGATTTTAAGAGAATTTCAGAAGAGTTCTGCGATATCATTTTCTGCAACGCGGATGAGATTCGTCACTTCTTCGACCTGAAGGATCTCAATGAATGCGCAACCGAGCTCGGTAAGCTCGTCAAAACGGGATTCATCACGGACGGCAAGAACGGCTGCCACGTCATACACGATGGCGAGTCGAAGCATGTCGAGGGTTTTGAGGCCAAAGCCGTTGACACGGTTGGGGCTGGCGACGCGTTCGCTGGCGGAGTCCTTTACGGACTTTCCCATGATCTCGATTATGCGGATGCCGCACGTTGGGGAAATTATGTCGCGTCGCGGGTTGTAGCGGTCTATGGTGCCCGACTCGACGAATCGTTAGTCGATCAAGTTGACAAGGTGCTCGGTCGATAACAGACTATCATTTAATGCTTGTGGCCGAGCAGCACGCCTTGCGACTCACGCAGGGAAACGTATAATTCGGCCTTGAGTGTGGCGTAGTGGCGCAATTGGTTAGCGCACCGGCCTGTCACGCCGGAGGTTGCGGGTTCGAGTCCCGTCTACGTCGCTTTTTCTTTTGACTGGCTCTCAGTCACCACGCTGTCCGGCCGTTCTCGCATCCATTCGTTGCTGGTGTTGGAAGTCGTTTGATAAGCGATGACTTTCTTTTCAAACGCTGAGGGCGCGATGATCGCAGAGTTGATTACGACGTCTGCGGGCGGCCTCTCGTCGTTTTCCGTCTCTACCGTCTGGAACTAGCACTGCTCTCAGCTTCCAGTGAGCGGTAGCCGTAGTGCACCAATGTTCGTTCGGGTGGTGTTCGGGTGGTGTTCTGCAATTTATTTGACGCGACGGTGATGATTGTTACATTCAAAAAGTCAACGGTTGCGAGGCATTGCCAGCAAAACAGTTAGCGTTTCTCGCACTAGTTAAGAAAACAGTCAGAAGTGCCGGGCGGGTCTTTTGCTGAGAAGACACGTCTGTAGCGGAAAGAGAGACATTTATGTTGAATCTGATACGTCAGTCGTTTCGCTCGAAAACATGCCGCAAGGCAAGACTTCTGTCACGAAATGCCTATGGACTAAAGCTCGAAGCATTAGAAGTGCGGCGAATGTTGACGATCGACCTCTCGACGGTCGTTAGCAATTTGGGATTCGAAGAAAACAGTTCGGTGCCAGATTCCTTGTCGCAAATAAATCGTTTGGATAGTTGGTCGCAACTCAGTGGAGGGACAACGGACTACCTTCACAACGACGGCTACCTGCTCGACGGTATAGACGGCTTCGCTCCACCAACCACTAGTGGAGACGGCTTCATTGGCTTGAGAGCCCGCTACGGTTTCGGTGGAGGTGCACTGGCTGAAGATTTTTTTGAATACGCAGTAAACGAATTGGACGAACCCCTTCTTGCCGACCAACAGTACCAATTTGATCTGTTTGTAGGAGCTCGACTTCCGACCAATTTCTTCGCTTTCCCGCCTCACGCAGTGGGTTTTACGGGCGAACTAGTCGTCTACGGCTTAGTCGATAGTAGTGAGATCCCCACGTACTCGAGTACCACTGTAACCATCGAGAGTTTTGCGGGGCAAAACCTCGTTGAACTAGAGAGTGTTGATCTCGATTTGCCTGCCAATGAGTGGAGAACTATTGAGAACTTTACTTTCACAACGCCGCCGGATACTCAGCTCGAAGCAATCGTATTCGGGCCGAGGACGAATCAATCAGAGGTGGGCATCGTTGAGCACTATCTGCTGGTCGATCTAGCCCCGCCGAGTGATTCGAATTGTTGCGGTGGTGGTGTCGACACACTCCCACCACAAGTCACGAATGTCACGATTGGCAACTCAGCGAACGCTTCTGAAACGTTCGACTTCGTGGCAGAAGACGCACACGGGTCTGGCAAGCAAATATTGCAACTTCCTTTCCAAGAGCTCGATACTATTCAAATTGAGTTTAGCGAACAGGTTATGGTCGGAGAGGATGCTCTCCAATTGATCAGCAACAACATGGCCGGGTATCAGTTGGATTATCAAGGGCTGGATGCAGCAGGCACGACCGCGACTTGGCAGCTTGCCACTGGAGTGTTTGAAACGCTCGATATGATTTTGCTCGACCTATCTGACTCAATTACCGACATCGCAGGCAATGCGCTCGACGGTGAATGGACCAACCCGCAACGGACTAGCACAACGAATTCTCTTGTTTCAGAATTCCCTTCCGGCGACGGCGTCGCAGGCGGTGATTTTCGCTTCGCAATCACAGCTAACATTCCTGGCGATGTCACTGGTGACAATCTCGTAAATAGCGCAGACCTTGGAATTGTGTTGAACAATTTCGGACTAGAGGCAAACCAAGTCACCGGCTGGCAAACAAATTTGCCAGACGACACGGTCGACTCCGAAGAAATAGGTCTGGTGCTCAACGACTTCAATAAAGGGTCGCTCGATTGGCTATTGTTAGGAGATCTAAATACTGACTATTGGGTTGGTAGCCATGAGCGTTTACAGATTCGGCGAAACTGGGGAGGCCCGGACCGCGTGCGGAGTCAAGGTGACTTCAACGGTGACGGGAACGTCGACGCAATTGACCGTGCCGTCGTAAGTGGTCTGTGGAACTTTCGTGTAGACTTCGTTGACTAGATAGCCCTTAGTTTTTGAATGCCTTGAATGCCGGCCCGCACAATAGGAAACGGCGAAGTCCGGTATCTATCAGCTTGCATATTCACTTGCCGCGCATCGCAACCACCGGGTCGAGCTTCGCGGCTCGCCATGCTGGAAGAATCGAAGCTAGAGTACAAACAACAACCGCCAGTGCGACCACAAGAAACAAATCAAGGCTCGAAAAAGCAAAGACCGACGCGTCGAATTCTTGGCTTATTCTGCCGGAGATATATTTTCGTACGAAAACCGCAATCAACCGCGCGAGTCCCAGCGACAATGTGATGGCTACGATCGCTCCAGCGAGGCCGGTCAGTGCTCCTTCCATCAGCATCAATTGCAGAATGTTGCGATCCTGGGCTCCAGTCGCTTTCAAAATACCGAACTCTCGTGTTCGCTCTAAGACCGAAACGACCATGGTGTTCGAAATCCCAACTGCCGAAATCAAGAGAATCAGTACGCTCAGTGCGCCGATGACCAGTCGGGCTCGGCCGATTTCTTCGTCCACGCGACCGATCAGCACCCAGGACGAACGCGTTCGGTAGCCCATGGATTCCACTTGTTCCAGCACACCCTCAATGTTTCTGACTTCGTCTACGGTACCCACTGCTCCGTAGTAGCTGCTAAACGTTTCTTTACTAGTTTCGATTTGCATGGCTCGCTGCGAGGTCATGAAAATCGCCGCGTCGTTGTTGGAGCTTACGAAGTCGAAAAACGACTGCTCCCCTTCCTCCACACTGCTTACAATCCCGCGGATCGTGTACGTTTGCTTGCGATAGTCTTCCTCGGTCGTATTGCGTTCCGATCCGGAAAACACCGTTCGCAACAGTTTCTTGTCGCGGTCACTCAGTGACGTTAAGTCGACGGCATCGACCAATCGCTTCATCGCCGTTAGCGATTCGCCTTCTGCCGTGAGTGCAGCGAGATCACTTTCCATCAACTTCTTCAATTGCGAGCCGCGCTGTTCACGCATACGAATGGAGATCTCGACTGGCTTTCCCACCAGTGCATGAATTTCATCGTCACTGACAAATCCCATGCGGTAGGCTGCGAATTCACCGAGCAAGATTCCGTCATGGTCGTCTGGCTCAAGATATTCGCCGGCGACAACCTTCGATACAGATAGGCTGTCGCCACGAGCAATCCGTATCGATCCGGTTTCGCTTGCATCACCGATCGTCATCGTGCCGGTAAGTTGACTCTGTGGATCGAGACGCATTATATGTGGCAACGACTTTAGCTCGCCCAAGTGTTCTTTGTCGAGCAAAACACGATCAGCGTTCTGCCGAAGCCAATCCTCGTTTAAACGATGACGAATTCTTGCTCGCCGTTGGTCGTTCATGTCACCGACGACTTTTGTGACATCTTCGGGAGCCTTGTCGCCGCGTTTCCAAGAACGATAGAGGGCGAAACGTCGAACTTCGTCAGAGTCGTTGATC
>CAYNJG010000162.1:0-16979 GCA_964397295.1 uncultured Pirellulaceae bacterium
ACCCAGAGAACACGCTGTGGAAGGTCTCTGTAAAGCGAAATTCGAAATCGCTGTCTCTTTCCAGTACACCTGCGTCCGCCAATCCATTTAGGTCTTGTTGGCGAATGTAGTCGGAAAGTGACAATGTCAATGGCGGTTCGCTGTCGAGCAAACGGATGATTGCCCAAATCGGTTGATCAGTGTTGAACTGCTCACGAATGACTTCTTCCAAACCACCGGGCGCGCAACCCACGTGCGATTTCTTCATTGCCAGAAAATGAAACGTGGGTCGAGCATTCTTGATCAGCAACGCACCAATCGAAGCCGGAAACGGAAACTCATCTCGGCGAATCTCGTAGTGAACGCGAATCCGAGTTTCTAGCTCCTCCGTTTGAAGCCGCTTCAATGTCTGATACGCAGCGAAGTCCGACTGTCTAAAAAGGTTGGTCTCCGCAACACCGTAGCCTTTTTCAATGTCGATCGAATACTGTTTCAACTCAAACACTAACGCTCGCATTCGATTCCACTGATACAAAAAGGGATCGTTCAAGTAACGGCTTATCGCTAAGTCCGAGTAGAACACATCGTTCGACTTTTCGGGACAGATCAGATCGTGATATTCGGAGAGGGCAAAGAGCTCTCGCCACTTAATCCGAAACAAGCGGGGATGCCGAAGCATCAAGAGATCCCACACGAATTCGCCAATCAACAGAACGACGCCGATGGGAGTCATCACAAACTTAAAAACCACCTGAGCCCAGAACAGAAATGGGTTCGCACGCCGTTCCGCTGAGTCTTCGCGAAAATCAAAAATCGCGTCCACGGCACCAAACAGTAACGATGACCCGCCCGTCATGCCGACCGGATTGCTGCCGCTTAGCAGAAAGCGCATGTAGTGCGAGGTAGACGTGCCACTACTCCGCGCAATCGTCGTGAGGACCTGGAAGTAGGCCATGAAAAGCACGACGCAGAGCGTGGCGGTGGGCCGAACGAAAAAGGCAATCGCAAAGGGTATCGACGAAGCAAACAGCAACAGCCAGAAACAGGTGTACTCGCGACGCTGTGAAGGATGGTGGTGACGAGCCACATCGTGAAGCTTGCCGGTTTCGAAATCCACCCTTCCCTGCTCTTCGATTTGCAACTGTTGGTCCGTCCGTACTTTTTAAAACAATGTGTAAATGAACGGAGCCGCCCCGGTCGCACTGAGGAACAACAATGCACCGACGCCCAGCAACACGATGATGATCGGCGCAAGCCACCACTTCTTGTTCTCTTTCAAGAAGTAGATGAACTCCGTCACAATCGATTCACGACTCTCAGCGTTCGCCTGTTCGAATTCGCTTGGTTCTTCACTCACGGTTTGTCAGCTCGGGGTTAGGACTGTCGGTAATAGCTAGTAGAACCCTTGGGTTGTTCCTTGGCTTGCCAATAAGTTTCTGTATTTCGATCAATACCACGCTGCAACGCATCGCGACGTATGACACGAAAAAGCAACGCCATAGGCACGAATGCAATCGCGAAAATGGCAACCATGATGACTTCACCCAGGACAAAGCCGATCGGGAAGGTGACCACACTGATTGCCACGAATATCCACTTTAACAGACTTGGCCGCAACCAAGCTGCCAGAGCGGCAACCAGTCCAACGACAGCCAGCCCACCAATCCGTTGCGTGTGAATCGCTTCCCACGTAGAGGGCGTTGGCTTGCCCATGAACAGCCAACCCAAGAGCGGCAAAGCAACGAGCGAAATCAACCCGAACTGGCGGAGCTGCTTATTGCTGGGGTCGAGATTTAGGTCAATGGCGGCCATGTAATATCCGATAGAATCGGAGTCTTAAACTAGTCGAGTTGGAACTGCGAAAGATGATCTGCGCGAGCCTCTTCCGAGACTTTCGGCAGCGCATCCTTGATCAAAACGAATTGCCCCATCACAAGTACATCCATTTCTGTGACGGAAAAGCAACGATATGCATCTTCGGGCGTACAAACAATCGGTTCACCACGAACATTGAAACTGGTGTTGATCAAGACGGGACAGCCGGTCTTTTCATAGAACCGTTCCATCAGGCCGTGAAATTCTGGGTTGCGAATCGAGTCGACCGTCTGAACACGGGCCGAATAGTCCACGTGGGTGACCGCCGGAATCGTCGAACGCACTTGGTGCAGCTTGTTGATTCCCGATAGTGACTCGTCTTGCTCATTACGAATCGACTCACGAACCGGAGCAACCATCAACATGTATGGGCTTTCTTCGTTTGCTCGCATCTCAAAGAATTTGTCGACATGTTCCTTCAGCACCACTGGCGCGAAGGGACGAAACGACTCACGAAACTTAATCTTCAAGTTCATCGTCGATTGCATCTTTGAGCTTCGAGCATCGCCAATAATGCTGCGAGCCCCCAAAGCACGAGGCCCAAATTCCATGCGCCCGTTAAACCAACCGACCACTTTTTCGTCAGCCAATTGATCGGCAACGATTTCGTAAAGATGCGTCCAGTTGTCCGCTTTAGTGGCGGTGATGTTTTCTTTGTCGAGAAACGCTTGAATCTCGGCATTGGAGTACAGGGGTCCGAGCAATGATCCTTTTTGCGAGTCCGGCGTCTGGGTCTTTCGTGGTTTCTCGAGCAATTGATGCCAAACAAACATCGCAGAACCCAAAGCTCCTCCTGCGTCACCTGCCGCTGGCTGCACCCACACGTTATCGAATTTCGATTCTCGTAGAATCTTTCCGTTACCAACACAGTTGAGTGCAACACCGCCTGCCATAACCAGATTCTTGCAACCGGTCGTTTCCTGCACGTGGTCAGCAGTGCGAAGCATGATCTCTTCTGTCACTGCCTGCACGGAAGCGGCGAGATCCATTTCGCGTTGCGAGAGATCGGACTCCGGTTTTCGCGGAGGTCCGCCAAGCAAACGATGAAACTTGTCGTTTGTCATCGTGAGACCTTGGCAATAGTTGAAATAGTCCATGTCCATGCGGAACGAACCATCTGCCTTCAAGTCGACGATGTGGTCGAGAATCTGTTGCTTGAATCTTGGTTCGCCGTACGGGGCAAGGCCCATGACTTTGTATTCGCCACTGTTCACACGAAAGCCGCAATAGTACGTGAACGCTGAATACAGCAGACCCACCGAATGCGGAAATCGCAATTCACTGGTAAGCGTAATCTTGTTGCCTTCGCCGACGCCATGGCAAGTCGTCGACCATTCGCCAACGCCATCAAACGTAATAATTGCTGCCTTCTCAAACGGAGAAGGAAAGAACGCACTCGCCGCGTGTGATTCGTGATGGTCAGTAAAAACGTAGCGACCGCGATACTGCTTCTTGAGCCCAGCATCCATTGCGCGAGGCAGAAACAATTTCTCCTTCAGCCAGAGAGGCATCGCACGCCGAAACGACTGATAACCAATCGGCGCGTAAGCGAGGTACGTTTCCAACAAGCGTTCGAATTTGCGAATAGGCTTGTCGTAGAAGGTCACGTAGTTCAAATCGCCGGCGGATAGGCCCGCCTCCGCAAGACAATACTCGATGGCATTCTGCGGGAAATTATGATCGTGCTTTTTCCGAGTAAACCGCTCCTCTTGTGCAGCAGCAACGATCTCACCATCGACGACCAATGCCGCCGCGGAGTCGTGGTAGAACGCAGAGATGCCCAGAATTGCCGTCACAGTCGATCCTCAAGGAAACGAAACTTCCAGTCTAACATACGACCAGCAACGTTTCTCAAAGTCGCTTGCGGTCAACTATTCGAAACGAATGAGCAAATCGCCTGTTTCGACTTGGCTACCAGGCTTCACTAGCACCTCGGCAACCTTACCATCGTTCTCGGCAGCGACTGTTGTCTCCATTTTCATGGCTTCCAAGCTCAGCAACTTCTGGCCCTTCTTCACGGCGTCGCCAACTTTGACTGCGACCGTAACAACCATGCCTGGCATCGTCGAGCCGACTTGCTTCGCGTCGCCAGCAACGGCTTTAACGGCTTGCGGTGTTGTGGGTTCTTGCGAACGGTCCAGAATCGATACGTCGCGAGGAACGCCGTTAACTTCGAAGAACACTGTGCGGCGACCATCCGGGTGTGGTTCTCCCGCCGTGAGAAACTTAACGATGAGCGTCTTGCCACGCTCAATCTCAACAGCGAACTCTTCACCGGGATCCATGCCATTGAAGAACACCGGCGTCGGGATACCGCTAGGGTCGTAGAACTCGAGTTCATGCTTGGCGTAGTCGGCAAACACTTTCGGATAGAGCAACGATGATACAACTTCTCGATCTTCTGGCTCACGCTTCAACAACTCGGCCAACTCTTTCCGAGTCGCATCGAAGTCAGCCGGAGGCATCGTCTCGCCCGGCCGCGTCGTGAGCGCCTTTTGATCCTTGAGGATTCGCTTTTGCACGTCCGCAGGAAACCCACCGGGCGGCTGGCCCATATTGCCACCGATCAAATCGAGAACCGAGGCTGGATACGCAAGCTCTCGCTCTCCGGTGAGCACATCTTCTGGCGACAACTCGTTCGCCACCATGAATAATGCCATGTCGCCGACGGCCTTCGACGTTGGCGTCACTTTCACAATGTTTCCAAACAGCTTATTGACCTGCGCGTAAACGTCACACACTCGAGCCCATTGATCGATCAGCCCCAACGCGCGTGCTTGTTGATACAGATTCGTGTACTGGCCGCCCGGCATCTCATGATGATAGAGGTCGGCTGTCGCAGGTAGCACTTGGCTTTCGAAGGGAGCATAGAACTCACGCACCGCCCGCCAGTAGTCAGCGAGTTGGTCGATCTTCTTGACGTCCAACTCGGTTTCGCGATCACTAAACCGCAAAGCTTCCACCACCGTATTGAGGTTCGGCTGAGCCGTTCCGCCTGAAAGCGGTGCCATTGCAGCATCCGCAATATCGAGGTCGACCTCGGCTCCGTTCAGAATCGCCGCTGCTTGAACGCCCGCCGTATCGTGGGTGTGGAAGTGAATCGGAATGCCGACTTCTTCCTTCAACGCCTTCACCAATACCGAGGCTGCAGCCGGCTTGCACAATCCCGCCATGTCTTTGATGGCAAGAATATGAGCTCCCATTTTCTCGAGTTCTTTGGCTAGATCGACATAGTATTTCAGATCGTATTTCGTTTTCTTCGGATCAAGAATATCGCCCGAGTAACAAATCGATGCCTCACAGATTTGCCCGCTCGCAATCACCGCGTCCATCGCGACACGCATGTTGGGAACCCAGTTGAGTGCATCGAACACTCGGAATACATCAATGCCTGCATCCGCGGCTTCTTTCACAAACGCCTGCACAACGTTGTCGGGATAGTTCGTATATCCAACCGCGTTTGAAGCTCGCAGCAACATTTGGAACAGCACGTTTGGAATTCGCTCACGAAGATCCGTCAAACGTTGCCATGGTGATTCTTTCAAGAAACGCATGGTCGTATCGAACGTTGCACCACCCCACATCTCGATGGAAAACAAATTCGACGCTGCAACTGAATAGGACTCTGCGATCTGCACCAAGTCGTACGTTCGGACGCGTGTCGCGAGCAGACTCTGGTGGGCGTCGCGAAAGGTAGTGTCAGTGATCAATAGCGGCTTGTGCTGACGAACCCACTGACTGAACTTTTCCGCGCCGAGTTCTTTAAACCGATCGCGAGTTCCTTTCGGTAACTCCACGGGAATCTCGAAGTCCGGCAGTAAAGCGGGCTCGCGCCGTGTCGCGACGGGCAAACCTTTCACAAGTGAGTTGCCGTTCACGATGACATCCGCCAAGAACGACAACATACGAGTCGCACGATTTCGCCGTCGGGGCAGCTCGAAAAGGTTCGGCGTCTCATCAATAAATCGTGTCGTGCATTCGCCATCGACGAACGTGTCGTGATCCATAACTTTGATCAGAAATGGCACATTCGTCTTCACGCCACGCACGCGAAACTCCATCAAGCAACGGCGCATCCGATTGATCGCATCCACAAACCGACGACCTTGCGCGGTGACTTTCACTAGCATCGAATCGTAAAACGGATTTACCACAGCACCCGAGTACGCGCTACCGGCGTCCAGTCGCACGCCCATCCCCGCCGCAGACCGGTAATGCGAAATCCGCCCGTAATCAGGAAGAAATCCATTCGCAGGATCTTCGGTCGTGACGCGACATTGCAACGCGAAGCCTCTCACGTCCACATCGTCTTGCGAGGAAAGTCCGATCTGCTCATCAGACAACGGCTTGCCCTGTGCCACCAACAGTTGCGACTTCACAATGTCGATGCCCGTTACCTGTTCGGTCACCGTGTGCTCGACTTGGATCCGCGGATTGACCTCGATGAAGTAGAACTGATTCGTATCCGCGTCGACCAGGAACTCAACGGTACCCGCGTTCTGGTAGTTCACTTGATTGCCGATATCGAGTGCTGCCTGGCACAATCCATCACGCACGTCCGCTGACAGGTTCGGCGCTGGTGCGATCTCGACAACCTTCTGATGTCGGCGCTGAACGGAGCAGTCTCGCTCGCGGAGGTGCAGCAGATTCCCGTGCTGGTCGCCGAGCAACTGGACTTCGATGTGACGCGCCCGCGTAATGAATTTTTCAATGAAGATCTCATCACTGCCGAATGCGGAAAGCGACTCGCGCTGTGCTTGCTCGAACTGGCCGGCAAACTCGCTGGCCGAATTGACAACTCGCATCCCACGGCCACCACCGCCATGGGCAGCTTTCAGAATAATTGGATAGCCGAGTTCCGTGGCACGCTTTTCACCAGAGGCTGCATCTTGTATCGCTGATTCCGTACCGCCCAAGATCGGAACGTTTGCCTTCTTCGCAATTTGCCGAGCCGTAGTTTTGTCGCCGAGTGATTTGAGAACTTCGACCGGCGGTCCAACGAAGATAATGCCGGCCTCACGGCAAGCTTCAGCAAACTCTGGCTTTTCCGACAGAAAGCCATATCCCGGATGAATGGCGTCGACGCCTTGCCGTTTGGCCACACGAATGATTCCAGCGACATCCAAATAGGCTCGGATCGGCTCGCCTTGCTTGCCCACCCGATATGCTTCGTCGGCCTTGAATCGATGCAGTGCGTAGCGGTCTTCGTGCGTATAGATAGCAACCGTGCGTATCCCTAGCTCGGTAGCACTTCGAAATACGCGTGTGGCAATTTCGCTTCGGTTGGCAACTAGCAGTTTTTTGATCGTCTTCACGTCAATCGCCTTGAGGTTGAGAACCTACTATCAACAGCACAACGGATAGCCGCTGGCCCTTTCCATATCGTCATTTTTCCGACGAAAAACGAGCGTATCAGCGAACGGAACGCCGGAAAAGTGGGCTAATTCAGATTCGCGAGGACACCAACAAGAATCGTTGTCGAAAGCGTGCGAATATGACGAAACAAGACCGATACCAAGGCGGTGGTAGCGGGCTCGTATTTGAAATAGCAGCGGAAGACGCGATTTTGCTTCAGCGATGTCGAATGACGCCAAACATGCCCAATCCACCAGCAGAGGGTCCGAGTCAGGGTTATCACCACTGAACAACGTGCCGTCTTCCGTACCGGCATCATACGCAAATAGATCTACACTCAGGCTGTCGACTATCGCCATCTCGGAGGTCTATTCGATTGCCCCAACAAACGCATTGGATAGCCGACGCCCAAATCGTCATCACTTCTCGATAAGAAGCACCAATGATCGGCGAGTAGTGAGCAGACGAAGGAACGTCTGGCCAGCCTCCCCCGGAAGACTACGGTTCTGTGAACCGCAATACCTTAGCACCGTCGCCAATGTCCTCAGGAAGCAAGTAGAGCTTTCCGTCTTGGACACAAAGGCCCTCATTCGTGAGCGGTCGCTTCACATCCTTCCGCTGGTCGAGCGTATATGACTCGACGATCTCCCATCGCATTGGGTCGATCACCTGAACAGTGGCCCGGCGCAACAAATTAGACTTATCGATTCCGCCAAGTATTATCCGGTCCGCCTTGCCATCTACTTCGAGGTGCTTCCAGTCCTGGACGGCAACTTGCCAGTCTGGCGTTTGAGCGAACAGCTTACCGCGATCGATTTTGCGTTCTAACTTGCCTTTGCGGTCCCACACATAGACGGACTTCGTGTCCCAATTCGCGCCGTACAATCGATCACCGACACAGCAAACTGCGCCTATGTGATCATCGACGTCGAAGGTGAAGGCCAGCGACGCATTGCTCAGAGGTTGCTCTTCTTCGATTTCATAAGCGCAGATCAGTGATGGCCCCGCGCGATTGCTGGTGGAAAGCGGAATCCAAAAGCGCCCTTTTTCGTCCATGTCAAAACCACCGGGGTGGTCCAGCGTCTTGCCACCGATTTCTTTCGGCGTGATATCGAAGAGTTCGTGCGAGTCATCCGTGCGTGAGAACCGCAACAGCGAAGCGCGTTTGGGCTTTGCCTCCAGTCGTCCGGTGACCAGGTAGCTTTCTTTAGTAACGAAGAGGCCTTGCGAGTGGATCTTGACCGACTCGCCATCGATCTTCACAACCGGCAACTCGTCGGAGCCCTCATACTCGTGTTTCTGCTCGGTAGTTTGTGCTCGCAGCGACGCACAAACGGTGAATAAGAAACAGACAAGGGCGAGGCGAAACATCTAAGTCTCTTCCGCAGGAGGAGGACGATGAGCAAGTTCCACGGATTCGTCCAATCGCGGGTGACTTCCGCGAAGATCGACGTCGTTGATGCCGCGTCCGCCGTTCATCGAATCCATCTCTTTCAACGTTTCCAAGATCGCATAGATTGCTGCATCGACGTCACCCGTGTGACCAGTTTCGGAAATCGTGTGCATATTGCGGATCGGAAAGCCAATTGACGTCGCAGCAGAATCGATACATGAGAAAAAGGCTGCCATGGCGTCGGTGCCGGTGTCTCGACCCGCAAGCTCGTGCTGCACGGGAATATCGTTATCTAGCGAGACCTTCGTGATAATCGAGTTCAGCGCTGCGCTAGTGATTGCACCATGAGTGAGCGTATACCCCTTGCCCATATCAACGGGTTCGTAGCGACGATCACCAATCCCGGGCGCCGAAACGAAATCGTGTGCGACGTCGACCGCGATCGTAACGTCCGGTTGGAAAGCTTCAGTTAGGACCCGACTGCCAAATCGGCCAATTTCTTCGTGCGTGGCCATCGCACCGAGATAACGGACATTCTTCAAGCCACCCGATTCTGCAATCAAACGACCGATCTCAGCCGTCACGAAACAACCAAGTCCATTGTCCAAGTATGCGCCGCTAAACGTGTCGGGCGAGAATCCGCGTTGGATCTCTCGATCGTAGATCAACGGATCACCAGGCCGAATTCCCAACGCCTCGATTTGCTTTCTTTTGTTCTCGCCATGAATCTGCAGCTCCAAGTAGAGCATTTCCGCCTTGATACCCTTTTCGCCCGTACGCAGCTTCGGATCAGCAAAGTGAATCGCACCGACGGCCTCGATCGTGCCACCTTGAATGACTCGCCACACCCCGGGCTTTTCAGGATCTTCACTGAAGAGCTTTACCTTGTGGCCCACTAACACTGACGGAAGCATCGAGTCGCTGTTGACCCAGATTTTTCCGTCGTCGCCAATGCTGCGAACTTGCAGGCGAATTTTATCGGCGTGCCCGATAACCATCACCGAAAAAGTGTCTTTTGCAGCTGGCGCGGTGTCGAGAACGATACCCGCATTGCCTTTGAAGCTATGGATCTCCCATCCCTTAGGCATGAACGACTTCATGTAAGGTTCGAGCACACCCCGTGTCATAGAGGCCTCGAGGCCAATCGGGCTTGGAGCCGCAAGGATGCGGCGCATGACGTCAAAACGTTCGTCTGACATGGGCTGAGCCCACGGTTGGTCAGGCACGATGCAACCTTTCTTCCGATTTTGGCAGAACTTGATACCGGTCTGAGTTGATTAGAACGGCGGCTCTTCGTCGTCTTCTGCTGCTTCAGCCAACGCTGCATTCGCGTTCGCATTCGAAGCAGCCTGCTGAGCGTCATCACCCGCCTTGCCCATCACTTGGAATCGCATCCCCTCAGCATTGAGGAAATACTTCACCTCGCTCTTCGCATCCTTCTGCCATTTGCGACCAGACAGACGGTAGTCGATCTCCACGTCATCACCAACGCTCAGCTCGTCCACCGTATCGCAATTGTCATTCGTGAATTCGATCGGAACAAAATTCGTGAACCGTTCTTTATCTTGTTCGAGCACGACCAGCCGCTTGCGAAATCCTTTTTGGCCATAGGTCTTCGTCTCATCAATAAAGTGGACGATACCACGAACTTTCGGATCACTCATGTTTCTCTCCGTATCATTGGCCGCAAAATACGCGACCCTATCCGTTTGACGTAAGCGAACTATCGTAGCGGTTGCCGCAACGCACGCCAACTCCAGGCATGCGAACGTCCGGAGTTGAAATAGTTTCACTCGGCTATTCCGCTAAACGATCGCGAATGCGACGAATTTGATCGAGGTCAATACCTTCTGGCGATTGCTCGATGATATGGTCGAGATCGTCAAGCGCAGCTTGTTTGCGGCCCAACCGATGTCGCATGATGCCCCGCATACCGCGGAGTGCTGGATCGTCGGGAGCCAACACAACCATGACTTCCGAGTATCGCAGCATAGCCTCGGTGTCGTCGTTGCTCTCGGCGATCGCGCGGAGATTGTTAAGCATGCGGCTGAGAATATCCGCGTGCTTGGCGGCATCAAATGCACTCGGCTTCGGCTGCCTGCCCGTGTTTCGGAAAACCATTACAGTCGCTGAATTGCGAGACAAAAACTTACCTCGGTCAAAGACATCCACCATTTGATGGTCGCCCTCATCAGGCTCATGGCGAACGACGAAATGTCCCGGCAATCCAACGCCCACCACGTTTAGATCAAGTCGTTTCGCCAGACTCATATACAGAACGGAAAGCGTAATCGGCAATCCTTCCCGGTCAGAGATGACACTATCAATGTGGCTGTTGGAAGCTCGATAGTAGTCCGTACGACTACCGTGGTACCCCGATTGCTCAAAGAGAAAACTGTTGAGCTTAGTGAAACGTTCGGCTTCCGAAGTACTCGGCTCCCATTCGATGGACCCAGCCATGCTGTCTACCATCTCGACGAACGACTCCACATCCAATTCCGGGTTGTCCAGCTTTGCAATCAGCAACGCCCCACGCAGTAAGTCAACTTCGGCGTCGGCAACGCTCGTCAGCTTCGCCATCTCTGCGCAGACCGAAGCAGTGTGCAAATCGGAACCCAACAGTCGCAGTGACTTGGCTTTTGACTCAAGCTCCCGAGCTTGCTCATCTAGCAGCTTCATTCGCAGCAACGGTGTGTCAACATATTTTGCGAGTTCGTCATCTCGAATCGTGGACCGATCGGAAAGCTCCGCCAGTTCTTGCAGAACCTTCGAACGCACCTCAGGCGAGGACGTTCGCGAATCGAGCTTGTCGCCGAATCGAAACTGCTTGAACTCCGCTTTCGTCTCGCGAAACTTGCACAACCCAATTTTCCCTGGCGGCTGTACAACTTCGTCGATCGTCGAAACCAATCTATCGTTCACGTACGTGCTGATCTTGTCTTTCTCAACTCGCACCTTGATTTCGTTCCATTCGCCAGGTCGGTAGCTTTCAGCTTCAACATCACGAATGACATTCCAATTAAAAACCGAAGGCCCTTCAAAACTCGTTAAGCGAATCCGACCGTTCGACGGGTAAAAACCGTAGTGTTTGTTTTCTCCATCGCTATGAAAAACTAGCCCCGCTGCCCCACTTTCGTTTTCAAGCTTTACCGAAACGGCAAGTTCGAACGGTACCACCGGAGCCTTGTCATGGCGCAACAATAACGAACGACCGCCAAACGAGTCGCCTGGCTGCTCAACCAAGATCTTGCCACCACGTTGTCGCCAGGCAGCCCCCATCTTTGCTTGCCAGCGTTTTGCATCGAGCCGGCCGATCGTTTGCCATTTCTCCATCCCGATTGGATTCGGGCTTTTGAGCAGCTTGTGCAATTGGGACACCTTGACCGCAAACCCAAACGACTCGCCCACCGATCGCAACGCCAAGACGCCGTGTACTTCGCCTTTCATATCGAGCAACGGGCCACCGCTATTCCCTGGCTCGATCGTCATCGCCACTTGCCACATGTCGGCGCTGGTGAAGACTCTTTCACCCGCCACGAGCCCGCTTACCACGGTGTGTGTGAGTCCGAGAGGATGACCAATCGCGACAGTCGCCTCGCCTTCGACCAGCGAACCGTTGGCCAGCTTCAATGCTGGAATCTTTTCTTCTGGCTTGAAACGCAGCACCGCCAAATCGAACGCCTTGTCTGACGCATAAATTTCGGTAACGCGGTAACGCTTTTTCTTGCGGGTCTCAATCCAGATCGGGCGAGCTTCGCGGATCACGTGCAAGCAAGTCGCAATAAGTCCAGATTCATCAATGACGAATCCTGTACCCATTTCCGACTCTTTGCCATCACGGTCTTCGGTACTAATGACGACGATGCTGTCCCTCGCGCCTTCCGCAACGATAGTCACTGGCGACTTCGTTTCGGCGGTTTCCGACTTCTCTTGCGAAAAGACGGGAAGCGTGATTGAAAGACAAATCCAAAGAAGGGTCACGCGTGCGTAGGCATCAGACTGATTCATGACCCGAGTATACCAAGCGCGACACGCAGCTACACGCCTCGTTGAAATGTTTAACTCACTCACGAATGAGATGGCCGAACCAGTGTTGTTTCGTTGCGATAAATTGGCCAACTCTCTATGCTTGGGCCGGAAGTTGGTTCTGTGCAAAACTTAACTTTCTCAAGTAATCCATAGACGAAACCCCGCCGACACCATGGGAAAGCCCAAATCAATCCTCGGAATTGGGCGAGTTCTGATCGACCATGTCGTGGTTGTTCCACAATACCCAGTTGTCGATACGAAAGTCCTCGTTGACGAGCACTGGCGACAAATCGGCGGCCCAGTTCCGGTGGCACTTTCTACAGCCGCTTTCTACGGAATCCAGACTGCCTTCATCGGTCCAGTGGGCGAAGACGAAAACGGACAACAGATCATGGACGACCTGTCCGCAAGAAAAATCAACATGTCGCACTGCAAGCCAACCGGCGTTACCGGATTCGCGCAGATCTGGACCGAACAATCAACCGGCAAACGTACAATCGCAGCCTACCCCGGACGAGAAATCACGGCCGATAGTGTTTTAAAACTAGACCAGGCGATCGACGACGCAGACATCGTTCACACGGATGGTTCTTCAAGTTCCGTCGCTGTTCGTGCAGCCAATCGAAAGCGAGAACAGGGTGGTTTGGTAGTGTTAGACGCGGGATCGAAAAAGCCCGGCATGGAAGAACTGCTACCACACGTGGATCTGCTCATTGCCTCTGACCTCTTCTGTCGAAGCTGGTTCGGTCGCGAAGATGTTGGAGCGCAAGAGTTGATGTCACTGGGTTGTAAATCAGCGGTACGCACGCTTGGTACGGAAGGCGCGATCTACGTTGACAGCGAACACGAACTGCATGAACCCGCCATTGACGTTACGCCCGTCGATACCAATGGAGCCGGAGACATATTCTGCGGAGCATTCCTTTCTGGCGTTGCAAGGCATTGGGACCCGTCCCGCAGCTTGAAGTTCGCAAATTTCGTGGCCGGATATTCGTGCGGCTTCAAAAGCAACACGACCCTGCCCAATTCGGAACCAACGTGAACGCACCCGCATCCAGATCCGCCGACCAACTGATCTTAGAAGGTATCGTAACGACTACATGCCTCGACGGATCCACTAACATTGCGCCCATGGGCCCCGTGGTTGATCGCACGATGAATCACCTGCGACTAAGACCATTCCAGACTTCTACGACCTACCAAAACCTCAAGCGTGGTGGACACGGTATCTTCCACGTCACCGATAATGTCGAGATGCTCGCAGCCGCGGCGATTGGTAAACTCGAAACACCAGAACTTCAACCGTACGGCGAGTCTCATGGCAACATCATCACCGATGCGTGCCGCTGGTATGCATTCGAAGTTGACAAACTTGATGGTTCGAACGAACGCGTTGAAATCGATTGTCGTGTCGTTGACTGTGGCGAACTTCGGCCGTTCCTCGGTTTGAATCGCGCCATGCACGCAGTTGTGGAGGCGGCCATCCTAGCGACGCGAGTAGGGTTGCTGTCAGTCGATCAGATTCAAGATCAGCTTGAGCCACTCGCAACCATCGTCGACAAAACTGCGAGCAAAAGGGAACGCGGCGCGTTTCAAATGATTCGCAACTTCGTGGAGAATCAATCATGAAGAAACGAGCAAAGAAGTTTGCTTTCTCAGTCGCTCGAATCTACGTTGGCTTGCTGCTCATGATCATGCTCCTTGAACGATTACTAGTTTATCCCGCCCCCAACCCATCTCAGGGAGACTGGAATGCATCCACCTTCGGCGCCGAAGACGTATCCTTTGAGTCTGCTGACGGAACAAAGCTTCACGGCTGGTACTTCGAACACCCAAACCCACGAGCTCATGTTTTGTTCTGCCACGGCAACGGCGAGCACGTTGGTTATCTGGGCGGAGAAATAAAAAGCTTAAGCGAGCATTTCGGGATTTCCATTTTCGCGTTTGACTATCGCGGGTATGGCAAGAGCGAAGGTAAGCCGTTCGAGCAAGGCGTAGTGGAAGATGGTATTGCAGCTCAAGCATGGTTGGCAGAACGAAACAATATCCAACCCGCAGACGTCGTATTGCACGGGCGGAGTCTCGGCGGCGGAGTTGCAGTCAACTTGGCGGGGAACGTTGGAGCTCGCGCGCTGATCGCCGAGCGAACGTTTCACTCTATGGTTGAGATCGGCGCTAGGAAGTACCCGATCTTTCCTGTCCGCTGGGTGATGCGCAATCGCTACCCTTCGTCGGAACACATTGCGAAGTTCAACGGCCCGCTGGTGCAAGTTCACGGCGAAGCCGACAGTTTGGTGCCGATCGAATCGGCCGAACAATTGTTCGCGGCTTGCCCCAGCGTGAAGAAGTCCTTCATCAGAGTGCCTGGAATGGGCCACAATGGCCAGGCGCCAGATGAATTCTACGTGGCGATTGATGCCATGCTGGAATCGATACAGACAGCACAGTAAAGCTGGCTATTCGTCCAATTGTTAATTTTGCGACAAGACTGGTCGCCTTCGATATGCTCGAGGTTACACTCTCAGGCAAGATCGGGCGGCGAGCTTTTTTGCGCCGCGATGAGGATCCACTACATAGGACGTTTCGTACGCGGCGTCACATTTGGACAGGAAGATAAGCTAGATGCAATCGAGTCGACGACGATTTCTCTCCGCGACTTCACGAGTTACCGCCGGATTCCTCGGATTACGAGCCCTCAAGTCACAAGCTGGAGAGATCGAATTCGAGAAACCAGAATTTGGCTATGGACCACTCATTGCAGACCCGAAAGGTCTGTTCTCGTTGCCGGTTGGATTCTCTTATCGCATCGTCTCTCGAAAAAACTCCAAGATGGATGACGGATTTGTTGTACCAGGTAGCCCGGATGGCATGGCTGCATTCGAGGGGCCCTACGGACTGTGCGTCGTCATTCGCAATCACGAACTCAGCCCGGAAGATCCCGGTCCGTTCGGCAAAGATCACGAGCATCTTTCGAAAGCCAATCTCGGCGATTTCTATGACGCGGGAGAAGATCTAACTCCATGCAGCGGCGGAACAACCACGCTGGTCTACGACACCAAGAAATCGAAAGTAGTTCGACAATTCTTGAGTCTCGGCGGCACGATCCGCAATTGCGCGGGCGGGCCAACTCCTTGGAACTCGTGGATCACGTGTGAAGAAGCTCAGGACTTGCCGGGCCACTACGAGAAAACGAAAGTCACGATCGAAAAAGATCACGGGTACAATTTTGAAGTCCCCGTAACCACAGACATCAGCTTGGCCAATCCGATCCCACTGAAAGAAATGGGCCGCTTCCGTCACGAGGCGGTTGCCGTTTGCCCAAAGACAAGCATCGTCTATCAGACAGAAGATCAAGATGATGGATTGATGTACCGCTTCATTCCAAACAAGAAGCGGAAGCTACACAAAGGCGGGCAGTTACAGGTCATGCACGTCATCGATCAAAAGAGTTGCGACACGCGAAATTGGAAAGAGGAAACGATCAAGCCTGGCTCGACCGTTCAAGTCGAATGGAAGGACATCGACGATCCGACTGCGCCCGAGGACGATCTTCGCTTGCGCGGCTTCGAAGCCGGCGCCGCAAAGTTTGCTCGGGGTGAAGGCATCTGGCGTGGCGATGGCGGCGAGATCTACTTTGCAACCACCTCTGGTGGTAAGGCAAAGAAAGGCCAGATCTGGAAATACCTGCCCAGCCCCAACGAAGGCTCGAAAAGCGAAGCCAAAGAGCCTGCGAAACTAGAGCTATTCATCGAATCCGCGAAAGGTGGCGTTGTCGAAGATGCCGATAACCTGACGATTTCTCCATGGGGTGACTTGATCGTTTGCGAAGATCGAGCAACGGACGTCGTACGACTTGTCGGCGTAACTCCCGACGGTCGGCAATATCCATTTGCCATGAACCATTCAAACGGAGAGTTGGCCGGCGTGTGTTTCTCACCCGATGGTTCGACACTGTTTGTGAACATTCAGAAGCGCGGCCTCACGCTGGCCGTTACTGGACCTTGGCAAGAAGCCTGAATTGACTCGATTACGCATCCTGTGTGAGCTAGACTCGGAGGCAGTCCGCAAGTCGTGCTTCTCCGTCGCGTGACCTGCGCATCTCCGTCGAGTCCCCTGCCCTACTTCACTTTTTCCTTCGCGAGTTCTCCGTATGCATTCGCTAACTGCCGCATTGGTACTGCTCCTTTTCTCAACCACTTTTGCCCAAGACTCCTTACCCGCTATCGAGCCATACGTTGAGGAAGCTACGAAGAAGTGGGAAAAAGAAATCGTCAAGCTAGAAACACGCAATGGACAAGAGTCGCATGCCGACGATTCCGTGCTGTTCATCGGCAGCAGCAGCATTCGG
>CAYNJG010000163.1:0-16933 GCA_964397295.1 uncultured Pirellulaceae bacterium
TTATCGCGCATCGCAGAATGGCTTGCCACATTCGCACTTTTTTCGCCTACTCGCCTTGCAGATTGCCGCTCTCCAGCGTGCAATAGGCTACAACACTAGTCGCAAACTTGGGCAAATCGGTTTCAGATGTTGTTGGAACGAGTGTGCTACGGCTTGCTGACTTCGAGCGGAGGCACTTGGTGATCCTTACCGAAGGCCATCAACGTCCGCGATTCGGCCCCGCAGTTTGGTGTGTTCACAGGCCAAGGATTTTAAATGAAGCGATTACTCAGCTTTTCCGCATTCTGCTTTGCAATGGCGATCGCGCCGTTAGCTCAGTCGCAAGTTGTAGTTCCCATCAGTTTTGCTGACGTGGAAGGTAGCAGTGGAGGAGACAACACAGCACTGGGAAACCTGAGCAACACTGGGCAAATTGTCTACAACGCGTCAGTTCTGTCTGAAGCAGGGTTAAACTCCGGTGATGTGCTGACTGGTCTCTCCTTCCGGTTAAATGCCGTTGATAACGTTCCTATCTGGTCGGTAGCCGATTATCAAATCCGGCTTGGGACATCGGTAAATTCAGCGGGCAGTCTTGATCCTGATTTTACCCTCAACCGAGGAGCGGACTACACCTTAGTACGTTCTGGGCCTTTGTCGTATGATGGAACGGAGTATGACTCATCTAGTACTGCTCCTAGTCAAGGCCCAGGGGCTCCTAACGCCTTTGGCGAAGTGCTTACGTTTAATCAAAGCACGTTTACGTACATCGGGGGCGACCTTTTGCTCGAGTACACACACTCCGTTATCGACAATAGCCTCAACAGTCCCGGTGTTCAACAAACGGCGCGAGGCGATGCAGTTTTTGATTTTGCCGGCGTGCAAAGCCAATTTTCTGCGGGCTTTGATACAACGATGGAAGCTTTCGATGGCTTTGGTAACGAATTCGCTCCAGTCATTCAATTTACTGTAGCTGGATGTGATCCGAACTCTGCTGGTGATGCAACAGGTGACGGAGTTATTCAGTTCGACGACTTCCTGATTCTGTCGGCTAACTTCGGTTTAGAAGTTGATGACCACACCGGGGGTGACTTCAACTGTGACGGAGTTGTTCAGTTCGACGACTTCCTGACTCTGTCGGCCAACTTCGGCCAGACGGTTGGTGTCGAGTCTGTGCCTGAGCCGTCAGGCATTTTGCTCGTCGGCCTAGCTAGTTTGGCTGGCGGTCTCTTGCGACGTCGTCGTAACTAACCTAAGTAACCGACGACATGCTGCTGACTGGTGAAGACATGGCAGCTACGTATTTTCAACTCTCACCATGAATCACGCACGAGGGAATACGCTCTCGGATAGTCTTCATGCCTGCTTGCGTAACGTTCGTCCATCGCAAGAAGAGCGATTCCAATGAGTCCAGACGTGCGAGCGATTCCGCGCAATCGTCGCCAATCGGATTTCCTGTAAGCGACAACCGAGTAAGCGCAGGCGACGACGAAGTAAGGTCCGATAGTTCTGCGTCGTCGATGTCACAGTACTTCGCTTCGAGTTCCACCAGTTCCCGCAAAGAGGCCAGGCAGGCCAGCGTTCGACGCGACAGCTCCGATCGTTCCAAGGACACCGACCGAAGGTAACGCGAACGAGAAAGCACGTAGGTGATGTCTTCTTCCGTGGTCCCCCGCGGGAATCGAACGAATTCCATTTTCATGTACTTGTTTTTGCCGAGCGTGAGCCCAACCAGTTTCCCCTGCCAGTCCAACTCCGTTGGTACGTAAAATCGGGTGTCTTCTAGCGAAAACGCATCTGCATTACCCGCATCAAATCCGTCCAATTGCGAAAGACGCTCGAGTGCTGCAGCTTGCTGGCGGTAGGGTTCGACGACCTGTCCCCAAATCGCAAACGCAACAGCAGCCATCGTCATTACGACTAGCACGAGCCTCAGACCAAATCGCGGTAGCAATCGTTTCATTTGAGTGTACTGCTGAAAAACACCCGCTCACCGTCCGGTGAGAACGTTGGATTTACGTAATACTCTCCGGCCTTCGCGCCTGGGATTTCGGTGACTTCCGAGTCTTCCACATTTACAATAAAGAGTCGTGCCGGAGAATTCCCCGGCTCACCCGAATTTCCTTTTCCCTCGGCGAACACAACACGCTTGCCGTCAGGATGAAAGCTAAACCCTCCCACGATCGGCCCTCGATGAATGACTCGAGCCGGGGTATCCTCGTCGACAGCCATGACGCTCATCTTGCAGAATTCAAAGCGGCCCTGCGCATAACAGATCGCCTTTCCATCGGGAGCAATGCTGAAGCCATGGTTAATGTCGCCAATCAGATAGTCGCGTAGCGGTCTGCGTTTACCCGTGACTACGTTTTGAATCTGAATGTTTTTTCGCCCCCAATCCAAGAACGCAAGAACTCGTCCATTGGGAAACCAAGTCGGGCTCCCCATTTTTTCGGCGGCGACCTCCAGGCCCTTTCCATCGTCACCGACGATCAAGGAACCCTTAAGTTTTAAATACTCGTGATAGGTGAGTAATTTGCCGCTGGAAGACCAGTCTGGCATAGCACCCAACCCAAGCGATCGCATATTGGTTCCATCCAAGTCGCAGATGTGAATCCGTTGCGCCGCTTGGCTGAAGCCTGCTGCTGGCCATGAGTCAAACGCGAGTTGTTTGCCGTCGGGCGAAACCTTAACCGAACCGAAGCTCAGGTCGGGATCAGCGACATGCTTCTGAAGATCCGTGCCATCAAGCTTCATCGACCAGATCGACCAATTCTGGCCGCGAGCAAGGTCGCCCGCAAGCAAGAACACCAGTAATCCAATAAGTAGCCGCATGCCTGCCTCCTGCCAACAGAAAGTGCGAACAGTGGAAACCAATTCTATGCTGGCGCTATTCTACACTTTGCACAACAGAGAAAACGTGGGCCATAGAAGAAATCTTCAAAGCCAACGATTCCGTCATTCGTGAGGTCGCCATCACGAACGCTGCTGTCTACAGCCAACCCGAAGTTCGCCGATTTACAATCGACCAAATCATCAGGGAAAACGATGGCGGGTGACCGCGAAATTGTAGATAGTCGCATCGGCCCCGACCTTCGCAGCAAGGCTTCCATGCGGTGGTCAAACTTGATCAAAACATTTGATTCAATGAAACAACTTGGATAGACTCGGATCATATCTTTTCTCTGCGCAAGCACACCGATGAGTCCTTAGGTGCTGGCCATTAAATTCACAGCGATTTCAATTTCAGATGAGTCCGCACGCCTCGCAAGTCCCGTTTCCTTCACCGGTAAGTGAGTAGCGCCATGAATACCCAAGTTTCAAGTCGCGGAACGAGTGGTTTACGGTCGGTTTTCAAAAACGGTAGGGCTCAATTTGAGCAGCTTGAGACCCGGCAAATGCTGACGTCCGTCCAGCTCGTGGACGACTTCAACTCAGCCACCATATTGAACCCTGAATTCGACAACCTGGTCGAGTTTCAGGGAGATGCTTACTTCTCCAGTCAGGGAACAGCTGACCTTTGGAAACTCGCTGGAGACGATGGTGAGCCACAGGTCGTCCTCGAACTAAGCCAGTTTGGCGGCATCGACTTCATGAGCACCATCAACGATCGCATCGTGGTTGGAATTAGTGATGCTGGATTGGGAGCTGTTCAACTGATCGCATTCGACCCTATTTCGGCGCAGAGCGAAACGCTCTTCCATGCTCAGGACCAAGCAAGGTTTACAGCTCCGACATTCAGTGATGAATTGATTGGTGTACGGTTCGACGATGTTTTTACAACTTCCTACCTATTCACCGACGGAACAAGCGAGGGAACGTACTCGGTTGGCAATCGTGATTCTGTTGACCAATTTTCAGCTGACTTTGCGAAGTCGGCGAGCGGTCTCTACTTTGCGGCGCTTGGCGAGAACGATTCACTCAGTATTTCCTTCATCGGAGAAGGACAGCAGCAAGCGGCATCCATTGACGCGATGGCCGTTGCCAGTCGACATGCTGATCAGGCGAGTCTTGGGCTTTGGGCTGAGCAACTTCTGTTTAGTGTTGAATCGGAAAATGGCCGCGAGCTCTGGGTCGCGGATAGTACCGACCTTTCAGCGAGACAATTGGCGGATCTTAACCCCGGCCCTGAATCGTCCGACCCATCAGGATTCGCATCCGTACAGGAATCGGTCTACTTCATTGCCAATGACGGTACTCACCGACAACTATGGGAACTCGATGCGGCCGGTATAACGCAGAAGCTGTCGGAGTCCACGGGTGATGTGCAAAGCTTTCATGTTGTGACTGACGAAGAACGCGGTCTAGATGCTCTTTATGTCAGCGAGACGGGCAATGTTTATTCGATTGGACAAGCAGGCGGCGCAACCGACTTACTCGTTTCCGAATCTCAGATTTCCCTTGTCGGCTCAGAAGAATCCGTGTTTGCCATCGTAGGAAACGCGAACGAAAGCTCGTCGCTGTATGCGTGGGACGGGACGTCGTTCGAGATGCTGACTACACAGCCGACCACTTTCGAACTTGTTGGCAGTTCCAATAGCGGCACGCACTTTCGTACTCAATCGCAGATCTGGTACACCGAGGGTACAGCCGACTCGACCGTGTCTCTAGGTGCAGTCGGCCGCAATTTCACGAAGTCTGTTGGACTAAGTGAATCGGTCGTTTTTCTTGTAAACGGTGAAGTTCGACAAGCAAACACCGAGGTCACGACGCGCGTGGGGCCATCATCCCAAACGCAGTCCTCGTTCGTCCATACCGCGAACCGCGTTGGGGACTCGGTCGTTTTCTATGTGGCCAATGAACCCCTCAACACTGACTTTACGTTCACGGGACCATTGCTGGTGCTGCAAAACGATAACAGGCTGGCACCTCTATGGCCTGATCATTTCTGGGACCCATTCTTCACGTCGCCCGAATCGAAGTTTTATCCCATCGAAGGGACGGAAGGCGAAGGTTACTATTTTGCCAGGCAGGCGTCCCAAACTCGATTCGAGATATGGCGCACGGATTTCACACAGGCTGGCAGTAGCCGCCTTGCGGAAAGTGAAGTGAGCGAGCTGCTACCAGGTCTTGATTTGAGGCAAGTGTCGAACTTGCCCGAGCTAGAATCTGAAATGACAAGAATACTCGGTCCGTCAGCTGATCAAGCTATGAATACCGCACGACCGAGCACCATCTTCAACGGTCGTCGCGTCACCACCGGTGTCATCAATGGAGACACTTTTCTGATTAGCGACAACGACCTAATCAGAGTTGTCAGTGATGAAGAGTTCGAGATCGTTGCGAACGTACCTCCAGCCGATAGGAATTTCGGACGACAGCTTGTTGCTCTTAACGACTCCCTCCTCTTCGTTGCCGATGACGGCGTACACGGAAGTGAGTTATGGCAATTCGACGGCAGCGAAATTTCGCTAGTCCGCGATGTTCGGCCCGGTGAGATCGGTTCCAGCCCTCAACTGGTCGGGGTCACAGCATCGTCGATCTTCTATTCGTCAGACGATGGCGTACATGGTGCGGAACTGTGGCAGTACGACGGACAGGAGCTATTCTTGGCCCAAGATATTCGCCCAGGACGAATAGGTTCGTCGCCCAATGGATTAGTAGCGACCGATGATACTGTCTTTTTTCAAGCCGATGATGGCGTGCACGGACGAGAGATCTGGAGCGCAGCGGATGCGGTCGATTCAATTCTGGGCGATATTGATGGCGATCTAGAAGTTACCTTTGAAGACTTTCTCATTCTCTCGCAGAATTTTGGGCAAGCTGGCGGACCCGCTGAAGGTGACTTGGATGGCGACGGCATGATTAGCTTTGCTGATTTCTTACTGCTTGCAAGCAACTTCGGCTCTTCTCTTGAGCCATGAAATGCTTGCGTGCCTGGGACAACACAAGGATGATGCGATGAAAAAAACGGAAGCACTAGCGCTGTCTCTAACATTGCTTGTCGGTTGTGAGCGAGCAAAAACCATGGTCGAATCAAACGTGAACGCAAACAGTGCAACTGCGTTCCAAACAGAAGCGGTTCAGAATCCGCCACATAGCGAACATGGTTACCCCAAGGCTCAGACGGGTTTTCATGTGCCAACTCCGATAACGAACTCTTCCGCAGCGCAGGTCGTGACAAGTCACCCCGAGTTGAAGGAATTGACTCCTCTTCTCTCGCTCCCAATAGATTCGGAGCAATTTCAAGCGTTCGAAAAGAAATACCACCTAGAAATAGTGCACAAAGGTGATTCCGGATCGTTTTCTTCTGGCGATCAGGCATACACCCTCACGTTCAGAGACAATCGCATCGTCGGCATTATTCTTAAAGCTTCACCATGGCCCAAAGGGTATGGCGATCCAAATTGGATAGCGTATACACATCCTCTGCCCGGTAGTCTTAGCCCAAACGATGGCAGGGAGGATGTCATAAAGAAACTTGGCGAACCGACTCAGGACAGTGGTAATCGCTGGGTAGAAAAATCGATAGTGTTGTGGGTGCATTTCCAAGATGAAGATACTGCTATCGATGCAGTGTGGTTGTCGCCCGCTGAATAACGGGATGACAAAGACATCGGGCCTCTCTCGCTCAGCATGCGAATCCGCACTAGGCCGTTCGTCTCTTTACTCTTGCCGAATGGCAAATGAGCTCCGGCTCTTTGAAGAAGAGCAGACCATTGTTGCCTGCTTCGAAGGAATGTTTCCAAATCTATGCGTGCCTGAAAATCCGTTGCGCCCCCGGCCATCTCTAAACTAAAAGTTGATCATCGGATTCGACGCCAGCGATTCAGGTAACCTTGGCCCCAGCCCACAGCTGCCCAAAATGCAGCAAAAAGAATCGGAGCCAAAATTGCGCCCGCAACAAACCCACCACCGCAGAATACTAGCAGGTTAAGTGGCTCCACGGGCAATATGCCCGGCCGCCCGTCCAACATTCGGGCAGCTGCGATAAAGAACCCAAGAATTGAGCCGGCCCCTGCGCCGACTGGGATACAGATAATCCACATTGGAATCGGAGTAGGTCGATTCATGTTGGAGTCGCAGTTCGGAAATCACAAAGTGCAGAATGTCCTTAATTGACCTGAAACGCATTATACAGTCGAAATGCACTCCGCGGAACGTTGCGTCCATCCGGCGTCGCGCTTTTATTGACCGGATTGGTGTTGCCGCCAGGCCAGCATTCACCGATGGTAGAGAAAGCTTAATTGGGGCTGCTTTCACAATGGAGAACAACGATGAACGAATTAATTCAACAGCTCGTATCCAAAATTGGTATTTCTGAAGAACAAGCACAGGGAAGTGTTGGCACGGTAGTGGAATTCCTGAAAGGGAAACTGCCTGCCAGTGTACATGGTGTGCTCGACAGTGCGATCGGCGACGGCGAAGAAGGTGGTGAAGGAGGCGGCGGCGTCTTGGATGCCGCGAAAGGAGCTCTCGGCGGCATGCTCGGCGGCGACAAGTAGAGATCGACCGAAGATGGGGCAGGTCTTCCGATATTTAGACCTGCCTCAATTCTCTCCTGAGCCTGACAAAAACGGTCAGCCATTTGTGCTCGATTCTGGGTATGAGCGAAAACCCTGGACACGTTCTATCGAAGCTCGTAGTCTCAAATTCCTACTGCGGCAAACCGCTTGCTAGATCAAGTACAGCATCTCTTTGGCCAACACTAACTTTCGCGACGATTCGCCAGCCGAGCTCAGTTAGTCTCCGTTTTCAACACAGGTTTGAAGCTCTCGAGCGGCATTGTTACAGCTCTATCGGCCCTTTCATGCTTGACGATTTCGTTGAAACGAGTCGCGACATATGGATCTGTGTCAGGCTCGTGAATGGCAAAGTCTTTTGGCCGAAGATTGGGATTCCGATCTACGACTTCGAGTGCATAAAGTCGAACCCACCACAGCTCGTGCTTAAGAAGTTTTTCCAAGTCGCCACCGATTTCGTCACGAACGCCCAACACTGGATATCCCAAGTTCTTTCTGAACTCATAGGATTCAACCAGATGAGTTAGCAACATGCATTTGCGATGCTCTTCGTCACCGCGGTTCTTTCAAAGTCTGCCACAAACCGTCAAAAGTCTTATGAGGATCCAGGTGCAACAAGACGCGAACAACGTTTCGGTTGTCGGTGTCGGAGAATGACGCTGCTAACACTCGATATGGCGAATTAGAGACTTCGCCGGGATCAAGCATTTTTATCGCAATCCTGATCATGGATTGACTAGGGACTCGCGTCCTAATCGGATCGCTTCCGTCGCAGCCATTGTTGACAGCTCGAACAAGCCTATCAGGCCGACATTGGGACAGCAGAGACATAAGGAGCCAACCTTCGTCGACGACTTTTGGGTTTTCGCAATGAAATCTAAACGCTTGGGATGCCAGCAGTTCTTCATTGGTGCTCTGTAGCTGCTCGAAAGAGGAAACAAGTAGTCTCTCGTCCTTTTGCGCGTGAATATCCTCGAGCAAACGGTAAACGTCCTCTGGCGTGTCCTGGCAGAGTCCGCTGGGCAACCATAGAGCGGCCAATAACATTCCTGCGGCTATGCGTCTCATACGAATGGCTCCGATCTCTGCTATCACTTAGCTGGATGTTTCTACGTCTCGTGCTGGCATGTAGCAGGGCCACGGGCTGAACGAACTCGGCTCGCCGGTTCTGGTTGGCAGAACACACTGGAACAACTCCACCCTCCGCTATCGCTGTACTCGATGTTTAGTTACCAGGCGATCTAGCTAGGCTTTAAACAAGCTGTCGCCTCGCGACTCGCAACATTAGCACCATAAAAAGCGCAAACGCAAACACTGAAGTGGTAGGCTCCGGAACTGCTCTTACACTTCCAACGGCCTGCCCGAAATTCTGAGACAGCACCAGGAAATCAGCAAACTCTACCGACGAATTGCAATTCGTGTCGCCAACGATTCCCGGTCCCGATAATCCAAAGTTGGTGGATAGCAAAAGAAAGTCTGCGAACTCTACCGTCCCGTTTTGATTGAAGTCGCCCGCTTGGACGCGAGGATCCTCGCAAAGTTCCGTTACTTCGCCCAAGAGCGAAAAGGACAGATCAGCGTCCGCCATGAAGATCCCTGCATCGGTTTCTTCGTTTTCAAGTACATCGGACTCTCGGCTAAACGATACGTGGCCGTCGCCTGGCCCGCTACCAAAATGCCATTGCCATTCTGGATCAAAGATCGGCGCCACATTATCAAATCCCTGGTCGCCAATAATCGATATCCAATAATCACCCGGCGCCAACTCGAAAGACGGTAGTTCCGCAGAGTACTCAAACGCCGGACCGCCGCCGACCGTATTGGGTGTTGCTCGACTAACGTGGTCGAGCTGTATTTTCGTCACGGTTGCGGATGAAATACCTGCTACGCCTCCCACCAGTTCCCACTGCCCGACGGGTCCGGAAGAAATTGCGGGAAAGCCGTCTTCGTCCTGCCAAATTTCGACAATAAAATCGATGCGTGAGGGCGAAGCACTTGGTATGGGCTCCGAAAAGATGCCAGCCCAGCGAATACCATCGATGGTCGCTGTTCCGCCTATCGAAAAATTGTCATATGCCTTGTGTAATAACGGGTCATCGAAACCCAAGCTTTCGTCCTGTGTCGCGAACGTCCCAAAGTCACCTGATTCTGGGAGCAAGATCGATTGTTCGGGTAGCTGCGCTGAAGCGTGACTCAACCCATACACCAAAACCCACCACACCCAAGTCCACGTAATGTTGAGCCGCATTATTCTTCTTCCGTTGGTTGCCTGCTTCTCCTAATACCCTATTAAAGTGTAAACGAATCTGCACAGTGGTCCCACACAGAATTTCTAGCGGAATATTTGTGACTTCGTGGAAACGGAACTCAGATTCCGTGACGGTCCAATAGGAGTCGTTCCAAACGAAGCTAGTGTTAGAATGAGCGGCGCAACAATTTCCGCTCTCTTTTTCGATGATCAATATGTCACACAACGTCGGTCAAGTTCTTTTGCTCGCACTTCTTTTCGCGGCGACTGCTTCGGCCGAAGTCTCGAAACCCAACATCGTCATTATGCTTGCGGATGACATGGGCTTCGGCGAAGTTCAATGCCTCAACCCAGAACGCGGCAAGATCAAGACGCCTAGACTCGACGCGATCGCTCGAAGCGGCATGATCTTCACTGACGCGCATGGCGGTTCGTCCGTTTGCACGCCAACGCGATATGGTTTGCTCACCGGTCGCTATGCTTGGCGGACGCGATTGCAAAGCGGCGTACTTACAGGTGGAGACTCACTAATCGCTGAAGACCGTTTGACGCTACCGGAAATGCTTAGCCAACATGGCTATCGAACCGCGATCGTTGGTAAGTGGCACCTCGGCATGCTATTTGACGGCAAGGACAATAAGGGAGATGTCCCAGTCGGTGCAAAGGTTACTGATGGGCCACTCGATCACGGTCATTTCGACGAGTTCCACGGCTTTCATCATTCGCGGCAAATCAAGATCTGGGTCGACGACGATAAAGTCACCGAACATATCCAGCCTGTCGAGATGCTTCCCAAGCTAACCCAGCAAGCTGTGTCTTTTATCAAGAACACCAAAGACAACGAGCAACCATTCTTTCTCTACGTACCGTGGAATTCGCCGCATAGTCCGGTAGTTCCCAGCGACGACTGGAAAGGCAAGAGTGGCCTCAATGAACACGCGGACTTCGTCATGCAAACCGACCACAGCTTTGGCAAAGTGATGGACGCACTGCGTGATGTTGGAAAACTAGACAACACGCTCGTCATTTGCAGTTGCGACAACGGCACCTCGGCACCAACATCAAAAATGCAGAAGTTGCATGAACTCGGCCATTTCCCCAGTGGCAACTTGCGTGGCTCGAAAGCTGACATTTGGGACGGCGGACATCGCGTTCCGTTCATAGCCTCGTGGCCCGCCGTCATCAAGCCAGACTCGAAAAGCGATCAACTGGTTTGCCTTACGGACATGATGGCCACCTTTGCAGATATCCTTGGAGCAGAGCTACCGGACGAAACCGCCGAGGACAGTCTCAGCTTTTTACCAACGCTTCGCGGCGAGGCGTCCGAACGGAAGACCGTGATCCACCACTCTGTTTCCGGTTTCTTCGCCATTCGGCAAGACAATTGGAAGCTTTCGGTTTGCCCTGGTTCCGGAGGCTGGTCGAAACCAAAGCCAACATCCAAGAATTGGGAGGTTGCTAAGGAGTCCGGCGCGCCACTCGTCCAGCTCATTGATCTTTCCACCGACCTGAGCGAACAGAACAACCTCGCCGCAGATCAACCAAACCGAGTCACGTCTATGCGAAACCTATTGGATACGCAAATAGCGCGAGGTCGCAGCACGCCCGGCGCCCCGCAGAAAAACGATGCGCCGATTGACGTCGAAAAACGGCCCAAGAAATAGGTTTGACGGGTAAATTGCCACATGGAGCTTTTGCCCGCACTAGTAAATTGCAATTCGTAGAGTGGCAGCGGCGCGGTTAGAATAGGTTAGCGAGAGCGAACCATGCGAATCACACTAACTATCATCGCCGTCTTACTTGCTTGCGGCCTCACGCGATTGGCCTCAGCGAGCGACGACGTCGACTTCAATCGCGATATTCGGCCGCTGCTTTCCGACAACTGCTTTCAGTGTCACGGCCCCGACGCAAACCACCGAGAAGCTGACCTACGACTGGATATCGAATCGTCAGCAAAGAATTCGGCCATTGTCGCTGGCGAGGTAGATAGCCCCTTTATTGCAAGAATCTCTTCGGAGGATCGCGATGAAGTTATGCCGCCGCCAGATTCGGGAAAGAAGCTTACGCCCGAACAGCGTACGCTGCTAACGAAATGGATTGAGCAAGGCGCAGAATGGGAGCAGCACTGGGCCTATGTTCAGCCGAAGCATACTCCACCACCGCGAGTGAGCGAACCAACCGGCAATTGGATCGACAACTTCGTGCTGAATCGCCTTGCAGAGGAAGGACTGGCACTTAGCAAGCCAGCCGACACAACGACACTTGTTCGGCGTTTGCACTTTGATTTGATCGGGCTGCCTCCTACTAGGGAGACACTCGACGAGTTCATGGCCAACAAATCAGGGTCTCGCTACGAAGATCTCGTTGACGAACTGCTGGAATCTCCGCACTTCGGCGAGCGGATGGCGATCTACTGGCTTGATCTTGTTCGCTATGCCGACACGGTTGGCTATCACGGTGACCAAGACCAAAACATCTCGCCATATCGCGACTATGTTATCGATGCCTTCAATCGCAACTTGCCGTTCGACCAATTTACGCGAGAACAGCTCGCTGGCGATTTACTCGAGAATCCAACGATCGACCAAAAAATAGCCACGGGTTACAACCGGTTGCTGCAAACTTCACACGAAGGTGGCGTGCAGCCCAAGGAATACATCGCAATCTATCAAGCCGATCGTGTTCGCAACGTCTCCGCAGTTTGGATGGGCGGGACGCTCGGCTGCGCACAGTGTCACGATCACAAGTACGATCCCTACACCGCCGAAGATTTCTATTCGATGGCAGCGTACTTTGCCGACATCGACGAAGAACAGCACTTCAAAAAGGGCACGAACAGCTTACCCACAGCAAGACCACCCGAGATCGACGTACTGGGTCGTCGCGAAAGAAAGCTCTACGAGGAAGTTACGGCGCAAATCCGCAAGCTCGAAGCGGACGGGTGCGAAGACGAAAACCTCACACAGCTCAAGAAACAACAGAAGCAGCTCGACAAGCAGCGCCGCCGCACGATGATTTCGGTGTCCTTAGAAAAACCTCGCACCGTGCGTTTTCTACCCCGAGGCAACTGGCTACTCGCTTCTGGCCCCATCATGGCACCGTCGGTTCCGTCATTCATGGGTGAAATCGTTTCCAGTCAAAGGCAGACACGTCTAGATCTGGCCAACTGGCTTGTCGACGGCAAACAAGGAAGCGGCCTGCTTACCGCACGCGTGATGGCAAACCGTTTTTGGTACCTGATGTTCGGCGCCGGACTTTCCGAATCACTGGCAGACTTCGGTGGGCAAGGCACACCACCCTCGCACCCCGAGTTACTCGATAATCTCGCGATCGAATTCTCACAGAACTGGGACATCAAACGTTTCATCAAATCACTCGTAATGAGTAACACCTACCGCCAAACATCCTATGCCAACCCGAAACTGCGAGCCCGCGATCCAAACAATCGGCTGCTGGCAAGACAATCGAGTTATCGACTACCTGCAGAAATGATTCGTGACGGGGCGTTGTCCGCTGGTGGGTTACTCGTGAATGAATTTGGAGGGGCAAGCGTCAAGCCCTATCAACCGCCCGGCTATTATCGGCATCTCAACTTTCCTCAACGTCGATACGCTCATCACGGCGACCAACGCCAGTGGCGACGCGGAGTGTACGTTCATTGGCAACGCCAGTTTTTGCATCCGATGCTAAAGGCGTTCGATGCACCAAGCCGCGAAGAATGCACAGCGCAACGCCCTCGATCCAATACGCCGCTTGCAGCATTGGTGCTGCTCAATGACCCCACGTTTGTCGAAGCTGCCCGAGCGCTGGCCGGCAGACTCTTAGAAGAGCAACAAACGGACGCTGAACGGATTAAAAACGCTTTTCGAATCGTGATCTCACGATCGCCGAACGACGCGGAACAAGAAACACTGCTGCAACTGCTCAAGCTCAGCCGAGCCGAATACGCAGACGCACCCGAAGCAGCTGGCGAACTGTTGACGATTGGCGAGTCCACCGTGCCAACGCATCCGCAGGCGGAATTAGCTGCATGGACGACCATAGCGAGAACTGTTTTGAATCTCAGTGAAGCAACAACAAGGCAATAGATCATGAACGAACTGCGAGATTCGATCGCATCCATGCAACGCCGCTCGTTCCTCGCTCGCTCTGGCGTCGGGTTGGGCGCGTGTGCGTTGAATTCGCTATTGCACCAAACTGCTTCGGCCAATCCACTGCCCAACTTTCGAATTCCAGCTCGAGTCAAAAGAGTAATCTTCCTTTGCATGGCCGGCGGGCCCTCGCACTTGGAGACATTTGACTACAAGCCGAAACTGGCCGAGATGGATGGCAAGCCCATGCCGGCTTCGTATACGGACGGCCAACCGATTGCGCAGCTGCAAGGACAAACGCTCAAGTGCCAAGGTCCGATGACGAAGTTCCGGCCGTACGGCGAAAACGGTTTGCTCGTCAGCGACTTTTTGCCATGGCAAGCCAAGATGGCCGATGACATTTGCGTGATCAATTCGATGGTCACCGAACAAATCAATCACGATCCGGCTCACACTTTCATGAATACCGGAACAGCGATCAGCGGTCGCCCGTCCATGGGATCCTGGGTCACGTATGGCCTGGGTAGTGAGACACAAGAGTTACCCGGCTTCGTGGTGATGACGAGCGTAGGTGGCCGTAATCCACAACCGATTGCATCTCGGCAATGGTCTGCAGGATTCCTACCGAGCCGTCATCAAGGCGTCGAATTCAATGGAAGTGGCGACCCGGTCTATTACGTGAGTCGCCCCAAAGGCGTTTCTTCGAAGCTACAAGAGCAAACCGTGCGGGCCATACAATCGCTCGACGCGCAACACAACAATGCAAAACAAGATCCGGATGTCGAGACGCGCATAGCTGCATACGAGATGGCGTTTCGCATGCAGATGTCGATACCTGAACTCAACGACATGTCAGACGAACCGCAACACATCCTCGATATGTACGGCGCAAAACCGGGAGACGGATCTTTCGCAAGCAACTGCTTGCTCGCCCGACGCTTGGCCGAGCGTGGCGTCCGGTTTATCCAGCTCTATCATCGCGGATGGGACCATCATGGCGGCTTGGAAAAGTACATGAAGATCTGCTCCGGCTTCACGGATCAAGCTACATGGGCGCTAGTCCAGGATCTCAAGCAGCGGGGAATGCTCGAGGACACCTTGGTGATTTGGGGCGGTGAGTTTGGTCGTACTCCGATGTTCCAAGGCAAAGGTGGTGCAGGCCGAGATCATCACATCAAAGCATTTTCGATGTGGATGGCCGGGGGCGGAGTGAAAGGCGGCACGAACTATGGAGCCACCGACGAACTTGGATACAACTCCGTCGAAGATGTAGTCCACGTCCGGGATCTACACGCGACGATGCTCTATATGCTGGGTATCGATCACAACAAATTCAGCGTGCCCTTCCAAGGGCTCGACATGCGGTTAACGGGTGTAGAACAGGCCCGCGCAGTAACAGACATCCTTGCTTAATCCCAAGAGGCCACGAGAGTTACAGGCAAAAGCCTAGGGGAAGACTCTCGACTCGCTAAGCTGAGCGAGCGTGGTGCGGCTGGTTGCTATTCCGACTTCTTCCGAGCTTTCTTCAGATGCTCCCGATGGACAACGGCCACCGACCACATGTAGCTACCCTTTTCGAATTGCTTCACTGACAGATCGATGTGTTCTTTTGCTTTCTTTGGCTGCTTCTCGGTGTCGTAATAAAGCCCGAGATACAAATGTGCGTGCATGGCCTCCGTCTTCTTCATGGTCTCGTCCGACGTTGACTCGGTAAGCGCTTTCAAAACCTCCTCAGGCGATAACTCTCCCTTAAACAGTTGATACACTTCCATCATAGGAATGCGGCTATCGCCCTTAATGGGGAGCATATCTTTGCGAGCCTTTACTTTGCCGTCGGTTGGCAGTTGGCACAAGTAACGCCAAACGGCGTTTTCAACATCGCTGTCGTGGTAAGTTTGGTATTTGACGAACTGCTCCGCACCTGCTTTGAAATCACCCGCGTAGTAGCAACTGATTCCGCGTTCCCAAAGCGATTTCAACCGCGACGGAACTTTCTCTAGATAAGCATCAAAGTCTTCGACAGATGCCTTTGCTTTACCGGCCTGGAAGTTCCAGCGGCCTCGGCGGTAGAAGACTTCTGGGTTCTTAACTCCGCCATCGATAGCTTTTGTCAGTTGCGTAACCGCTTCTTCAAACTGATGCTGCTCGGCGGCTTTGACAGCAGAAGCAATGTGCACCATGGCACTATCTTGGGCATTGAGCGAAACCGCTACGACCAACAGCAAGAGACAGATTTTCGCGTGGATCATTCGATAGACTTCCTTGGTCTCGTTATTCCAGAACAAGTCGGTAGTTAGTTCGATTCAGACAGAATCTTTTCATACGCTTGCTTCGCCACATCGTAAGCGGCGCGTGCCTCTTTGCGTTCCGATTCGCGAATCCGATCCTTCTTCGACTCCCAGCAGACGTCAACAGCATCTAACAGCCACTTTGCCGACCGCTTGTCGGCGCGGATTGGCTTTCCGTCGATCTCGACGAAAATCGGGTTCGTGTGGCTACTGCCAAAAACACGAACGGCAATCCAGCTCGACTTGGTTGGCTTGTACTTAAACGCAAGTTCATGAATCGCGCCATCCGCTTCGATTGGTTGTGTTTCAACCGACTCGCCATTCACCACAAGTTCGACCGGGACCATCCGAGTATCATCGATGCGCGCACGCTCTACGTGCCAAAACGGTTTCTGAGTTAGCGACCGTGTACGGATATCGTCGCGTGCCTGCTCTTCCAGATACGCGGCTGCACTGACATTGATTGTGAGCGTTCCACCGGCCTCCATTCTCAGCAGGCTTGCTTGACCGTCTTCGCCGGGCTCACCAACTCCGAGCCCTTCAACTTTGAAGTCAAAGAGGTGGCTCAACCCATCGCTCACGTAGCTGCGCCCGACTTTGAGACCCGTTACCCAGCTATCAAAGTTCAAATCTTCGTCGACCTTAATGTAGGACCGACCCAGCCCCACTTTGTCGTCGTAGATGCATGGAAAATCGGTCTCGCCACTGATCCGACAAGTGAAACCGCAATTTAGCGTGTGGTACCACGGGCTCAACTCCCAAATGATGGGCGTATCGACAGCTGAAATGAAATCACAAACGCCATGAACGACATCAACAACGTACTCATTCGCGCCGATGCCGTCGAAGCGAGGCATCTCGAAGTTGGGC
>CAYNJG010000164.1:0-16901 GCA_964397295.1 uncultured Pirellulaceae bacterium
ACTGATGGATTCGGCTTCGATACGAGTGCGTGAAGTCATCTACTTGCTCCTGTTTCAATTCAAGAAGAACGAATCTTCTAACGATGACCATAAAATCGAAGATGCGAATTCGGAAGCGAAATCTGACCTCAGAATCGGAACTTCCTCAGTAGAAACTCAACGTAACCCGTGCGAAGCGAATAGTTTTGCAGCGCAGCGTTAGGGCAGTAACAGTCGATCCGAATAGCGAGCGTTGCGAGAGTCTGCGACGTTTGTGAAATAGATAACTACTTCGTTCGAAGGCCGTTGAGAAGCAACTCGCGTTTCGCATCAGGAGTACGGTTGAAGTTGTACTCGTACAAAGACTTTTCCCAGCTGCCGTAAATCGGATTGGGAAGCAATATCCAATGATGTCCCCAACTGGCTGCGAAGTGTTCGGAGAAATGTTTGCGCTGGGCGGGCGTCAACTTCCCAAGGCTAACGAAATCATTAACGTCATCTCCTACAAGCAGCGCGATGCGATGCGTATTGGCGACGTGGGCGCGCCTTTTCGTCTTCGTGGAAGTCCATTCCTGACGCTCGTTTTTGAGCAACAAGTTACCGCTAGGTACATCCATGCCGAGAACTTTGACGAGGTTTTGGCGAGTCACGTCTTTCAAAGCAGCGTCTCGGTTTGTCACGAAAAAAACCGCCGCCCCCATACTTTTCGCTTTTTGGATGAACTCTTTCGAGCCAGGGATAGCGATCGCATTGACTTCGTTGCACCACTTAGCCCATGCAGTTGGAGTGTATATTCCCCGAGTTTTGACGAGTCGCGCGTTGAAGGGCGAATTGTCTAAAACTGTCTCATCAACATCGAGGATGACAGCGGGCGGCAATGCGGCAAAGTTAGCGGACTGCTCCGTTGCGGCACTTCGGTTCGGGTTTGCGATCGCTTCCGTCAGCTTTTGTTCAGCTTGACGATAAGCCTGTCGGCAGGCAACTTCGTATTCGAGCGAAGTTTGCACCCAAAGCGTCGCTTGCAGTTTCTCGCTAAGGCCTTCGTCCTTGGCCGGCTCAGTCGCTTCTTGGGCGAGCAACAAAGAATCCCACGCGAGAATAACGAATAGCACCGCAACGATTCGAGCAAACATAGATTCTTCGTCGAGTAAGAAAGAAAGCAACGTATAAGCGAGGCGAAAACGACTGAACGAGACTACTGAACAAGCGCGTCAGCTTTTTTCGGTTTCGGTACTTTTCGGCCGGCAGCCCAAAGCATGCCTCTCATCAGTGCATCTTGAAAGACTTCATCAGAAAACGTCTCGTTCGAGTGCCCATACGTCGTTCCAAAAACCCTCGCTTTGCCATACTCGTTGACCCAAAACACAGGCTGAGCTTCTTCCGTTTTCTCGCTTGTGCTAGTCGCAAGGATTTTTGTGTTGGGCCAAACGTGTTTCACAATGTAAAGCTCGTCTTTGGGAGTCACATACCCGTTTGGAAATCCCTGCATGATCGGGTGATCTTTCGCGACGACCTTCACGGGATAATTACTCTGGTGTTCGTGATGCTTACTGGTCACGCCGAGAAACTCGCGCCAGTCATCGATCTTCGCCGATCGATACGTATGCATCGCGCAATGGATGACGACAGCGTTGATTCCATCGTGATGGGCTTTGGTAATTTTTCGGATGTACTCTGCATTGTCCGTGGCGGCGAAACACTCGTTGTGAATCACAACATCGAAACCTTCAGCCCACTTCGGATCCTTGTAAAGATCGATCTCCGCTCGAGTACCTTTCCCGCCTTCGTTCACGATGGTCCATTTGACTGGCAATCCGTGGCGTTCCGCTGCTTCCACCATTTTCTTCGACTGAAATTCATAGTCATGGCAGCAGCCGCCCGTAATTACGAGCACTTTCATTTCGTCAGTAGGTTTCTTTTCTTCCTCAGCGGAAACCAACAGAGGAAACATGAGGCAGGATACGACAAGAGCAATTACCGGGCGGAGCTGGTGAGTTCGAAGCATGGTATGGGTTCACGCAGAGGAGGATTCATAAGTACGCAAAAGTTTCGGTCCCAGTTATACCAACTGGCGAGTGGTGCGCCGAATCGCTGAAAACGCTGGTTGCATTGACATTCCCGCAATTCGGTGAACCCGATAGACCAACTCGTGTCTGATCTTGTCTCGGAATAATTGAGATAAGAAAGGAAGACGCGGTCGTGATTCCCTACGAACCATTCGGTAGCCACGATCGCTACGAACCTGACGAGGTTGATTGCTGGGCCAGGTGGGAGAGTAAAAGCGAAACGATGGAGGCCGACCTGCATACACGTTTGCGCACTGGTGCAGATAACAAGACAGGACTGTTCGGTATTTCGCTGCTGGCAAAAATCGGATGTCTCATACTCCAGTTCTTCACGGAACGTCGAAACTGATGGCCACCGATTATCAACAATAAGCAATTTGAAATCGCGAATTACTTTCCGTAGGCAAACCATTGCAAGCCGGGGAAGTCTGAATGATTCGAGTGCGGAACTTACGGCATCATTACGGTGTCCGTCCCATCCTAAAAGAAGTCAATCTCGAAGTAGGGCAGGGCGAACTCATGGCGCTCGTAGGACCCAACGGAATGGGAAAGTCGACGCTGCTAGCCGTCATGGCGGGAATCCTTGCACCGGTCGAGGGCGAAGTCATTGTCGACGGTATGGTGCGTCGCGGTACTCCCGAAGATGAATTGGCCATTCGTCGCAAACTGGTTTACTTACCCAACGAGGCGTGGCTACCTGGCGCAATGACGGGTCGTGAATTCATCCTTCGTGTGGGAAGGCTATACGATGTCGATCACCATCGTCTTTTTGATCATGCTGACAGACTGTTGAAGCTGTTTAATCTGAATGGCGATCACCCAATCAACAGCTATTCAACCGGGCAGCGCAAAAAGATCGCATTATCCTCGGCGCTTATCACAGAGGCACCTTATTTGCTTTTAGACGAACCATTTTCCGGCGGACTTGACCCTGCTGGCATCCTGGCTCTGAAACGAGTTTTACGACGACTCGCGGACCGCGAGGATGTTACGGTGGTTATGGCAACACCTGTTCCGACGCTGATCGAAGAACTGGCTGATCGCGTGGCAATCATTAGAGATGGAGAAATCGCTGAATGCGGAACGCTGGACGAACTGCGAGAAAGTGCTGGAATGACTGGTGATGCCGCTGACATTCTCGAGCGGTTGATGCACCCCGAAACGGTGCAGATGATCGACGACTACTTTGTGAAGGACGTTTGATGCAGAACTGGTGGCGTGAAGATCACTTCGTTTCGCGAGTTGCATTTCACTTAGTCGTGCTTTTCGCCGTTTGCTTCGGCTGGCATATTGGCTATCGGATGCTGGCATGGAACTTCAAAGTACGACTAGAAGATTTACCAACCGCTGATCACGTGGCCATCGCAATCACGATGGCATCCTATATTGCAATGGTTGTCGTTCTGCGCGTGAGTCGTTGGCACCCAGCCTTCAATGAGGCCTACCGAAAATGGTTAAAAACAACGCCGTGGGATGCCTCGGTCGAATTGCCGATGTCGGATGTTATGATTCGATGGAGCGACTTGGTTGCCGTACTTGTTGCGATGTTGCTCTCCTTTTTCTCAAGTTCGACAATCCCGTGGGCCATTCCAATCCTCGTTGGCACCGCTCATCTGTTGATGATGGTGGGCGTTTTTCGAATTACCGGTTCAACACGCGACTGCTATTTAGTTTGGCTTAGTAGTGCACTTGTTGTGTTGCTGATTCCGCATTGGATATGGTTGGTTCCACTGTTGGCAATAGCCGAGATATTCAAGCGTCGGGCACATCACCGCTGTTTAGCTACGTTTCCGTGGGACGACGTGGTGGCGATGCGAGTCGATGAGAAAACACCGAAAAGTAAGTCCATCCTGGGCTTCCACTACGAGGCGTTGCGAACGGATATCCCAGCAGTCGAGAATTCGCGAACCGATTCGGCCATCATCGCTTTCCTAGTCTCGCTGACTTGTCTTGCTGTGATGCGAGTCGTGTCTCTTCCAGGATTCAATCAAGACGATGTGCGAGACGGCATGCTAGCTGCGGCCGCAGCTCCCGCAGTGTTCTTCACCTTACGGCATCTTTGGCGATTCAAACTCGATTACCGTTCGCCGCTTTCACTCTGGGGCCGTCTAGGGACCGGTCGTTTTTTGATTCCCAAACACGACCGAGTCTATCTCGTCCCGCTCACGTTGATGTGCATAGGTCTGTTTAACAGCGTGGCAGTGAGCACGTTTCCGATTCCGGCTCTTTGGTTGGCGCTCGGGCTTGGGCTCGTCGTTTGGGTTTACCGAACGGGCAAGCCGTCGCTGCAAGAGTGGCGGCTGACCGGCCCTGTCCGGTTGGGGGCGTATTCCTACGAACAGCGTCAAAACCTTGTGTCGAGGTAGCCTGTCGCTACGGTAACTGAATCGGCTGACCATCATCCATTTGGAAAAGTCGAAGCCAAGTCTCTTTCGGTATCTGCGTTTGAGCTTTGCGCCCGTCGCAGAATCCACAAGTCGTTGCCGGTAAGCGTCGAAGAAGTCGCCTAAAGCGCCAATTAGGCTCCTGGCGCCTTTTATTGCGTCAAGATTCATCCTCACCTGCTGAGGCACACATTCCTAAAACGTGTCGCGTCAAAAGAAGATATCCGAGCAGCCCGGGAAGTCTCGGGGCTGAACTCGGATAAGTATCTTTGGCGGTATGTTAAAGTGACGGAAGACGATGTCGAGAAAGCAGTGACTGGTCTTTACGATTAAGCTGTATCTCAAACGATCCTTTCGCACCAAAACAAACGTCAACGAGATTCAGTAGAACAACTACGACACGACACCCCCAGACAGAGTACCGCAAAAAAGCCAAGCTGATATCCAGTAGGCTCAGGTATCGTGTGTACCGAAAAGTTGCCGATTGTACTGCCCGTTACGGCGTCGAAATCAAATCCGTCGTAGCTCAAGAAACGATCATCCATAATGGAGACAACAAACTCCGAGTGTTCAAGTACAAGGTTCAAGTCTTCGTCGTAAATCGATCTAGCAACACGAATGTAACCACCTGAGTATTCAAACTGCCGGGTAGAGAGAATCGGATCTTCGACTGATGCCAGCAGGTTCCCTGAATAATCGTACTTTAAGATTTCAAACCCATCATGAACAAACAGAGCATCGTCGCTCAAACCAACACCAGATCCAAAGCTGAGGCCATCCCTGATCACGTCAGGAGTGATTTCCAATTCGATTTCACCGGTAGGAACATCAACTAAGATAACGGACGGCGTAACCTCGCCGTCAATCCTTCTTCCTGTTGAACCCTTAAGGAGCTTGTCGCCAAAGAAACCAAGTCCTGGTTGTCCACTAAAATCTGGCCCTCTCTCGACAGGCAAGTCCAGGATCTGTTCCCCAGTTGCGATGGAGAAAACGGCTGTGTTTCCGCGTTGATCAGACGAGGCAACATAATTTTCCCCCACGGCAACGCCAACCCCCCAGAAACCAGGGGGACTGACCGTGAAGTTTGTTTCATCGACCACGAAACGATGCAGCAGCGCGTTGGATTCGACATCCCAGAGCCTAACGGGCGATTCGTTGCATCGAGGGCAATTCGCGACGTAATAGTCGCCGTGCGTATCCGTTAAGGTAACCAGTCCGCCTGAATCAACGAGCCGATGAACGAAGCTGCCGTCCTCACCATCGTAAGCGTAACTACTATCAACGATAATCTTGTTGTCCGTAAACGCGGCAAGAAGAAAATCTCCCGCGTTAAACTCTGGAACGATCTCTGCCCCGGTTGCAAATGAGAATTCTGCAGACTTTGCATGAAATGCCATGGCCAAGATAAGGGCCAGTATCGAAAGTGAGCGCATGTCTAGACCTCTCTACCTACAAATCCACCGCTTGGCCCATGCCTACATAGTATTGTTAAAGTTCAAACCAAAGTAGCCTTCAAATGATAACGTCAAGAAATCCATGAATGCGACCTCTATATCCAAGTCAATGCGATGGCAGTGCTGTTGTTAGAAACGACGTGGGTACAGACGGGGGCGGAAAAGGAATGGATTGACTTAGAAGCGAAACTACTCGCTGAAATCCACGGCTTTGAGTCAGCTGCAGAGGAGCTGGATTTTCGAATCCAGAGTGTGCGCAGCGTTGACGAGACGGCCGTTAGTCGAAGGGGAGCACATGCATGAATCGGACGTATCTCGTAGCCTTGATCATCGTTAGCTTTTCATTGAGCAGTATATCCAATGGCCAAATTCCGTCGATCGAACCGGATTTTGTATTGTCGGGGGATGTGAGTAATGGTCGTTTTGGAAGCAGCGTTGGTGTTAGTTCGCAAGCGATTGTGGTTGCGGACAATGTCGCCAGGCGCGCGTTCGTTTATGACCCCAAGACAGGGGAACAGAGGCGAATCTTGACAGCCGACGTGGAGAGTTTGGTAAACCCGCCTGCGGATTTCAATTTTGGCTTTGATGTGGATGTCTGGGAGAACTCTGCATTGCTGGGCGCAAGGCGATCAAGCTTCCCAGCAGAAGAAGAGGGTGCGATTCACGGGGGCGCCGCATTTCTCTTTGATGTAGACACGGGCGAACAACTGCATCACTTCCTGCCAGATCCCTGCAACCCTTGTGGTTCAATGGGGATACTGGGATTCTTTGGAAATTCGGTTGCCTTAAACCAGGATTACGCGGCCATCGGCGAGGATCGTGGACGAGCGTTTGTGTTTGACGTTGAATCTGGGAAAGAAGTGTTTCGGTTTACACCTGAAAACGAGCTGGGCTTTACGGATGTAGCATTAGCTGGGGATTTATTAGCTGTCGCAGCCAGCGATAATGTTTTCGTTTTCGATTTATCGACCCAGCAGCAAATTCTGAGTATTCCATTAGAGATCGACCCTCAGGATACGGCGGTTGCGATTTCTGACGGTCGAGTGTTTGTTCACACGCCTAGTATAATTTCAAGTTTTGGATTAGATGGAAACCTACTCGCCACCGCGGAGACGGAATCGCTGATTTCTGTCAACGGAGATTTGGCATATTCGAACGGTTGGCTGATCACTGCAACAGAGCTCTTTGACGCGAACGACCTTTCGCTCGTCGCCCGTTTCTCAGAATTCGGTGGCGCTATTTCCATCTTTGAAAATCAAGCCGTTTTTGGCGTTCCGTTTCAGGACAACGATCAGGCTTTTTCATTCACGGTTCCAGAGCCCGAATTCTCATGGCTATCAGCTCTGGCTATAATATTCAGCCTCAGCCGACTCCGGGTTCGACGTTTTCACTTCGAGGTGTCTAGCATCACGTCTGCAACAAACCAAGGTAACTCAAGACCAAGTATCTGCTGGTAAAAATCTTTCTTTCCATCGTCGATCTCCTTCGGCACGCGTCGCATCACCTCAGTCAAAAGCGTAGAAAATCAGAGAATCCTACGTCATTATTTTGGTCGATATCTTGAGGCAAGATTACGAAATCAAACACAATCAGCCGGTACCGGCTGAGAGAAAAGAAAAGGTGCCAAAGAAAAGAAAAGGTACCTGACCCGAATGGCACTGCCGGGTGCGAGGCGCAGAGTGAGCGCGCGTGGGTATTTTTGAAACCCTGCGGCAGCCTTGGAAAGAATTTAAGTTATTCGCCCTCCAAGGCGATTTTTAGAGAGCCCTCCTTGGTTCGCATCGCATGCAAAAGCCAAGGAGGGTTTCTATGTCTGGGCAGATAACATTCTCATCGTTCGTTGGAGGTCGTCGCCTTCAACTGATCAAAGACAGCTTGCTTCAGTCCGATGAATTGCCCTTGGCGGAAGCTCTCGATGACAATCATTGGCACGAAGTATTTGCTCAACACGACATCGACTTCGGCAACACGGCAGATGCCGTCTACACTCCGGCAATCACCCTTTGGGCTTTGATTTCCCAAGCGTTCTTCAAGGGAGAGATGCGCAGTTGCAAAGCTGCCGTCGCTCGTGGCCCCCGAGAATCTTGGCAAGATTAAGACTTGCCTATTGACGAACCTTAAGACCGTCGCTGACACCTTTATTTGCCCCGCTACGCAACAACGCAGTGCAGAGCACCGAGAATCCAGATCCATCGACAACCGAACTGTCAGAACACAATCAGAAACTAGCGATATAATTTGGTGCCGAACACGATTGGCTGCGTCCCCTTCCCCTTATCACTCTCCCATGCGAGCTGAACGTCGTCGGAGATATGCGGCGCAAATCAGCAATCCACACATGGTGAAGCATGATGAAGTGGGTTCTGGAACGGCCACGATATCGCTGGAGGAAAAGCCAAAGTTCTGCGACAGAACGAGGAAGTCTGGGAACTCAACTAAGCCATCGCCGTCAAAGTCACCCTGAGCCCAGCCGCCCGCTTCGCCAAAACTATCTGATAGGGCAAGGAAATCTGCGAACTGAACGCTTCCATTTAGGTCAGCGTCGCCGGCGAGTGTTCCATTGATCGATTCAATCCAAAAGACTCGATCTTCTGCTGATACAACGCCATCCTGATTGACGTCGAGTATCGCAGCGTCGTCGCCGGACTGGATCGCTGAACTAAGGAAATCAATATCCGATGAGTTACAAAGTCCATCTTCATTGAGGTCACATGTGTCGGCGGTTGGAAAGAGAATCGCAAGGCAGTTTTCACCGGCTCCACATGGACCTATCAGCGGAGGAGATGAGTATGCGTCTACTAAGCCACGTCCAAAAGTGAATGCGACGTCGCCCCGCACGGCGCTAGCAGGAACGGCAACGTCAAACTCGACAGGACCATCAATTGTGATGGACGTTCCCAATATTGCCAACGTGACGTTGCCTGGGGCAGCGTCATTAGGAATGAAAAAGGCGAAGGGAGCAGGACTTGTTCCCTTTGTTAGTATCCCCGGCTCCGCGACAAACTCAATGCCGGCCGCTGCAACCGGATCCCCAATCGGTGCAAGGGTGATATTGCCACCTCCGACCGGCCAGTAGCCGTAGAGTTCGGTATTAGCGAAGGCTTGACCGCTCAAGAATAGAAACGTGAATACAGCGAGCGTTATTCTTGTGACCATTGTTCTGAGTCTTAGATTCATTCGTAGGTGTAGGCGTTTTGCATGAACTTCTGCGAAGGAACGTTACACAAAACAGCAAACCGCAAAGAGCGCTTACCGCATCGCATCGACCATCATCGTTGAGGTCACAGACCATCGATTGCGGCGAGGGTAGCTTTCGTGACCATGACAGTTCCTCAGCAGTGTTAGTTAGGTAACACTGCCAAGGTTACTGCATATCACTCGTCTAGTAAAGAAAAACGGAGACAAATCCTATCATCGAATGCTGGTCGTTATTCGGATATCAACCAAGTATCGTCGGCAGTGCCGCCAAGTAGGTCGCACCATCGAAATCGTCGGCAATCGCGACGCCCCACTCGACGAAATGGTTACGCTACGAAAAAGCCCTTTCTGCACCAGGATGTTGACGGCGCCGCTTCGCACTCACACCATGTCGCAAACGACGCAACTCCATCGGGAACTTCGCAGTGGTGATGTGTTGGTTGCAGACCGGGCACTTTGCTCTTACGCGCATTTAGCACTTTTATCGCAGCGTGGAACTCGAGCGTGTTTCGAGTCGACCAACGTGCGGTGGTCGACTTCACTCCAGAACGACCTCACGCCCATCCCAAGCAATCCAAGAAGAAGGGACTACCCGTCCGTTGGATTCGTCGATTGGGAGATCAAGATCAAATCGTAGAGTGATGGGAGTTAAAGTGATTCAATCAACCAAATGTCGCTCCGTTTCATGTCGCTCAATTGCTTGAAAGTCCGCCTACGATGACATCACAACTAGGAAGAGATTGTTTTACTATTTCTTCATCTAGCGGTGATATGCCCGGGGCAAACAAGGTAAACGCTTCCAACTTCTCTAATCCAACGATTTGGGAGATTATGTTTCGTGTTACCCCTGTATCGGATAATGAAAGTCGTTTTAATCGCGACAACGGCAAGGAGCTTACCGCACGATCATTTATAAGCGTTTCATCCAAAATGACCGTGTGAGTTTTGGGTTGTTAGACAAATCGATGTTCTCAAGCATACTCAGTTGGCCCACCGAAGTAAGTGCTTCCTCTGGCATGTCACATCCGTTTATATGCAACGTACGAAGGTTTGGAAAACTCGTAACGAGATTCTTTACATCCGTGGCGCTCAGTGAACAGCCGCTTATTCTCACATCCAGCAGCGAATGTTTGACCGCCATTCGATCAAGATTGAGTTCAACGTATGAGAGGTCGAGCGATGAAAGTGCCGGGAAAACGGCTAGATCCTCCAAGTTCACGCTAACGTCACCATCTTCTATGCTTAACCAGTCTACATCTGCGGAAAACAATCCTGGAAGTTTGTTGGCGTCTCCGGAACTCAAGGTCCAGTTCAAAAGATAGTCTTTGCCTCTTAACTCTTGCTGCCACGAAATTAGATTTAGCCGCTGATTACGCATGCGCTGGGTCCGCCAGGCCAAGAAGATACAAATAACGGCCGTGACCGCAAAAAGGCTTCCCAGCGTAAAACGAATACGCGGTACCTTCACAGCAGAAAATCGGGATGTTTGGGCATTGGTGTGCAATTTTCCGTTTTGCATGGCACTCTACAACTCTCGAATTTCCCCCAAGCTATAAATTCTCTTTGCAACTTTTCATTGTGCGGATACAAGCGAAATCTCTACGTCCCAAATCCCGTGCCGAACACTATTGGCTCCGTCCCCTTATCACTCTCACTTTCGACTAAACGTAGTTCGCCATCGGCTTGACCACTCGAGCGACGACGTTGGAAAGGCAGTTCGACGCGAGTTTTGCCAACGCCACGTCTATGATCAACGCCTGCGGACTCTCAACGAGCCTTTAAGGTCTTGCGGGGATTTACCGAGTTTCTTAGCTAGTGGATCGATGTACCAGTGGAAACCACCTGTGTCACTGAAGAACAGGTAGTCTTCGTTTTCCTGTCGCCACGTGGACCATGCTTTTAGCGTATCGGCTTCATGCGGACCGGACGGGAGATACCGCTCTAGCAGTTCTTTCGCAGTTGCGGCTCGATCCGCGTTGCCCCCGTAAGCAGCAGCGATCGTTGCGGCGATAAACTCCCTGGAGTCAGGCGGGATATTGAGCTCTTTGGCCGACTCGTCCAGAACGAATTTTCCGCGCCGGTCTGCTCGGATAAAGTGCCGCGCCTCCGCGTACCACTCGCCGAGTTCTTTACGGTCCATGTCCGACAGTTGATCTCGAAGGTTTGGCGCAAAGTACCAGTCCAAGTATCGAGACAAATCTCGTTTTGGGTTCTTGATGAGTCGGTCGATGGAACCGCGGTCCAGAATTCTTGCATCGGCAGAGCGCCGAATAATGGGCCTATCCTCCGCGAGCTTTGCCGCATAACAGATCGTATTGACGAGCATCGCACGCCCGTTGGCATTCATGTCCTCAGGCGTCTGCTCAAATCCGAAGTGAGTAAGATAGCCTTGTCGCCAAATTGCGGATGCTTTCGGAGTCTTCGCGTTGATGCCGCCACAAATGATCTCGAGTTCGGGGGCTTGCATGTGTTCGTAGGTGTAAGTGCACCATCCATCGCGGTAGTCGCCAGCGATACGGCTTACTATGGGAAGAATGTTGACGGAATCTGTTTCGACCTTTCCAGACCAAGCATCGGGCGTTGGCACTTCAATGGTCTCGTCAAAATCAACGGCGAGCGGAGTGCGGAAAATCGGATGAGACTGTTGTTCGCGTAGCACGTACGCGCTGGGTTCCAAGCATGTTCATCCGGCGTCACCGATGACTTGCCACGAATCCGCCATGAGCAAGCCAGCACTGCCAAGCATCACCAGCGGCTTCGACCAATCGTCGAATTCACCAATGGGCGACGACGGATAGTCCGTGTCGCGCTCGGATTGCGACCAGTCCAGCACGACGATATCGATTCCGTCCAACAGTTCTGGCTGAAAACTTGGGCGTTTGGCCACGACCACGTGAGCGAAATGATCCTCAAGAAAACCTTGGAACGCCTCCGTTCGGTCGGCGCTCTTCCGGCCCAGGTAGAGGACGGATAATGGGATCGGCTCTTTCGCAGTCGAGAGCTGCGCCACTAGCAGGGAAGCCATCGCAATGACCACGGTGACGAAAGGTCGCATATCGTTCTCCTCCGGATGAGTGTGGTGACGCTGGCCTTCATTATAGACATCGCGTCTTCTTTTCAAGTGCGTGTTCCGGAGCTCTTCTACGCTTATCGGCAGAAGCTCTCTCGCGTGTTGCTCATCGCCGGTTTTATCTCGGCTCCTCAACGGGAATTGCTGGCTTGTGTGTGGTTCCACGAGGTTTTCCACCCTTTTTTCCTGAAATCCTAGAGGTCTCCAATTGCTATAACCGCCCCTTGCGTCCGCGACGCCGCTTCTAGGGGCAACATGGAAATCTCGCAATCCGAAAACATGCCTCACGCTCTCGAACGCCGATCACCGTCCGACTTTTGTCGCTCTTGGCTATGCGTCTGTTGGCTATGCGTCTGTTGGCTGTTGTTCTATTGGCCGTTGTTGGCTGTGCCATCGACTAGTCGGTGTTGAGACATCATTGGCTACCGATGATGTAAGCCAGAATCAAGAAATCCGCAAAGCTAACTATCGAGTCTTGGTTCAAATCACCTTCGTGCGGTTCTTTGTCTGACTGTCCAAAGTTGGCTGAGAGGATTAGGAAGTCAGCAAAGCCGACCAAACCATCGTCGTTGAAGTCGCCTCGAATTGGTTCAGGCGTAGACGTGAATGTAAACGTGGAATTTGATTCGAGGTCGAACTGAGCTGGAGCTAGGGTAACTTGAATTTGTCCCCCTGGTGTTGTTGGGGCTGTTCCGCGAAGTGTCAAGGTTACCGTCTCACCTGCCAGTACGTCGAATTGCTGTGATGCGTTTCCCGTTCCAGTAGAAGGGGCGGTAGAACGGCCAAAGATCAGATGCACGGCGCCATACCTTGTACTTGCAGCCGCCGATGCTGTCTCTCCTGCGCTCCCGTTTCCGACTAACAGATCGTCGATGCCGTCCGCGTTGATATCAAACCCACTAAGTACAACAGCGTCATTGCCAGTGAACGGGATACGGAAGCCCAACGTGCCGTCCAAATTCGTAGGGATTCTCGTTGTGTCGATGCCTGGACCACCGAATACAACTCCGCCAAAGTCACGTCCACTGAAGTTAGCGTGGACGGCGTCCAGAAAGCCATCGTTGTTCAAATCGCCAAAAGCGATTTCGCGCGTTCCCAATTCATTAGGAACAGCCTCGAAGTCTGAACGGACGTTGATGCCGTCTTCCGCAAGCTCCGTGGAACCTAGCAGGTACAGTTGCCGCACATGTGATTCGAAGCGTATCCGCTCGACCCAGCTAACCACGACGTCATCGATTCCATCACCGTTGATATCACCCAAACTACCAATTTGTGTTCCCAATTCGGTGTAAAGAGGCTTGCCGAAATACCGTTCGAACTGCGCCGATGTGGGTGTTGATTCGACCTCACTTAACGCGGAGGTGTCCGGACCAGTTAAAGAAACGCTTGGAAACGTCGCCTGCATGGTTCGTTCCCAAGTCACGTTTGAAAGACTTTCTGTCAGCGTTTCTTCCAGCGTTACGTCAGTAGCGTTATGCGGTCCGCGGTTCGTGATTTGCACGACAGTCGAGTGCTCGTCTTGAAGCCGCGATTGTTGAACCTCCACGTCCAGCAAGACTGGTCTTCGATTCGACACGACGTTGTTGGTTAAGTCCGGATCTTGCCCGCCAACAACAAGGGCGACGGTCGAAATCGGTTGTGCGTTCTCCTTGATACGACCATTGACCTCGAAAGTCACACTTGTATTCGCGAAGATCAACGTCTGGTTGCCAAGGTTTCCTACTCCCATTGCTTCTGGTCGCCGCTCGGCTCCTAGGTAGATTCGACTTTCGGCGGCGAAGTCGGTGATCTTGTCGCCATTGATATCGTAGTGTCGAATCTCACTTAGGGTCCTCTGATCCCAATCGTAGAAGCCATAGGTGCGATCGCCATCAAACTGCGTATTGCCGTACCATACGTGACCGAAATCAATATCCGTTGGATTTGATTCCCCCCGAACGATGATGAGCCGTTGTTCCGCTCGAAAAGCAATATCAGCCCGTTCATCACCGTCTACGTTGACGAACTGGGCGATTCCGGGGCTCGGAAAAGTGTCGAATGGCGAGACAACGTCTAAGTTCAGAGATGTAGTTCGATCACCAAGTGTGCCCTCGCCAGTTCCACCATAGATAACTAACGCTGTGGAAGTGACGTTCGGTCGTCCGCTCGCGCCACAATCACAGTTGCCGCCAAAATAGGAGAATAGCAGATCATCGAAACCATCACCGTCGTGGTCGCCTGCCATCTCGAAAGCGAAGTGTCTGTGTAAGGGAGCTTCGAGTCCCAATGTCGTTGTCGCCAAGTCTCCCGAAGTATTGCCGTAGAGTATGGCTGGCTCTGATCCGTTGTTGTCGTCGCTAAACTCGATGATGGCATCGTCGAAGCCATCGCCGTTGATGTCGCCAGCATCGCTTGCCCGCCGGACTCTGCCCAATGGTTCGGATAGATTTCCACTGTCGTTCAAATCCTCAAGTGAAAATTCCCGATCAGGCGCGAGCTGTTCTGAGCCTCGTAGTATATGAGCCGGCTCATAAACATAGTTGTCACGCCAAACCAATCCCTCATTCCGATTGCCCAGAAAAACGTTGTCGATACCGTCTCCGTCCACGTCGCCAACCAAACTGATCTCGGATACTCCTTGAATCACCGTGGAGTGAGATGAAGTCAAACCATCGAGTTCGATGACAGTGTTTCCATCCTTGGAATCCGAACCAAAGATGATAGTGACGGATTGGTTATCGAGGTTGAGCTCTGAGGAACTGTGCAAACTGTTCGCGGCCAAGTCGTCAAAGCCATCGCCGTTAATGTCGCCGATCGACTTTAGTGTTGGAACTAACGTTCCACTTAGTCGTGGACCAGTTTCAGCAGGCGCAAGGCTGATGCCTGCAGCGGTCGATGGGCCTGCGAACACTACGATGCGCTCGTTGTCTGATATTTCAGCTAATAAGTCGTCGATACCATCGCCATTGAAATCGCCGATCGGTGTGAAATCCGCTCGAATCCGTTGGCTTGGTTCTAAGTCTTGGAGATTGGTCCAATCCTTGCCATGAGTGCGAAATCGCAGCCAAGTCGGATCATCCAGTTCGTTGGTCAATGAACTTTGAATGTCCACTGCCGCATCCGCGTCCGAGTGGACGCGAATGATTCGAGAAACCTGTTCGCCAACGTTAGCTTCGTCAGTCAAAGCGTGGAACACTTCGATATCTGCGGCCAGCAGCCGACGAGATTCAAGGGATTCGAATCTTAGAACCATCTTAAGCCTCTTAGAGATAGAGAAGCAATTATACGGTTACGACTCTATTTTACTAATCAATCACAGCTAAAGCGACAGTAAAGATTGAACTCAAAAAAGCCTGACAACAATAATAAGGTCCTTCGGGGTTTCTTGTGGGAATAAACGGGATGCTCCACAAAATCACGTTTGGTCATCGCACGGTCGCAGGGGCCAACATCTACTTCGACTCTATACGCGACCGCCCAATCAAGTCCTACGCAAGCTATATGTCCAATCGTTAGCGCGATCGTCGGTATCGACGACATACCTCTCTCGTCGCCGCGAGAACTTTTGCGCCGACCAAAAAACATCTGCTACTTCACGATTCGAATCAGCGAACACGATTTCGAATCCGTTCGCTGCTGTGCGGGAACCACCATCGCGACAATCACAATCAATCAGCAACCAACAGAGAAGCAAACGAACAACAAACCCACTAAACTCTTACCGATAAATGAGTTGCGTATACACAACTGAATCAGCCCGACTAAAATGGCAAGCAAATATCGTTCGCGTCACGAATCTGAGACGAGATTTCCTTTTAAGCAAATGAGACAGAAATGAAAATTTTGGCGGCTGTGATTGTAGCATTCTGTGTACTTACCGTTGCACCTGCGCCGGTAGCTGCCCAATTTGAGCTTGTTGAAGAAGTGCGTTTAAGTGTTCCAGTGCCAGATGATCCGAACGCGCCATTCTCTGTATTTGCAAGTGTGGCCTTTGATGGTGAGAACTATTGGGCTAGCAGATTCGATCGCAGTGTTCTCCGGTATGACACCATGTTCAACTTAATTGAGGAGTTTGATCTTCCAATTAATTTTGGAAACCCTAGAACGATCGAAGTCGACCGGGCAACCGGAAACCTGCTCGTCTTGATCAATTCGAATAGAATGCTTACCGAGTACACGCCTGATTGGAACGAGGTGCGGATGTACAGCGTCATTCAAGAGGACTTATCGGCAACGTCTGGTTTGGTTCTTGATCCGGTTACCGATACCACCTGGACGTCTGGCGTTTTCACCGGAGTGGTCACTCAGTATTCAAGAGAAGGCATGGAACTGTCCAGTTTTCAAACTGAGGATTTCGACTTCTTTAACTCTGTTGCGGTCGATTGGGTGAATGAAACCGTCCTGTTGTTCGATCCAAGTCCAGATAGGCTTGTCGAATATACGTTTGATGGTGAATTCGTTGGGACGCCCTTCCTCACCGATATCAGCGTCCCCGATTTTACTCGTCTCCATACCGATTTAAACGTCTTTACAAACGGGATTTACTACGACAGTGAAATAGCCCGTCTGTACGCGATCGGCAGTGGTGGGGAACTGGCGATCTGGGAAGATCAGTCGCGCCTCGGATTTGGCGGTGGTTCCTGCGAACAGGTTGCAGCTTCTCGCGGAACCCAAGGTGACCTGGATGGAAACGGCACTGTCGAATTCAATGACTTTTTAGTGCTTTCGAGCAATTTTTCGCAGAGCGTCAGCACGTACGAAGCGGGTGATA
>CAYNJG010000165.1:0-16859 GCA_964397295.1 uncultured Pirellulaceae bacterium
GCGCATTCCAGGCGGTGCGTTGCGTGCAGCGACGAAGATTTCAACACTGCAAGTGAATCTTGGTTTGTTTTGCAATCTCGCGTGCAAGCATTGCCACGTGAGTTCTTCTCCGATTAGGACGGGCGCAAACGAGAACATGTCGCACGAAGTCGCGGTACGGGTCGTCGACTGGTTGGGTGCGAACTCTGATATCAAGACCATTGATCTGACTGGCGGTAGCCCCGAAGCCAATCCGCAATTCAAGATGGTCGTTGAGGAAGCTCGTAAGTTGGGCATCAGCGTGATGGATCGCTGTAACCCGACGATTATCGGCTACGAAAACGCGAACGGCGAAAAGTACGATTGGATCCCGGACTTCCTCGCAGGTCACGAGGTCACGGTCGTCGCATCGTTGCCGTGTTACTTGGAAGACAATGTGCAGCAGCAACGTGGCATGGGTAGTTTTGATGCGTCCATTCACGGCTTGCGAAAGTTGAATGAGGTTGGCTACGGAAGTGATCCGCGTTTGAAGCTGAACCTGGTTTACAATCCCAACGGGCCGCACTTGCCTCCGCCCGTTGGCAAGCTCTCCGATGCGTACCACTCGGAGCTTGCGTCGCGTTACGGGATCGAGTTCAACGAACTCTGGACGATCACCAATATGCCAATCCAGCGTTGGCGGGATGATTTGCATCGACGTGGTGAGCTCGAGTCCTATATGCGATTGATTGTGGACGCGTTCAATCCAGAGACGGTGGATGGATTGATGTGTCGCCATCAGATCCACATTGATAGCCAGGGCAACCTGTTCGATTGCGACTTCAACTATGCCCTTTCTTTGCCAACGCCCACGGGCAAATCGCGAAAGTTGTGGGACGTTAGTTTGAAAGAACTCGAGCAACGCCAGATCGCCACCGCCGACCACTGTTATGGCTGTACGGCGGGCTGTGGCAGTAGCTGTGGCGGTTCGCTTGTCGAAGATGACAGTGAGTGAAGTTTCTTCGTGAACGGTAGTTGTTCACGTGATTGAAGCATTTTCACGAAATTTGGCGATTCTCTGAAAGAATGCACGGCCAGCCGTCATATGGCTGCAGGGATTGGGAGGATGGCAGACTCCGAGTACGTCGTCGTCCATTCCTCGCGCGGCCGGGGTGATGGTGCGTTTTTAAACTAGTCCCCACTGTTTTGCACTCACCGCCGGTCGTGGTTTTGGGTATCGCCTAGGAGTGGATCAAGCCCTTCGCAGGCGGTTTAAATACCGATCGGCGAATGGCAAGGCTTCGAAGTCTCCAGCAGGCCAGTCACCTACGATCAGCGGAAACTACGTCGTCGCAAACGCGCGAAAAACGAAAGCGTTTTTTTAAGGCCTCGCACCCTTGCTATCACAGATGACGGTCCAAATTCTTTTGTGACGGGCTATAATCACGCCTCGTCGGACGATTGTTCTGACTCGACTCAACCGTGGGCCAATGCACTAGAAATGAATTCAACAAACGGTCCCCTCGCGGACTTTCCGGCCGTAGTCACGCTACCGATCATCTGGGGCGACATGGATGCTTACCAGCACGTGAACAACACGGTGCACTTTCGCTGGTTCGAGTCATCGCGTATTCGTTACATCGAGCTGGCGGGCATGCGCGAGCTACTCGATGCGCATCGTTTTGGTCCGATCTTGGCTTCGACGCGGTGCGATTACAAAAGGCAGCTGCGATATCCTGGCAACGTAGAAATTGGCTCCCTGATCACTCGAGTCGGAAGATCGAGTATGGCGTTGTCGCATCGATTGGTGAATCAAGAAACGCAGGAGATTGCTGCCGAAGGTGAATCGACAGTCGTCATATTTGACTTCGAAAAGCAAAGGCCCGTCCGCATGCCTCAAGATGTCCGTGATGCGATCGAGAAGTTTCAGGGCGAATGCCCCGAGTAATGCTTGCTGGACGGAGTCAAATAGCGCCCACGACTTTTCGGCTTCGCGTAGACAGAATCGAAAACGCATAGATGCCCAGCAGCGCGATCATAACGCACGGAATTAATGCGTATCCAGCGTACCAGTGCGACAGATCGGCGGGCAGTGGAAATGCGTCGACCGCATGACGCACGAATTGAAAGCAAGCGAGCGAAACGAGACCGAATCGCGTCAGGAGTACTGCGGCTGTCGTCCAAAAAAGCACATGCACAATGGCGTACTCCGGTGCGAGCAAGCTGAACTGTAAAACGAAGAACAGCACGAATAGGACCGTCGCGATTCCCTTTACTCGGATCGGTAAGCGAATTGCGAACAAGAACATAAGCAGGAACATGCTGTCCGTAAGCGCGTACAACCCACAATTCACGAGCTGCGAGAAACTCTCGCGCATGCCAAGCAGAACTTCTGGCGTCACACCGATCGTGGGTCTGGGCGTTATGCCCATTGTCAGCGCGACAGCAATCCAAAGCTTCATCAACACGTGGCAAAGTATGCCAGCGGTTAGTCCAAGAAGAATGTCTCGCCCCAGTTCGCGGTCTCGGAACTGGCACCGCAGAAGTCGCGTCCAAGTAATCAGCGTCGTCGGCCAAAACCTGCGAACAAATGGCTCTAAAGCCAAGTAGAAACACCACATGACTGCGCCGATGAAAACGGCGGTCTGCAACCCGGTTAAGAATGTGCGTGAGTCGTGCGTAAGATTTCCCGTTAGCGTCGCGCCAAAGAGCCAGCCCACCAGAGTTAGTGCGATAGCGCTCCACGCAAGTGTCGCCGCGCCTTTGCGATCACTTCTTCCGCGATTCACATTGGTTCTCGCGACGATGCAGGCAAGTCCCAGCAGCAGGACGATCGCGATTCGCGTGGTATCCTCGATCGGCTTGCCTGGTGGAGCTGCATCCGGGTTTTCCTTAGGCCACATGACGCGACAAGCGGTAAGTTGGCCTCGAAACGTCGCGGCAAACAAACGCATAGCTTGTTTATCTGGAACATCTCGTTGTTTCCAAGTCAGCAATTGATCAAATGCCGTTTGCGGTGTGAACGAGTTCTCGGTTAGGTCGAATTCGCTAAAATCAACGCCGACCATCTCCTTCGTGAAGAACGTGCGAGGATCGAACGTTTGCGGTAGCGTATCGCGATCGACGCGTGGTGTGGTGTGAAAGTCAACTAGTCTTCCGTTCAAGTCCAGCCGAAGCACCACCATTCCCGGGGCGAACGGTGCCGGGTTATCGAACGTTACGCGTGTTGCCATTCGGCGGTCGGCCGACATCGGCAAGCGATGCATGCGATACCAATAGTGGTAGGCGTCGTGCTTGCGCATTGGCTCAGACGATGCTTTGGCGTCGAATTCGTTGTTTGTGAGAAAGCCATGTGCCTCACTTGGCCAATTCGCCTCTTCATCGGCGAAGTAACCTGTCGCGATAATAATCTGTCGTGCTTTATGCGCAAGAATGGCGGGCTCGAGTGGAAAGTCCACGTTATGAAGAAGTCCGCCCAAGCTGCCGATTGGCATACACAACAACGCGACCAAGCCAAGCAGCAACGCAGCGATGCAGCATTTGGCAAACGTGGGATGCATCACGTCAGTCAGCTGATGTTTCGCTGCGAGAAATTCTGGTGATGGGGTTTCGCCGGCAGCAAGAAGATCGTCAAGCTCCGATGCCGGAATCGCATGCAGGACTTCTTCAGCAGAAAGCGGACGATCCGCTGGCAGCTTGGCAATGCATTGGCGAATCACTGGCTCAATTTCGGGGGCGATATCGTGGCTCAGCTTTGGCGGTATCGGGTCCGAGTGAATGCGATTTACTTCGTCCAGGGTTGAACCAGAAATCACGCGTTGGCCGGAGAACATTTCTGCGATCACTAATCCAAGCGAATATAAATCACTGCGGATCGTGCTTTCGCCAAACGCCACTTGTTCTGGAGACATATACGCTGGCGTACCAGCGGCGTCTTTCGTGGTCTGCTGAGAGAGAACTGCGAGCCCAAAATCCGTAATGCGAAGTTGGCCACGTCCGTCGATCATCACGTTGGCGGGTTTCAAATCACGGTGCAAGATGCCTTGCTGGTGAGCTGCGCTAAGTCCTGCGCAAAGCTGCCGTGATAGTTCGGTTGCCTTATTGTTGGGAAGGCGTCCGATACGTTGCAGGAGACTCTTTAGATCCTCGCCGTCAATGTACTCCATCGAAAGGAATGATTGTCCGTCGACTTCGTCCACGTCGTAAACACGGCAAACGTTGGGGTGCGCAATCTCGCGGGCCAAGCGTACTTCCGCGTGAAGCCGCTGTTGTGCGGCATCGTTGCCAGCCAACTTGCGTCCCAGGAATTTAAGAGCGACTGACTGATCTAGTTTCAGATCATCTGCGCGATAGACCTCCCCCATGCCGCCCATTCCCAGCAGCGATACGATTCGGTAACGAGCATTGATGACCTCACCGGGAAGGAATCGCCCATGGTGGGAATCCAAATCGCCGTCGTCGTGACTCGCTTCCTCTAATACTTTGGGTAGCGTGATCGCAACCGCGACATCCACCGACCGCAAGGCATCGCAGCATGATTGACACACCAGCACATGCTCCTCGGCTGCGTCGTAAGCCGAACCGTCAAGTTGCCCATTGGCAAATGCGGTTAGTGCTTCCGGACTAAGGTGGTTGGTGCTACTGCTTTCCATGTTTCGTCCGAGTGAAAGACAGACGTTGTCTCGACCATTGTATTTTGCCTGGACTGCGCCGGGAAATAATGCGACCCGATTTTGTTCCGATTCCGCCATATGGACTGCATAAGCGGAAAAGAAGTTAAGCTTGATGACGCTATGCAGAGAATTTGGCTTGTCATTGCAGGGAGAGACAAACGACAATGGGTCTGTAGGTTCAACGATAGCGGAGACGAAACGGGATAAATGGACGAGACTTCAAACAGCTTGCTGGTGGAGGTACGCGACAGCGCGAACCAAGAAGCTTGGCATACACTGTTCGATTGCTATACGCCGTTTGTCCGATCGATCCTGCTCGCGCGTGGAATCCAAGTAAGCGACCTTGATGACATAATGCAAAACGTTTTATCCGTCGTGGTCCGCCGTATTCCTGAATTCGAACGTGAGCGCGTCGGATCGTTTCGAGCTTGGGTGCGGTCGATATGTGCGAATTGTCTGCTCGAGCACTATCGGAAGAAAGGCAGAAAAGAAGCAACGGGTGATCGCGGAACGGGCGAAAGCAAAATGGCTCGCGTGCTTCAAGAACTCGCCGATCCCGTAAGCGACCTCAGTCGATATTGGGACGAAGAACACGATGCGTATCTGCTCGCGCGTTTGTTGACGAAGGTTGAGAACGAATTTCGTCCGAATACGTTCAATGCATTTCGACGGTTGGCGATCGAAAACGAATCTGTTGACGAAGTTGCTGCAGATCTGGGGATGTCGGTGAACGCCGCTTTCGTCTCCCGTTCTAAAGTTCTCAAGCGTTTGCGTCAAATTGCGGCTGGCATGATTGACTAGCAAAAAATTGTTGACGTAAAACAAACTCTTTACGCACTGAAGCGTGTCTTTCCCGCAAACGTTCGGGGCTTTCGCGCAAGGATTTGTTTTGCAAAACATTTCTGTTGTTCTGTCTGTAGGTAGTCTTCATACTGGGACTCAGAGAAAGGCACGGTTCTCCAAGATTCAGTTCCTTGGACTCAATGTTGCGGAACCAACATCTGAACAGAGAGTGGCATCTAGTTTCTTCCATTTCTTAACTGTGGAGGGTAGACGGATGGACACTACCGAAACAACTGTTTCGTGCGGCCAATGCCGTAAATCGTTTCGTCTTTTGGAAACGAAGCCACGTCGTTCTGACTTGGCAAAACCAGCCAAATTGTCGCGTGCAATTCAGTGCGGACATTGCGGTCGCGCTTGTTGCGTCGCCTGCCAGCGCTCGGATCAACCGTGTTCCTGTGGGCAACGCAATTGGCGAAAAGTTTTCTTTGAGACGCTGAATCAACCTTGGTGGCAAAAGCTCCTCGGACGATAGCGTCAACGGGATAAGTAACTGATTATTGTTTTTGCAACTCTTCGAGCTGCCTGCGTAGATCGTCTGCGCTCGAATCGAGATGCAAGGAACGCTCAAATAGCTCAACGGCTTCACCTTGGCGGTTGAGTTCCTTGAGCAGTTGCGCGCCCAGTGTCACGAAGGGTTTGAGAGGCGATGGTCGCAGACGGTGGGAACCGACTCTAGTGCTACTAAATAAAACCAACAGGTTTTCGGAGCGACATGGAAAAGTGTGCCACTGCTGGCTTGTCCAGCAGTCCGTATCTAAGGTCAGTACTGCTGGGCAAGCCAGCAGTGGCACACGACATTGCTCCGATTTGGGCGTGTATCTATTTAGGCGATGACTTCGTTGATGACTTCGCCGCCGAACTGGCTTAGTTGCTTATACCGTCCGGCGTGGAAGTAGGTCAGTTTGTTGTCGTCGAGTCCCATCAGGTGCAATAGCGTAACGTGCAAGTCGCGGATGGGGTGTACGCATTCGACTGCCTCGGAGCCGATGTCGTTAGTTGCCCCGACGATTGAGCCGCGTTTGACTCCGCCGCCGGCCATCAGCATCGTCATCGCGTCGACGTTATGTCCGCGACCCAGCGAGTAGACTCCACCGCGTTTGTTGTTGTCGGGCGTTCGCCCGAATTCGCCGCTCCAAATTACCAGCGTATCGTCGAGCATGCCGCGCTGCTTGAGATCTTTGATAAGCGCCGCCATCGGCTGGTCTACGCTTTTGATTCGTGACGAGTGACCACGTTTGAGGAAATCGTGGCTGTCCCAGCCGCCACTAAAAATCTGCACGAAACGAACGCCCTGCTCCACCATGCGGCGAGCAAGCAAGCACTGTCGGCCGAATGCTTGCGTGTCCTTATTGTTCAGTCCATAAGCTTCGCGAATGTGTTCTGGTTCGTCGTTGATCTCGATCAATTCCGGCACTTCCATCTGCATGCGAAAGGCAAGTTCGTAGTTCTCCATCCTCGCCGCGAGTTCTTTGTGCTCAGGGTGCTTGGCCGCGTGTTCTGCGTTGAGTAAGCCGAGTTCGTCGAGAGCTCGACGTTGGTGTGCTCGCGTTTTGAACGGCTGCGAATGAAGATCAAGCAGCGGTGAGCCAGTTGGACGAAGTCGCGTGCCTTGGTAGTGCGCAGGTAAAAAACCGTTCGACCAATTTCGTGCTCCGCCTTGCGGCATCGCAAGTTCCGTCATCACGACGTAGCCAGGAAGGTTTTGGTTTTCCGATCCGAGGCCGTAAGTGACCCACGAACCAATCGCCGGGTCCGCTCCGAGTCGACTGCCGGTGTTCATCAGGAACAGAGCTTCGGGGTGGTTAAGTGATTCCGCCTGGCATCCGCGGTAGTTGCAAAGCTCGTCGGCAACGTCCGGGTCGGCCATGTGAATCCATTGGTCGGACATCTCGATTCCCGATTGGCCCACTTTGCGCGATTTGAATGGGCTGCCTACGTAGAATCGAAAACCCGTCGCGAGTCCGGCGGTGCGTTTGGATTCCTGTTTGTGAAGTTCGTTCAACTTTGGTTTCGGATCAAACGTGTCGACCTGGCTTGGGCCGCCTTCCATGAACAGCATGATGCAAGCTTTGGCCTTGGGCTTGTTCATCGACGACTTGGCTCGCAACGGCGAAGGCGCGGTGTCGGCGTGAAGTGCATCCGTCAATGCGACCGATCCAAGCGAGGCGCCCAGTCCGTACAGGAAGTCGCGTCGCGGGACTGCGGCTACCGTGTTTCTTGATTGCTTCATTGTTTAGTACACGTACATGAATTCGTTGCTGTTAAACAGTAGTAGACAAAGGTCTGCCAAAGCCCGTGTGCTCGCGAGTACCTCTGCGGCTTTTGTGTCGGATTCGTAGTTTTCGAATACGGGTAGGATTTCTTCATATTCGAACGGGCGCCCGGAAAACTCTTCCACCAACGAACGCTTGATCCGTTTGGGGTATTCCGTCTTCTCAACCGTTTGCGTGTGATGGTACTCCACCATTTCTTCCAAGTACTCGACCATGCGCGATTGCTCTTTTTCGCTTGGCTTGCGTCCAAGGGCGGCAAGAAACGCTTCGTCCACCTGCTCGCTGAGTTCTTTGGAATCCTTTGCTAATCGCTGCGCTAGTGCGATCGATCGATCCGTGATCATGTCGCTGTTGAGCAACGTGAAAACTTGGGGCGTGACGGCGGCCACATCTCGTTCTTCGCACGAGTCGTTGGGGTTCGGCTGGTTAAACAATTCCAAGAAAGGATCTGCTTGGCCACGCACGCGATACGCGTAGATCGTACGGCGGTTGCGTTCGCTAGGTGTTGGAGACGGTTGGTAAGCTGGCGCAATAGAGAACTGAATCATTCGCGGTTGCAGCGCCACTTCCATATTGATCTCGGGCATCGTCGGTACGCCGCCCAGTTCTGGGTTTAGTTCTCCCGTGACGGTCAGCATAGTGTCGCGGAGTTCTTCGGCCGTCAGTCGTCGCACCGGGAAGTACGCCAGCAATTCGTTTGTGGGGTCGTCGGTCTGCAATTCTTTGAGTTGCGGATGCCGACCGGCTTGTTGATACGCCTTCGATGTCATGATTAGTCGATGCAGCCGTTTCATCTGCCAACCGTTCTCGACGAAGTCACGAGCCAGCCAATCGAGCAGTCGCGGGTGTGTGGGCTTCAGTCCTTTCGCGCCGAAGTTGTTGGGGTTACGTGCGATTGGAAAGACGAAGTGATGTTGCCAGATGCGGTTCACGATCGAACGCGTCGTCAGCGAGTTGTCAGGATTCGCAATCCATTTTGCTAGCTGCATTCGCCGTCCGTTTATCTCGTTGGTGAGCAACCATGGATCGTCGCCCTGCGCGAGCGACGGCAAGCCAATGCCACTTAGAATTCCAGGCGTAACTTTCTCGCCGGGCGCCTCGACTGCTCCCCCCATCAAAATGTAGCTAACGGGTTTCACATTCAAGTCAGCCTTTGGATCGATGCGTAGCTTACGTGCTGCGTTTCCTGGGATCTTCGGCGTCGCCGCGTTGTAGACGCTTTGGGCCATGGGTTCGTATCGTTCGAGACGCCGATTCCAGATCCATTCGTCTTGCTGCCGAACTTTGAGCTGTCCCTCATCGACGTAATCCAGGCCGTGGTGACGCGGCGGTTTGTCTTCGTCCGCAACGTTTTTGCGATCCTTCTCGGCCACGTAGGTTTTTTTGTTTTCTTTGAACCACGCAACCGCAGCCTCTTCTTCCTTGGCCTTGATGCGATTCTTCTCCCGCACCGCGAAGTCTCTTAGCTTTTGCACATGCTCTCGTCCGCTCTCAAAGTTCTGCTGCGATTCGTCATCGCAAAACGGTACGTTGCGTTCGGCCATTTGCGTGCCTTGGAACGCGGCGTACATGCGGTAGTAGTCACGCATCGGCAGTGGATCGAATTTGTGGTCGTGGCATTTGAAGCAACGCATCGTGGTGGACAGAAAGGTCTGTCCCACGGAGTTCACCACATCGTCGATGAAGATCTGTCGAGCCTGTGGTTCTTTCGTCATCGCATTGTCCCACGGACCCATGCGGAGAAATCCGGTCGCGACTAGCCATTCCGCTTCTTGCTGCGTGTACTTGCCTTCCAGCCGAGCGTTTCGAACTTTCTCTTCGTCACCACCGTTCTTCTGACGAACGGATTCGTCGGCCAATTCATCTCCGGCGAGTTGCTCAACCACAAACTGGTCGTAAGGTTTATCTTCGTTGAAGGAACGAATCACGTAGTCGCGATAGCGCCACGCATTCGATCGTTCGTAGTCGTTCGAATAGCCACCTGTGTCTGCGTAGCGTGCGATGTCTAGCCAGTGCTGTCCCCAACGTTCGCCGTAGTGCGGGCTCGCGAGCAATCGATCGATCAACGCGGTCCACGCTGCGCCAGGGTCGTTGCTCCACGCTTTTTGAAACGCGTCGATGTCTTCTGCAGTCGGCGGCAAACCGACTAAATCGTATGTCGCGCGCCGGATGAGTGTCCGCGCGTCGGCTTGCGGCGCCGGTTCGAAACCAGCTTCATTCAACCGCTGTTGATGATAGTGATCGATGGGGTGAGCGTCGTTGGGTACGTCGCTGGCGGTATCGGAAAGAGGCTGAAAAGCCCAGACGTCCTCGGGCTGATAACGCCGATACGTCCAGTCATCCGACAGGCCTCCGCTCGTACGAACCAGCACGCCGTCTTCGTTGGACGGATCTGCCCATTGCGATTCGCGGTGTTGTTTTTGCTTCTCTTCATCCGGCCAAAGTGCGCCGGATTTAATCCAAGCATGAACGTCTTCGATCTGTTCTTTCGTGAGACGGTCGTTTTCTTTGGGCGGCATTTCAAGCCCGTCCCACCGGACGGCTTGGTACAGCGGACTCGCGTCGGGATCACCGGGGATGACGGCGGCTTCTTCCGATTCGCCACCCTTCAACAAGACGTCTCGTGAACGCATGTCGAAGTCGCCTTTGAGATCTTCCGCGTCATTGCCGTGGCAGCCGAGACACTTTGTCCTGAGCAACGGAAGCACGCGAAGCGTAAAGTGTTTTTCATCAGCTTCACTCGCGCTGAGCTGCGGGCTAAGTGCCGACACGAGAGCAAACGCAACGAGGGCCGGGCATAACCAAAACTTCAAAAGCCAGAGGTTAGAACGATCGACACGACGAGGTGATCGTATTGGGTCTGTCACGTGGGTGATCCTGTGAAGTGAGAAACGCTCCTGGTCGGTTAGCTTTATCATAAACGGTCCTCGACGTCTTTGCTCTTTCCACAACGGGTTTCAAACCGTTGGAAATAGTGGATATCGGCATTTTCACGTCGTTGAGCCCCACTGTTAGGATTGGTTGGGCGGCGACAACACCTACCGCACGACGTTGTTGTTCTGATACGATCTGACATTCGCGGAGGATTATATGACCCGACTCACTGCTGCCGTTGTTGGAACCGGATTTATTGGTCCTGTGCATGTGGAAGCACTGCGCCGCGCCGGCGTGCACGTGACTGGCATTGCGGCGTCTAGTGCAGAGAAATCAATCGCGGCGGCCAAATCATTGGGTCTCGCGCGAGGCTACGGATCGTTCGAAGAAGTGCTCGATGACGAAGCTGTCATGGCAGTGCACTTGGCGACGCCCAATGGTTTGCATTTCGAGCAGGCGTCACGGGCGTTGAAGGCGGGCAAGCATGTGCTGTGCGAGAAGCCACTCGCCATGAACTCTGCAGAATCTGCGCAGCTCGTAGCGCTCGTAAAAGACTGCCAACGAGCTGCTGGAGTAGCCTACAACATTCGCTTCTATCCGCTTAGCCACGAAGCCAAATCCCGCGTCGCGTCCGCTGGCTTCGGCGAAACGTTGCACATAAACGGTTCCTACGTGCAAGACTGGTTGCTCCACGATACGGATTACAACTGGCGAGTCGATGCCGAAGCGGGAGGCGAGCTTCGCGCTGTTGCGGATATTGGCACGCATTGGCTTGACCTCGTCCAATTCATTGCGGGTCGAAAAGTAGTTTCAGTTTGCGCCGATCTGCAGACAGTTCATGCAACACGAGCGAGACCAGTCGGCGGTGTCGAGACGTTCTCCGGTGGATCTGCCGCCGCGAGGGAGACTCGAGCCGTTGACATCACTACGGAAGATGCGGGTTGCATTTTGCTGAAGTTCGAAAACGGAACGCGTGGTTCGCTACGAGTTTCTCAGACCACGGCGGGACGCAAGAATTGTCTGCGTTACGAGATTGCGGGAGCAAAGCAGTCGTTGGCGTGGAACAGCGAGACACCAAATTCGCTGTGGATTGGTCATCGTGATCGAGCCAATGAAACGCTCATTCGAGATCCTGCATTGTTGGCAGAAGACGCCGCGCGACGATCCAGTTATCCCGGCGGTCACAACGAAGGCTTCCCCGATACATTCAAGCAATTGTTTCTCGCGTTTTATGGCTACATTGAAGCAGGAGACTTGTCGAAGTCACCGCCCTTCCCTACGTTCAGCGATGGACATCATGAAGTGTTACTCTGTGAAGCCATCTTGAAGAGTCATCGAAAACAAAGCTGGGTCGATGTATCCAGCTCTACCACGTAAAACGAGATAGAAGCCAACAGGAATCATGGAATATACATATCACGACGTCGCCAAAATGATTGACCACTCGTTGCTCAATCCCACACTCAACGTTGCCGACCTGGAAGCGGGCATACAATTGGCACTCGCGTTCGACGTAGCCAGCGTCTGCATCATGCCCTACCACTTGAAGCGTTGCTCCGAGCTACTCGCGGGAAGCGATGTCAAAGCATCAACGACGATCGGGTTTCCTCACGGTGGAAACACGACGGAAATCAAGCGTGCGGAAGCCGAACGCGCAGTCGCGGACGGCTGCGAAGAACTCGACATGGTCGCCAACATTTCGAAGGTTTTAAGCGGAGACTGGGACTACGTCCAGCAAGACATCGCTTCGGTCATCGAAGTGGCTCACGCTGCTGGCCAAAAAGTAAAGGTGATCTTCGAGAATTGTTATTTAAACGACGAACAGAAAATCCGACTCTGCAAGATTTGCACAGAGTTCAAAGCTGATTGGGTCAAGACTTCAACTGGTTACGGCACCGGTGGTGCGACGCACGAGGACCTCAAACTAATGCGAGCAAACTCTGGCCCAAACGTACAAGTAAAAGCGGCCGGTGGCGTTCGCGACATCGACGCCCTGCTCGCGGTGCGCGCTTTAGGCGTAACCCGCTGCGGAGCGAGTCGGACCAGTACCATGCTCGGCGAAGCCAGGAAACGCTTGGATTTGGAGCCCATCAAGGTACCCAGCACATCACCCGCCGAGGGCTACTGAAGCAGTACTTTGACCTTTTGTTGACACAATCGATATGACAGCTAGTCGGCCCAGCAAAATCTCGCAGAATCAAACGATCACACTGGCTCCACTTAAGAAGACTTGGTATACTTACGGCACATCGCGGGGTGGAGCAGCCCGGTAGCTCGCGAGGCTCATAACCTCGAGGTCGTCAGTTCGAATCTGGCCCCCGCCACTTGCCGTTCCGTAACAAGATGGATTTCGCCGCCGCAACAGCGTTGAATTTGGCGTTTTCCCTCTTGGACGGTGCGGAATTTCAGGTCAACTCGCTCAATGTTGGCCTTCAGTGCATTCTGAACCGCCTTTGAGTCGGTCGATTTGAGGTTCTCAATCAGTTGGTTCACGGCTGCCAAGACATCTTCCTGAGTCCAGTCCTGGCTCTCAAGTGAGTCGTTCTTTTCAAAATCAGCTTTTTGAAGAACCAACAAGCAAGCTCGCTCTCTATTGACGGCGTCCGATCGATCACGTTTGCTAGGAACTTTGAATTTTGGGATACTCAGAACAGTGGCTCGGCTGTACTAGGGGACTTTACGATGGACTCTGATTGGTCGAAGATTTGCGAAATAGTAACCGCGGCATTGCGGATAAAATCCCCAGCCGAGAGATCGGATTTTCTGGATCGACAGTGTGGGGGCGATAGTCGGTTCAAATCTAGGATTGAGGCATTACTGAAAGAGAAGGATGGACTGAGTCACGAAGATGAAGTCTCAGGAGCTGAACCGTCTTCTAATTCTATCGACGCACCGACTATCCAGTTGCGCCGCGATGACACCATTAGGTACCCTCTCGACGAGAGCCCCCAAATAACTCGATCTTGCGAGGATAATAGATACGAACTTCGAGGGGAAATTGCGAGGGGCGGAATGGGCGCCGTGCTTCTTGCCCGCGATCGAAAGCTGGGACGTGACTTGGCAATCAAAGTACTATTAGAAGCGCACGGCGGAAACGAAGATAGCGTTCGTCGGTTTCTAGAAGAAGCCCAGATCGGCGGTCAACTGCAACACCCAGGAATTGCTCCGGTATACGATTTGGGAAGTTTTGATGGTGACCTTCCTTTCTTCAGCATGAAGCTTGTTAAAGGCGAAACGCTATCTGCTCTATTGAATAATCCCCATAAGAAATCACCTGATCGATCTACGCTGCTGAACATATTTCAACAAGTGTGCCAAACAATGGCGTACACACATAGTCGAGGCGTTATCCATCGTGACCTTAAACCATCCAACGTGATGGTGGGAGCATTTGGTGAAGTTCAGATCGTCGACTGGGGATTGGCAAAAGTTCTAAGGAAAGATCAAGCACTTAGGCACAGCAAGGACCGCGAAGAACCAAATGCTGCCCCTAAGAGTGTGATCAGAACGAAAAGATCTTCAGATACCGAAACGGATGATGACACTCGATTCGGCTCAGTAATGGGCACCCTTGCTTATATGTCGCCTGAACAAGCTCTGGGTGACGTCGATAGGTTAGACGAACGCACGGATGTTTTTGGCCTCGGCGCAATACTCTGCGAGTTACTAACTGGCGCGCCCGCATACGTTAGCTCTGACTCGCATGACCTATACCTGCAAGCTGTCCAGGGGCAAGTAGGAGGCGCATACAAACGCCTAGATCGTTGTGGCGAAGACAGCGTTCTGATCGAGCTCGCCAAGGATTGCCTGTCGGTTTCGCTCGAAGATCGTCCGCGAGATGCAGGCAAAGTGGCAGAACGCTTTTCCGCTCATCTGGCTTCAATTGACGCTAGGCTTCGCGAGACACAACTGGAGGCCGCAGCAGCATCAGCGCGGGAAGCAGAAGCGAAAAATACGGCGCGCGAGGAGCGCCGGAGACGAAGGGTTACGCTCGCTTTTGCTGCCGCGGCAATTGTTGCATTTGCTATCGGCGGGCTGGTGTGGAACAACTCTCATAGGAAGAGGCTTCGACTCCGGCATGGACTTGAAAAACTCATCGTTGACGCTGAATCGAACCTCTCGACAATTGATCCGAATTCCGAATTGTCAAACGATTCGACCAAGCGATTTGCTAAAGCTCGTGACCTAACGATAAAGGCTGAATCGCTCGCAAATGCTGGGCAATTCCCGGAGCTTGTCGATAGGATTGGAAGTTTGAATTCGGCGCTAAGGGCTGTCGATGCATCGAGTCAAAAGCGGGCCAAAGAACAGGAATTCATTGATCAAGTCTCGACACTGCAAGACGCAACTATACAAGTGAGTACGGAACTAAACGTTCTGCACCAAGCATCAGCGGACCAAAGATACCCTCATGTCTTTAGAGGTATCGGGGTGGATGTTCTTTCTGAGGATCCCAATTCACCAGTTAATGAACTTGCTACGAAATCGCAAACCCTTCGCAATGCGGCCCTCATCGCGCTCGAAGAGTGGTGGAATTTGGAGCCAGTCGATGCCCGGCGCCGCCGGATTTCATTTCTAATTGAAAAGTTGGATAACGAGAATGAATGGAGGAAGTCTTTTCGACTTGCTCGCGAACAAAACGATTCTGCAGCTATGAAATCGCTGGCTGCTTCAGTAGAAACGCACTCACAACCTGCAATTGTTCTGATTTCACTGTCGAGGCAATTAGGCTCACACGAAGCTATTGATCTTCTTAAACGATCAGTGATGGCACATCCAGATGATTTTTGGCTCAATCACGAAGCTTATCATCGAACTCGCATTGCGGCTAAGCCTGACTATTTCGAGTCGATAGAATTTGCTCGAGCAGCGGTTGCGATTAGGCCAATCGCTGGAGCATACATGAATTTGGGAGGAGCGTTAGTCAGGCTTGGCCGTAAGAACCAGGCTCTTATGGCTTACGAAGAGGCAGCAGCGATTGAAACGGAATACTTCGCTGCCCACAGGATGGTAGCGACACTACGCGAATCGTTGCAGGAGTACGAAGCAGCGATCGAGTCCGTAGAAGAAATGCTCCGAATTCGCCCGGATCTCCCGGACTCTCATTTGCTGCACGGTGAACTGCTTTCGCAGTTGGGGCGAGACGACGATGCGTGTAGCGCATTCGCAACTGCTTTCGAGTTGAATCGGCAAAGTCCAGTGGTTTGTCGTCGATTGGCTTATTCGCTATGGAGACTGGGTTTAAAAGAGGAGTCGTACGCAGCCCTAATTCAAGCATATGAATTGGGAGCGGATGCTGGAGCAGCAAGAGACTCAGAAGATGGCCAACTTATCGCCGAAATTACTGAGATCTGCAAGCGAGCAAACACTGATGCGATGCATCTCTTCGAAAATGAGGGACTTCGCCTGCTACTGCAGGGGAAATTCATTGACTCGCAAAACCTACAAGAAGAACTTTTGAAGAGAAAAATAAAAGTGTTCGGTCCTGACCACCTTGTCGTGGCCAATGCGTACATGAACCTTGGGCTAACGTTATCGGGACGTGAAGACTACATACAAGCCGAAAAGTTCTTTACGAAGGCGGTAGAGATTCGCACGCAAAAGTCTGGGCCGTCTCATCGCGATGTAGCAACGGCGCTGGTGGAGGCTTCAAAAGCAAGATTTGCTCAGCGAAGTAAAGACGCCAAGGTTGGGCAGGAGCCAATTCAGATGGCAACTAAAGCGCTGGCAATTCGGACTCGCGAACTTGGGGACCTACATCCGTTGACTCAGCAAACATCGAAGCTGGTCGCGGCAATGAACTCAGGAAATGTAGCTATAGATCGTGCACATTTAGGCCAAGGTCTTTCACTCGACAAGGAATTTGCCATTGCTGCAAAGCTACTGCTGGACGAAACTTTTTCGTTGCACGAAGATTTCATGCTGCCGATTCTCGACGCTTCACACAACACAATGTCTTCTCGACGGGGCGAACGTGCTGCAAAGGCTCTTCTGCTCAATCCACATGCAAGCAGAAACGCCGTAACAATGGCTGAAGCACTCGCGATTCGTTCACTCGAGTTAGCCACAAATCTTGACAGGAAGACTGCCGCGCGATTGACGATTGGAATGGCGCAGTATCGAACGCGAGAGTTTAAGGAAGCTCAGGAGAATCTGGAGTACGCTCTACAATCGGGTTACTACGATGCGAGAAGCATAGCTTCAAGCTATCTGGCGCTAGTGGCGCATGAGCGAGGGG
>CAYNJG010000166.1:0-16846 GCA_964397295.1 uncultured Pirellulaceae bacterium
AAGGAAAACGCCGCCTGATTCAATCAACCAAAACACAACATTTGACAGTTGCTCTACGTACATCTCGGGACACGCGAGCTTCGGGAGTGCCATGTTTGGTAGCCTCGAGAACTTCTACGGTACCGATGCAATCGCTTTTTCTGCGACTTCGGAAGAGCTCCCCGGTGTAACGCGCTCTTACGCGACACTCACAGAAGCCATGGAAGAAAATGGGCGCAGCCGAGTTTATATGGGGATCCATTGGAATTTCGATGACTTTGAGTCGCATCCTATTGGCTATGGCATAGCCGACTACATAACGACAAATCACTTCGAACCTGTCCCTGAACCGTCTGGCGCGTTCGTTACGATTGTCGGCGGAGTTGCAGTGCTGACCCTCCGTCGTCGTCGGTAGCCTATCGACGCGGCGCGAAGCCCAGCTCTCGGAAAACATTCCATTAGCGGTAAGCGGGTTTCACCACCTGCCAGATCATCTTTGCCATCATCGCATGGCCGTGTTGCGTTAGATGGATTGAATCGACCGTCGCTTTCTCTTCTGCGAGGACCGCAAGGAAGTGTGCTTTCGGCACAAGCTTAACGTCGAACTGATTTGCCACGTGGCGTTGGATGCGACCGTACTCGTGATAGAAGGGGATGAGGGGCAGCTCCAGCATCACCATTTGCCTGCCCGGAACTGCAAGTGACTCAAACAACGCGGTGAGATCATGCTGGAACTGAGAACTGGAAGTTGAGCCCAATACATCGTTGCCGCCAATCTCGATCACAACCAGTTCACCGATTGGTGGATCAGATCTTACTCGTTTCAATGCGGAGCTGGCCGTCGCGCCTGGATGCGACAGATCTTGAATGTCGATCGAGTATTCTTCCGCCAAGATGATTGGCCATTTCTGGGTGGTATCACTTCCACCCATCCCAGCCGTTACGGAGTCGCCGATGATGACAAGTCTTTGATCTTGCGTCGGCGTCACGAATGGAAGCCATTGATTCGGCAATTCGAATAGAAACGCCAAAATACACCAACCGATCAAGAGAACGCCGATGGTCTGCGACTTCGCTATTCGCTTCGGGCGAATGAGCCAGATGGCCGAAATCGACAGGCCGAGGACGTAGAACCAGTAAGCGAGCGGCGTCGACGTAAGTCCGATAGAGATCACTCCAACCAAGAGCGATATTTTCGCCAACCACCTTGTCTTGTCCGCCTGCGAGAATACAACAGCCAGGCAGACGAACAGGAGCCCTGAGAAGAACGCGTGTCCGCTGGCGATGTGATAAACGATCCAATGCACCTATCTAGACTACACTTTTCGCTCTGCACATCAAAACGAAACGCGTCGGCGCAGAGTACCGTCTCAACGAACGCCAAAAAACAGCCAATCGGTTTGTTCTTGATCTACCAGCGAGTTGAACGTCGTCACGGGCCTGACTTCAACCTGATCGAACACCCGTTTTAGCGCATCGGCGAACTCGCTACTCTCGGCGTACGACCAGATCGCTAAAACTCCGCCTTCCGCGAGATGTTCTTTTGCTAGACGCAGTCCGTCTTCGGTGTAAAACGGATGTTCTTCGTCTGATAGCTGGTCATCTGGCGAATGATCAACGTCAATCACGATCAGATCGAATCGCTTCGCCGGTTCGCTGCGCAGTCGCTCGTAGACATCGCCTAGTGATACAACCAACTTCGTGCTGTCGTTGAGTTCTTCCGAAAGCGGAATGAGACCGTCTCGCATCCAGTCGATCACAGGAGGAAGGAACTCGACAACTTCAACGGATTCCACGTTGGCGTGCTCCAAAAGTTCGAAAGCTGTATAGCCCAGCCCGAGTCCTCCGACCAGCGCAGTCAGTTGCTTGCCGCCATGAATCTCGACTGAACAGTTCGAAATAGCCCGCTCCGAATCCGTGTTGAAGCTACTCATCAGGAATTCGTGATTCAGTGTCACCTCCGTGACCACCGTGCCCGGAGACGACAGCAATTCACGACGCCGAAGGCAAAGCAGACCGAGTGACGTTTCTTCATAAGCCAAAATGGCAAGATTAGACCGACTCAAAATTTGGCTACCCTCGGCTAGATTGAGAACCAGAAGTGTAGCAGGTTGCGTCAATCTAATCGTGTCGCAACGCTTCGATTGGGTCCATATAGGCAGCTTGAATGGCCGGATAGAGTCCCGCCAGCACACCAACGGCAATCGATATCAAAAACGCCAATATTACAGACCATGGTGCGATCCGTGGTTCTAGTGTTTGCAAAATTGGAGGCAGCACATCCGAGATAAAATTGTTGACCAAGTAACGGGTCCCGCGAAAAACGTTGCCAATCAAGAGGCCAGCACCAACACCGAGCAAGCCACCGGTGCCTGTAAGGACGATCGTCTCGGTAAGGAATTGTTGAATAATGTGTGAGCGGCGTGCGCCTAGTGCTCGGCGGACTCCGATTTCTCGCGTGCGTTCCGTTACCGTAGCGAGCATGATGTTCATAATTCCGATTCCGCCGACGAGCAACGAAATGCCCGCGATGACAACAAGCAAGAAGTTGAAGATAGCCTTCTGCTGTGCTGCCTCGGCGAGTAACTCTTTCGGTACGACAACGGCGTAGTCTTCTCCGTCATGGTATTTCTCCAGTTGTGTTTCGATCACACTAGCGGTCACATCAACGTCTTCGATCGAATCCACGGCAACGGTGACCTGACTTAGTTCTACAATTTCCCCAGTGAAACTACCCGGTTTCCGTTCCATGATCATGTCACCAACACGCTTCGGAACCGTGCTGAGCGGAATGTACAAATCCATGTTGTATTCCCGCGACTCTAGACTGCCGCCGATAGAAGCCGACGCAATTCGGTTTTTCGTCTGTCCGATAACTGTGTAAATGTCCGATCCAACCATGATCGATTGACCGATCGGATCTTGGTACGGAAACAACAGCTTGGCGGTACCGTCTGCTAAAACAGCGACGTTTTCACCGTCATCAGTCGCACTAAGCCATCGACCTCGACCAACACTGAGACGATTGAGCTCCAAATACTCTTTCGTGCACCCAACCAGCTTCGCATCCGTTGAACGATCACCTTTGCGCACCTCACGCTTCAGTTCTCGCATGGGAACTGCGCTCGTGACTGTTGGAATAGTGATCATGCGTGCGTAATCGGCTCGCAGCAGTCCGTACCGTTGCACACGCGCGTTGTCGCTTTGGTCGCTGGAAACGGGCTTAACGTTGCGAATGATGATATTCGTTGCGCCCAGTTCTTTGATTCGCTGTTGCGCCTGATAGCTAACACCTTCTCCTAACGCGACAAGCCAGATCACCATGCAAGTACCGATGAAGATACCGAGCGCAGCCAAACTCGCGCGGAGCTTCTGCAGGAAGAGGCTTTTGAGGCCGAGTTTCAGCGTTAGAAATAGTGAATTCGAAAACATACCCTGGACTATTTCTTCGCTTTTGAGGCGCCTCGCTGGATGGCAGCATCCAGTTCTTTCACGTCCAGTTTTCCGTCCGCGTTCGTATCGTTCTTCTTGAAATCTTTCTTGCCGTTCGCGTCCAGTTCGTCCTCGGTTAGAAACCCGTCTTTGTTCTTGTCAGCGAACCCCATGATCGCCTTGCCGGTGATTTTCGGCTTCTTGGTCGCAGCTTCTTCGGGCTTCTTGCGACCTTCCGCTTTCGATGCGTCGAATTCTGGTACTTCATCAGGAGACGCACGTTCTTCAATAGCCTGTAGCGTTTCGCTCTGAGCTTCTTCGATGAAATCGCGAGGATTCAAAACGACCTTCTCACCTTCCGACAAACCCTCGGCCACATACAGGAACGTTTCATTGCTATCGCCAACGACGACTTTCCGTTTTTCAGGAGTCTCCGCCCCAGTGTCGACCCAGCAAAAGAATTCTTCGTTCAGTTCCAAAACGGAAGCCACGGGAATGATCAGGACATCTTTGTGTTTCGCAAAGAACACTTCTACAGTGACCGACATTCCTGGCTTGAGAGTGCCGTCGTCGGAGACCTTCACCACGGTATCGTAGTTCACCATGTTGCCGTTCCACCAACCGCCACCTTTTGTGATCGAAGCGATCTCAGAGACTTCGCCATCGACGTATCCGTCTTGTAGTTCGACTCGGCACGGCATGCCGAGTCTCAAGCGATCGACTTTTGATTCGTGAATGCCTACTTGCACTTGCATCTGGCTAAGGTCGGGCATGACCAAGAGCACCTGATCTTCCCGTACACTGGCTCCTTCTTCGATATCAGGTTGCTCTTTCCATTCCGCGGCGCTTGGGTGCAAAACCAAACCTGACGTTTCAGCGATGATGACGCAATTCTCCAGTTGATTCTCGGCGCGTCGCAACCTCGCGTCTTCCAGCTCTAAGGATGCTGTCTCAGCAGCTAGGCGGGCCTCTGCGATCTTGAGCAGTCCCCGTAGCGTCTCCAGTTCCTTCGCTTTCGTGAACTTTTCGAGAGCTTCGAGGTCGGTTTCCTTCACCTCAAGCTCGAGCTTCGCGTGTGCGACGGCATCTTCCTGCGCTTCCAGATCTAATTTGCTGGTGTAGCCCTTGCGGAACATCTTCTGCGCATGTCCCAATGCGTTTTGAGCACTCTTTAAATTCGACTCGGCGATGACCACATCTTTCTTGGCCGTCGTCTGAAGAGAACGAAACGTGCCATCGAGGTATTCTTCGATTCCGATTTCCGCCACTGCCACGTCGCTCTCGGCGGTGGCTTTGTTTGCAAGCGCAGTTTCGTAGGTGATTTTTTGCTGGCTAATGTTGTCTTCGATGGTCGACTTATCGAGTCGCACGAGTTCGTCACCCGGTTTGACTTCTGTTCCCGAATCGACAACCCAAAGAACGGTGCTTCCGCCCGTAACTCTGCATTTTATTTCGACGTTTTGCGAGCTTTCCAGCTTCCCCTTTTCTGTAACACTGACGACGAGATCGCCACGCGCCACTGTGTGCGTCAGCATGCGTTTGTCTGCTTGGGACGCGAGCCCCGGAGTCAACTTAACGATGGCGAATGCGATCAACCCAAGTAGCGCGAACGGCACGAGCCACTTCCAGTAACTCGAAGTCTTCTTTCGCTTGGCGGATTGAGTCGCAGTAGGTTGGCTCGTTGCGGTGGTTGGCAGGTCCGATCGAATATCGACAGACATTGGTGGCTCGCTGGGGTGGGCTCCGAGAGTAGAACGAGACTTCCATTGTACGCAGCCCAACAAGCGAGGAGGAATGATGATCTCGCAACGATTGGTATCGCTGTGTAACTAACACGCGTGAATGCACAGGATGATCAGCAGGTGATTGTCCGCGTTCCGCTTCATAGCGAACGGGCCCACCGAATCCGTTGTTTCCCAATCAAATTTTGAGCAACCATCAGCATACGGGTTGGAAATCTTTACGCGTTTATGAATCAAAATCTTTACACATTGGTTTTAATTCGCTCCGTATTGTTAGACTCACCACTGAAATCGCGCGTCCGTGAATTGGTTGTGAGAAAACTACTTGCAACGTAGACAAACCCATATTGAACTATTGTCAGTTTTACCCAATCACCCTATTTGAATGGTACAGGCTAAATGAAGCTTTCTTTCCCACACTTCCTGATCGTCGCTAGTGCGTTGTTCACAGCAATGCCTGCATTTAGCCAAACCCAAATTATTGTCAACGATAGTTTCGCCGATGGTGATCTCACCCAGACAGGTACTTTGGATACTAGTTGGTGGACCTCGTCATCAAGCAGCGGGATCGAAATCTCAGCAGGTTCGCTTGGGCTTGTGACTGGTACATCGGGTCGCGGCATCCACACAGTGTTTCCACAACAGACATTAGCGAATGTTGGTGATGAGCTTGCTGTTACCTATACGTTCACGACTCCAGATACAATTCGCCAGGATCCTGGTAGCAGTTCGGCGTTTCGAATTGGATTATTCAACAGCCTCGGGCGAACTGGTCTGAACGACAACGTCTCGGCTAGTTCGAGTTCACCGAACAACTTGTACGGATTAGTTGACGACGGCATTATTGGCCTACCTGGCTTCATGCAAGATTTGGACATCAACACTGGCGCTGAGGCGGACATTAACTTCCGCGCCCACGATGTCAACATGGCAACGGGCCGATTGTTGGCTACAACCGGTAGCGGCAGTTTCCCTAGTTTGAGCAGTGGTCCCGATGAGGGCTATAGCTTTCTGCCCAATACTGAATACACCGGTTCGTTCTCGATTGCCTTGACCAGTGCATCTGAATTCACATTGACCGGGACGCTTAATGACGCAAGCTTTTCTTTGCCCAACGTAGAAGTACAGTCAACGTCCTTGGACTTGCTTGCCTTTCACGTGAACTCAAACATCTTCGGATCTTCAAACTCCGGTGGTGAGCCCGACAACGGAATTGATTTTTCGAACATCTCGATCAATTTCACTCCGGCTGTTCCAGAACCCAACGCGTTACCGCTTCTGCTAATCGGTCTCGTTGGTCTACTGAGTATCCGCAAATCACGCTAACTGTTGACGAGCGGTAATTGCTTGAACGCAATATCGAGAGAAAACTTCACACGGCCAGGTAGTTTTTGCCTGGCCGTTTTCTTTTTGCATCTAAGCGGCAGGCCAGTCGGTCGTTACTTTACAGCCACCAAATACACTGTCGTCGATGGCGACTGCGCCACCGTGACGCTGAAGTATTCGAGAAACAAGGGCTAGTCCAAGACCCACGCCCGATGTGGGTGCTGAGTCTTCTTCTTGCTGTAATCTCACGAACGGATTAAAGACGCGCTCGCGATCGGCCAGGGGAATTCCCGGACCGTCATCTTCCACAAGCAAGGAAACGTGTCCATTCTGGCGTGTGGATGAGACACGTACTTTGTTCCGCGCGAAACGACACGCGTTGCCAACGAGATTGGCAAGCACTCGCTGAACACCGTTTGGATTGCCTAATAGCTCTTGCCCTTTTGGGATCTCTACATCGAACTCGATATCAGGATGTAACTCGCGACGGCGATCAAGGAGGTCTTCAACCATATTAGATACGTTGAGTGATTCTCGAGCGACAACGTGTTCGTCTGTTTCCATGCGAACATAGTTCAGCAGTTCGCCAACCAGCGCGTCTAATTCTTCTGTCGAGTCGTCTAAAGAAGCCAGTCTCGCGTTGCGTTCTTCTTCGGTCTTTGCCGACCCAATCAAATCAACGCAAAAACGCATTTTCGCGAGTGGTGTACGCAAGTCGTGCGAAACCGCCTGCAATAGTTCTCGCTGCGTTCGTAGTAGGTTTTGCGTGCGATCCGCCATGGTGTTAAACGCCGAAGCAAGTGAATGGCCGTGCGGGACCTGCTCTTTTTCGATGCGTGCAGACAGATCACCGGCGGCAATTTTGGTAGCCGTTGTTTCCACCGATCGAAGTTGGCGTGCAACCGGACGAAGCAGAACCGCGATCGCGGCGGCGGCCAACAACAGTATCGTTCCTAGACCAGTTAGCAGGGCGCTCTGTTCGGGACCGACGAATTTGGGAAGTGGACCCATCGTCACCACAAAACGAGGATCTCTGAATCGCGTTGCTACAAAGCTACCGCGCTTCGGCAGGGATACTCCTTGTTCACTTGCGTCCTCCAATCGCTGGCCAGAATAAAGCACAATGTCACCATAGTGCTGAAGCCGCCATGAGGCAGCTTCCGTAAAATGCTGGTCGTCAATCGAGAGCACGTTGACGGGGAACTCGAAGCGAGGCTTGATTTCCTCGAGCCGTTCAGCACGGCGTCGTTCTTGCTCTACTTCATCTTCCGTTGGGTTCGGGTCCGACTCTAACCAATCTCGAGCTACACGAACGCCACCGGCCATGGCCTCTTCTACCACACGCGCATTTTGTTCAGACACATTGTGCCGATACGCTAGTGTTTGCACCCACCACGCGGCAAAGAGAATCAGCAAGACGCCGACATAGAAGCGAAAGAATAGTCGAGTCATTGTTCCAAGGACAACATGTAGCCCACTCCGCGCACTGACTTAACGCGTTCCGGCCGAGCTGGGTCGTCACCCAGTTTTTTCCGTAATCGCGAAATGCGAAGATCTAGTGATCGATCTAGTCCATCATACTTCAAACCATAGAGCTTCGGATAAATTTCCGTACGGCTCAACACTTGGCCGGCTTTTTCCGCCAGCAGCCTAAGCAGATCGAACTCAGCCGTCGTTAACTCAAGCCTCGTTTCTCCCAACATCACAGACCGACGTGACGGATCGATCGCGAGAGTACCAACAACGATCGGCTGCGAGGTGTCGGGGCTGGTAGGCTGTCGGCGAAGGTGACTCCTGAGCCTTGCCAACAGAACCTGAGGCCGAACGGGCTTAGACATATAGTCATCGGCGCCGACGTCAAGACCGATGACTTCATCGACCTCATCACCGCGAGCCGTAAGCATAATGATAGCACCGGCGTAATTGTTTCGAACGGCTTGGCAAACTTCGAAACCGCTAAGCCCCGGCAAGCCGACGTCAAGCACCACCGCATCCGGCGTTTCCGAGAGAATCCGCTTTGCCGCGACGTCTCCCCGTCCTTCGATGGAAGTCTCGAACCCTGACTCAGTCAAGAAATCACTGACCATCGAAGCCAAATCCGCGTCATCTTCTACAATTAAAACCCGATGCAACGATTCCGTCATACTTTCTCACCACCACAATTCGCAACTAGATTGGTTAAGAGGAAGCCTAACGTCAAAGTCGAATACCGATCCACACAGTTTGCTGTATCTTATTGTACTCCAAAGCTGCGTGCGCAGACGATTCCTCGATTGGAAGAGCCAGCTCACGATCGCATAAACTCCAGAATCGAGTTGATTTTCCCGCCGCACATAACTCAGTTCGTTTCGTTACAATTGCGTTTCGACCTTCTTACGGAGAAACACGCATGCGAAATTGCCCAATATTTACAGCAACGATTCTGCTCTTTGTGTTAGCGACAGCATCGGCCCAAGACTCAGCCATCACTCCTGCGCTGGCGGCGATCAATAAAATCGGCAACGGTGGTCATGCTCATGATGAAGCCATCAAAGCGTGGAAGCTGATCGGAGAAGCTCCCATTGAGAAAGCTCCTGAGATCCTAAAAGCAGTAAACGGAGAGAATCCATTGGCCGCAAATTGGCTGCGGGCTGCAGTCGATCAAATTATCGAGCGTCATTTAAAGGAAGGTAATAGTCTGCCGGCGGATACTTTTGAGGCGATTGTTTTCGACCAAGAGTATGCACCGAAGGCTAGACGTCTCGCTTACGAGTGGCTCAAGCAAGTAAATGAGGAAGCTCACGACAGAATCATTCCGAAAATGCTCAACGACAGCAGTCTCGAAATGCGTCGCGATGCGGTGGATCACGCTATAAGCGTCGCCGCCAATCTTGAGGGTGCCGAAGTAATCAAGCACTACCAGACTGTGCTCACTGCCGCGAGGGACTTGGATCAAGTAGAAGATCTGCAAGACAAGCTCAAAGAGCTTGGTGAGGAAGTGAATTTGCAGGAACATTTTGGCTTCTTGCCGACCTGGAAAGTGATTGGCACGTTCAACAACAAGGACATGAGTGGTTTCGACGTGGCTTACGGCCCCGAGAACGACCTGGGTGCCAAGGATTCGTATAAAGGCGATTCTGGAGAAGTTCAGTGGATACCGCACACTTCAGAAGATAAGTATGCCAAGGTCGACTTGAACGAAGTGATCGGGAAAAAGATGGGGGTCACCGGGTATGCGGTAACCGAGTTTGTCTCCATGAAAGCCCAAGACGTCGAACTTCGCCTCGAATCAAAGAACGCGCACAAGATCTGGGTGAACGGCGAGCTGGTAATGGAAAACGAGGTGTACCATTCGGGCGGTGGTTTCGATCAATACATCTCGAAAGCCTCATTGAAATCAGGCACGAATCAGATCCTGATGAAAATCTGTCAGAACGAGCAAACGGAATCATGGGCACAGGACTGGGCCTTCAAACTAAGAGTCTGCGATTCGCTTGGTACTGCAGTACGCCCCAGTAAGTAAATACATCTAAAGCAGAGCACAAACACGAAAGCAATCAAATGAAGTCTCTACTCTTCGCATGCTTAGTCTGGCTAACGATGTGCGTTAGTTCTCACGCCGACTGGTTGGCGTTTCGAGGTCCAGCATCCAGCGGAGTCGCGGAAGGTGACGCACCGATTTCTTGCGACGAAAAAGCGATCAAGTGGGAAGTCGAGACGCCAGGGCGCGGCGTTTCCAGTCCAATCGTGGTGGGCGATCAAGTAGTCGTCACCGCATCGAGTGGTCAGCGAAACGATCGACTACATGTCATTAGTTACGACGCTGGCTCAGGCGAAAAGCGTTGGCACCGACAGTTCTGGGCCACTGGTCGTACGCTTTGCCATCCAACCAGCGCAAATGCAGCACCTACGCCTGCGTCTGATGGCGAGAGCATCGTTGCTTTCTTTTCTTCCAATGATCTGGTCTGCCTCGGGCTTGATGGTGATCTCAAATGGTATCGCGGACTTGGGCACGACAACCCACGTGCTGGCAATGATGTAGGTATGGCATCCTCTCCGGTATTAGCGGATGGCGTCACAATCTGCCAAGTGGAGAATCAAGGCGAATCGTTCGTTGAAGCAATGGACGTCGCAAATGGAAAAACGCTTTGGCGAAAGGAACGACCAAAGTCATCCAACTGGACCTCGCCCGTTTACTTGCCATCGACCAATGGCACGGACGGACTTGTTTTGCTGAAGTCAGACGATGGCATTTCTGCGCACGACATTAAAAGTGGCGACGAGACCTGGAAGTATGAAGCCGACGTCGGTGGAATTCCAATGATGGTAGTTACGGAGAAGCGAATCTACGTTCCGGGTTCCACGTTCCTTGTTTTGGACCGAACTAATACTACGCCAACGCTCGCGTGGGATTCGAAGAAAATCAGTCCGAGCCCTAGCCCGATCATCAACGGTGAAAGGATGTACTTCATCAATCGGGCAGGCGTCATGAATTGCGTCGACACCCAGACTGGCGATCAGTTGTGGCAGACTCGAGTTGGAGGAAAATATTGGGCGAGTCCCGTACTCGCCGGTAAGCATATCTACTCCGTCAACGACTCCGGACAACTGACGATCGTGAACACGGATGGTAAGAAAGTCGCCGATTACAAATTCGATGGCGATGTCTTGGGCTCTCCTGCGATATCGGACGGTGCACTCTTTGTTAGAGGTGCTTCAAAACTGTGGAAGGTCGCGAATCAGTAATGACAGCCGATCATATCCAAGTCGTCCCTAGTGGTCCCGTCCTCGCAGCAATCCGCCCCCCAAGTTCAAAAAGCATCACAAACCGCGCCTACATCTGCGCGGCGCTAGCTCGTGGTGAGTCGACGCTCCTACAACCACTTGAGAGCGACGATACACACGTGATGAACGACAGCCTGCGAAAGCTTGGCATTGCGATCGCTGTTGAGAAGCAGTCGTCCGAGACCGCAGTTCGGATCAACGGATGCGCCGGGGCATTGCCCGCATCGAATGCTGAGCTTTTCATCGGGAATAGCGGGACGTCGGTCCGGTTTCTGACCGCCATGCTTTGCCTAGGCCATGGCACCTACACCATTGATGGCGTACCTCGAATGCGAGAACGCCCGATTACGGATCTTCTGGATGCGTTAACTAGTCTCGGTGCAAGCGCGAAGAGCGAAACGGGATGTCCGCCGGTTCGGGTCGAGGCCAACGGTCTAACTGGCGGGAACGTCACGATTCGAGGAAACATTAGTAGTCAGTATCTGAGCGGACTGCTGATGGCGGCTCCTTACGCAAACGAGCCGACAATTATTAAACTCGACGGCGAGCTTATTTCTCGGCCGTACGTTGAGATGACGACAGCCGTCATGGCGGAGTTTGGTGTCGAAGTCGAATCTGACGAAACGCAATTCGCAGTACCGGTTTCAAGCTACGTTGGCAAAGAATACGCGATCGAACCAGACGCATCGGCCGCCAGTTACATTTGGGCAGCAGCCGCAATTACCGGCGGCGAAGCTGAAGTACTTGGACTTTCGCGAGACTCTCTGCAAGGCGACGTCGGTTTCTGCGATTTGCTCGTCCAAATGGGTTGTGAAATTACTCAGACATCCACTGGTATTTCCATTAAGGGCACCGGTAAGTTGCGAGGCATCGACTGCAACATGGCCGACGTCAGCGATACAGCACAAACCCTTAGCGCTGTTGCACTGTTCGCTGAAGGCCCGACAACCATCCGCGGTATCGCACACAACCGGCACAAAGAAACCGACCGCATCGGAAACTTGGCCATTGAGCTTCGCAAGTTTGGTGCGACGGTGGACGAATTTGACGACGGATTCCGTGTGACTCCGCCGGACCAATTGTCGCCAGCCGAGATCGACACGTACGACGATCACCGAATGGCTATGAGTCTCGCGTTGCCCGGTTTAAAGGTACCTGGCGTGGTCATTCGTGATCCTGGTTGTACGGCGAAGACCTATCCGCATTTTTTTGAAGACCTCAAAACGATTAGTTCGCCGAGCTAATCGAGTTGGCCGAGCTTCGCTTGTTTCGCTTCGACTTTGCAAAGTCACGAAGCCGCGAAACATAATCGCGGGGATTCGCTTGGAATAGTTCACGATGCTCTGCCGTTGCAAACAACCACTTACGACCTTGATACTCAAACGAGATATCTGGGCGTCCGTACTTCATGTCGCCTCGGTCAAGCACGCTTACGACGCACATTCCGTTCACAACTGGCCAATAACGCTGCGTGTTGCGCAAGAATTCATCGAGGTTCGCTTTGTTGTGAAACGCGAGTCGAAAACCGGCGTGAACAGTTGTCAGCTTTGGGCTGCCATTCAAAGGAATCCCAGTTAGTTGAATTGAAACGGGATCGCTTATTCCAAAGACAGATTTTCGGGGGCGCGATGTCTTCGATTTTGGTAAGGCGTTCTGCTCTTCTTGGCAGACGCCAACCAACTCGGCCTGCAGTTGATTCGCCGACCGAAAACCGACAATCTTTTTCACTACACGCATGTTGGGACTAACGACTAACGTCGTGGGGAACGTGTCGATCCCCAGTCGTTGAATAAGCTGCTTATGCTTATCACCGTCGATTGCCAATGGCACAAAGCACTCCTCCACATGTTTGACGACGGCTTGATCGTCAAAAGTCTCGAGTTGCATCTTTACGCAGTACGTGCACCAACTAGTCGAAACCTTCACCAGCATCGGCTTGCTATCCGACCTTGATTCCCGTTTCGCATCGGCCATTTCGGCTCGCCATTCAATGTAGGAAGAGGCGTTTGCTTCCATAACGGCGGTCGCGATGGTCAAACACGACACAACGCAATAAATGAACAACTTGATACTTCGCATAGCCCGTCGCTTCGGTCTTTTTCAGATGGTGGAATCCCTGGTGGGTGGCCATCTTACGACCTTAGTTACGGCTGTGAAGTAGTCCTCTGCAAAAGCGAGTAAAACGACCCATGGGCTGCGAGAGTGTTTGCGTGTTTAACTTTCGATACGTTCTCGGAACCGTTTTAGATCGCCCGGCCAGTTGGCTTGGAAGTGCAGTGCTTCGCCAGTCGTTGGGTGACTAAAGCCTAATTCCATTGCGTGCAAAACTAATCGAGGCGCGGAACTGCGATCAGGAGTCGGCTCTTCTCCAAACTTGCTTCGATACACATTGTCGCCGCAAACAGGATGGCCCAATTCGGTGAGATGGATGCGAATCTGGTGCGTTCGCCCCGTTTCGAGTTGACATTGGATTTCGGTGTACTCAAGTCCGTCTTTTGCCCGGAAGGTTTTGATCGGCTCGATGTGGGTCACCGACTCCTTGCCGTTCGTTTCATGCGTCGTACTTCCACGCAGACCATCGCCACGATTTCGTACCAATCGACATCGAACAGTTTGATGCCCCGGCTTACCCAACACGATCGCTCGGTATGTTCTAACCACATCATGTGCTGCGAACTGTTCAATCAGCGCATTCTTTGCTTGCTCGTGCCTGGCGAAAACTAACAGTCCGCTCGTGTCCTTATCAATACGATGCACGGATATCACAGGCGGCCGATCCTCACGGTCGGTGCTGTAGATCAGATCGGGAACAACTTCCTCGAGTGCTGGTTGCAGTTCCTTCTTCGATCGCGTCCAAGAGCGTTCCTTCTTATGACGCAGCGTTACCATTCGTGCTGGCTTGTTGACTACCACGATGTCACGATCGATGTGCTCTACCGTGACGGCATCAGCTTTCGGCGGAAACGGCAGTGAATGCTCAAACACAGAAACGGTTTCGCCGGGGCTAAGTTTTCGAGATTCATCCAAACAAAGTGAATGGCCGACCATTACGCGCCGTGTACTCATGAGCTTTCGGACCTGGGACCAGGAAAGATCACTAATCCAGGATTTAATCGCAGCCACCACGACCGGCGGCGTGTCTTCGCTGGCTGTAAATGAATGGGTTGGGGTTGGCATGAATCGGCGTTCTCACAGAAGATGACGTATCCCGGCAGCGCAAAACTGACGAAGCAAAACGTATCGGAATTCTAGGGATTGCTGGGCCGTTCGTCGATTGGCGTGAACTAAACTAGTACAAGCCGGAACCGCGTTCGAAAGTACGAATTTGACATCTTCTCTTGACCAAGATTGGCTGAGCACCATCGAAGTGCAAACCAACGCGATGCAGGACGAACTTATTCAATTAAGGTCGTATTTGCATCGTCACCCAGAGCTCTCGAACCAAGAGTTCCAGACCACGAAACACCTCGTCGGGATTATTGAAAGACTTTCGCTTAACTGCAATGTTGCCAACGAAGAGCGAGGCTTCACCTGCGACATCACATCGACTGAGCAGCCAGCTAGACGTCTGGCATTGCGTGCGGATCTCGACGCGTTGCCGCTGCAGGATGCTAAGCAAGTGGATTATCGAAGTACACATGACAACGCGATGCATGCCTGCGGCCACGACGTACACGCCACGATACTTGTGGGTGCGATCCGAGTATTGGAGTCGATGCGAAAAAATGGCCAGCTGCCTTGGCCCATTGGCGTGAGGGCCATCTTTCAACCCGCGGAGGAAACAGCAACTGGCGCGAGTTACATGATTAATAATGCGTCGATTGAGAACGTAAATGAAATAGTCGCCTTACACGTTGACCCGACGCGAAAGGTAGGGCGGATTGGTCTTAGCCCTGGAGTAATCACGGCCAACTGCGATCTGTTTGAAGTTCGTTTCAAAGGGCAGGGCGGACATGGTGCTCGACCGCACGAGACGATCGACCCAATTGACGTCGCCACGCAATGGTTGCAGCAAGTCTACGCAACCGTTCGCAGTGGACCTGGGCCTAGCGATTCAACAGTGATCTCCGTTGGTGCATTTCAGGCGGGTCATTCTGCTAACGTCATTCCGGACGAAGCCCTGCTGTCTGGCACGCTTCGGTCGCATCGCCGAGACGCACGGCAGACGGCACTGAAAGCGATTCACGAAATCTCACACACCCTCACGAATCAAACGGGTTGCAAGATTGAATGGCGACTTGGGTTTTCAGCGCCTTCGGTAGTGAACGACACAGGGACTGTGGCTGTGATCAAAGATGCCGCGAGAAAACTGTTGGGCAGCGACGCTATCGAACCAATTGGCCAGCCCAGCATGGGCGGAGAAGACTTTTCGTATTACTTGGAACACATTCCCGGGGCTATGTTTCGCATTGGCTCATCCAGCGAGCAGATCGGCAAGCACCCGTTGCATTCGCCCAATTTCGATATCGATGAACGCGTGATAGCAATCGGAGTGAAGTTGCTTGTTGCTACCGTGATCGAGTACTTTGATCCCGCGCGGGCTTAGCAAGCTCGCAATGTACCTGCCGCGAACCAGACGAAATGGAGTGACGTCATGGCCAAGCTCGAATTTAAGTCAAACGATCGCCCGTCTTTGGGCATTGAGGTCGAACTCGCCCTGGTGGACGGCGAATCATTTGAGCTCACGAGTCGAGCACAGGATCTGATAGACAACATTCCGAGAGATTTTGCTACTCAATTCAAACCGGAACTGATGCAAAACTGCGTCGAGATCAACAGTGACGTTTGCGTTACCGTTTCCCAAGCTCGGGAAGATATCGCGAACAAGGTTAAGTTGCTCCAGCACGCTGCAGACAACTTAGGGATTCGGCTGTGGTGGGGAGCTACGCATCCGTTTAGTCACTGGAAAGATCAGTCCATCACCGACGATCCTCGCTATCAGAATCTCGTCGACTTACTGCAAGAGATGGCAAGAAGGCTGGCTACCTTCGGTTTGCACGTGCACGTCGGCGTGGACTCGGGCGACAAAGCGGTCATGATTTGCGACCGGATCATGCAACACTTACCGACGCTCCTCGCACTTAGCTGTAGCAGTCCATTCTGGGAGAATAGAGACACGGGTCTTGCGTCACACCGCTCGAAGATCATGGAGGGCTTACCAACGGCGGGTCTGCCGACGTTGATGCGGAATTGGAGCGAGTACGTTTGGCTCGTTCACCACATGGTCGAGACGGGATTCATTAATACGATTCGCGAAATCTGGTGGGACGTTCGACCGCACCATGGCTTCGGTACGGTCGAAGTTCGTGTCTGCGATATGCCGGGACACCTCGATGACGTTTGTTCCTTGGCTGCGCTGATTCAATGTCTCGTAAAAGCATTATCTGATGAAATCGACGCGGGAACGTATCAATTCGATTGCCATCCCATGATGGTTCGCCAAAACAAGTGGCGAGCTTGTCGTTACGGCGTGCAGGCGAATATTGTGAATACCTACGACTACTCAGTACAAACCGTACCGGAGGCTTCCGATCGTTTAATCGAGCTACTGCTTCCTGTATCTCAAGATTTGAAATGCGAAGCCGAACTCCAGAACATCAAAC
>CAYNJG010000167.1:0-16838 GCA_964397295.1 uncultured Pirellulaceae bacterium
GTAATGGAAAAGTTCGCTCGCTCAAGCAAGGACATGATGAGTATCAACCGCATGAGCGCGGAGCACTCAAACACGCGGCAACTGAAATCATAGTCTTCCGTTCGTGCCCGGTACGGCAGGCGTTATCCCACTTAAGTCCACATGCAGGCAACCGCACATCTTGTTTATGACCGTCAGTACTACGAAACGAACTACCGCGACTGGCTGGTTCATCGAAGTAAATGGCAACGGCGCGCCACATCGATGGCCATCACGCTGATCCTCTTTGGCATCGGAATGACCATTCTGTTTCGTCAACAATGGCTGGTCGGGATAGTCTTTTCGTCGCTTGGGTTCTACGAGCTATTTCGCGCTGTTACACACAAATCACGCTGGGTAAATGCTAGGCTTAAAGCCATTGGTGGCGAGAAGACTATAGATATTGAATTTGACGAAAACGAAATGAAAACGACGTCGAGCATGGGATACTCGAGAGTCAAAATGGATGCATTTGACGAAATCATAACGGCGACTAATGGTATTTTCCTGATTCCAGAAAACGGCGTATCGATCTACGTACCACACTCCACTGTTGACCCTCAGGACGAATGGCAGCGATTGATTCACGCATGGACCAATAGAAAATTAGGGACAACGACAAAGACGGGATAACGAACGGGTGAACGCGGAGTGCTCAAAACAGTCGCGTGAAGTTGGATGGTCCACTCTTCGCACCCGGTTAATCGTGACGTTGCACCGGAGTTGCCGATCCGGGCCGAATTTGAAATCCACGTCGCTGGCGGCAACCCGGTGATGGTAGACGTTATGCGGTTCATGCGTTTGCCAAGCAACTACTCGTTCAGGCGCCATATCTCGCCTTTTCGGTAGTGTTTCAACGCTATCTTGCGGTTGTTGAGATGATTCACGACACGACCGTTTTGAACTTGGACGGTTCTAATCTTGTCACCGCGTTGCCCCGAACCTATCTGACCAGCACGCTGGCCTCTCGTTTGATTCGCGGCCGACATGGCAGCCAAGGCCTCAACCTTCCTCTTCAGCAGCTTTATCGCTTCAGCCTTGTTCCCATGTTGAGATCGACCGTTTTGGCAGAACACAACCGTATTGGTTGGCTGATGGATGGCGCGAACAGCAGACTCGGTCTTGTTTCGATGCTGGCCGCCCGGTCCTGACCCTTTGGTTGTCTGAAATACCACATCCGAGAGATCGAATAAGCTGCTGGAGCGTTCTGATTGAAGAACAGCGACAGTAAATGTGCTGGTTTGCGTGCGACCCCGTTTTTCCGTTGGCGGTATTCGTTGCCAGCGATGACCGCCCGCTTCCTCCCGAAACAGGTCCCAAGCTCCATTGCCCGTTATCCCAAGAATGACAATACCGGGCAGTTCACTGACGATCGTGCACCTAAAGAGACCGCAACTTGCACGCCTTAGCATAAATTCCAACTTGCTCGCGAACTAGCAGTTTCGCGTCGTCACCACCCTCAGCGGCGCGTAGCTCTACGGTAATTGAATCCACAATGTTCTCCCAATTGAGATTGAACGGTGCTGTACCCATCCAAAGACGCGGCTGCGGCGGTGCTGGTTCGCTGTTTTGACAATTTGCTAAGATTCATGCTTCAAATAACATCCCAACCAACTTGCAAGAATCACCGCATAACAAAGTGATCGTGTTAGGCTACGACGCGTCAAGTGAACCGGAGTGCTCAAAACACTCGCGCGAAGGGATGGTCCACTCTTCGCACGCGGTTATCGTTAACGTTATGTGCCAAGGGCAGCCATGACCGCGCAAGTCGAGTTCTTCTGTAGTCCTAGCGAAGAGCGCGACGTGCTGCGATACCTCACGAAGACTCCCGATACGCTCGTCTACGATGTCACCGACGGTCGCATGCAACTTTGCGATGACTTCTCCGTCGATGATATCTCCAAACCTCCTGCTCCGTTGCTGCTCTACCTTCATCAACCTGCCCACGGCGACATCATCTGGCATACGGCAAAGCCAACTGTTGCCGGCCCTACACATGACAGCCTCGTCAAGAACCTATTCGCCGCCGAAGAGTGGGATGAACGCGGTCTGACAAACAATGATAAAATGGTCGATTCAGATTTGTCGCCCTTGCTCTGCTATAAGCGCGGTGTCGAACGGGACAACCGAATTGGTCAAAACACAGTTTTGGCCCCTCCCAGTAGCCTCAATCGCGTCGGTCCTGAATATGAAAGATGGGTCACGCGGTCAATGGCTTGGGTTCGCCGTCGTGGCACGATCGTTCATGACTACCGCAAACAATCAGACACGATCCCAAACCCTCACTCAATTGTGAACACGATTTACGCATTGCCTGACGTTCTCGCTGATGTAGAATCCAAAACTCATTCCTTCGCGATCTTGATCGACGGCGGCACATAACAAAGCCGTGAATCGGAGCACTCAATCACGCGGCAACTGAAATCATAGTCTTCCGTTGTGTCCGGTTACGGCAGATGTTATCCGGCTAAATCATGGATGAAGATCTGCTCTTTTTGAAAAAGCTCGGGCTCGCCGTTGCTGTTCAATTCATATGGATTGTGCCATTGATAGCCTACCGTTGGTTTCGTGGTCGCCCTCTGACTTCGCAGGAGTCCCCACCGGATTTTCGCAAACTTAAGACTCGGGCGATGTTCGTGATCGGCATAGGTGTGATGGGCGGATTCGGCATTTCTGGAATGTTCACACCACCTTTCCGGCCAATTCTTCCTTCGCTGCTATGTGCCTTTTTCGCTGCGATTTCACTTTTGATGTTCATTCTGGTGGATCATGGGTTCATTAACTACGACGACCATGAACAATGAGATGCGATGAATCAAATTGGCCTCCGTCCCCAGATCGTTGAAGAACAATACGGGCTGAGCAAACAAGGTGCATCGTGGTTAAGACCTAGGTTGGTAATTCACCTTGGATCAGTAATCGACAATTTGGAGACGATACATTCAATTACACTATCATTGCGATATTCGTCTCGTCCATGTTGGTCGGGGGTGTGCTTTGGGATTCGGTTCGCTCGACGTTGGCAGCAACCTGTTAGCAAACCGCTAGTTTCCAAACACCCGTTAGACTGATTTAGGTGAATCCAGTGGAAATCACGATTACTAAACGATATTCGGCGGGATAACGAACGGGTGAACGGATGAAGTCCGCAGAAGACATTCTCGCAGAGGCGAACAACACTATTGCCCACATGCATAACCGTCCGCAAATGTATGTTGGGGCAACAAACCGACAGAGCGCCGGCGAGATTTACGATGGTATGATGTGGGTCGCGCACTGGTTTTGGGCAAGATGCCAAGACCGCGAAGATGAATTCGGGGAAACGAAATCGAATGTAATGACATCCCGCAAATGTGGCTGCGTCGGTTTTCCTGGGTCGTTTCGCCAACGAAATCCCGATTCCAATGAACACGCAGTTTTTGAATATGTACGCGAGTGTTGGGCGGAAATCGACGCACAACTCGGTATCGACATTTGCCTGCCCGACTCCGACGTTTAGACACATTCGATTGGCACATCGTTCACCGCTTCAGAGTCCGACGAACAACCGGATGAACGCGGAGTGCTCAAAACGGTCGTGCGAAGTGGTTCGTCAACTTTTCGCACCCGGTTATCCTTAACGTTATGCCTCAAGCGATCAAAATGACAAAGCGTACATTAGCTAGTGTCTTAGTCGTTCCTGTCTGCGTTGGATGTTTGCTGCTTGTCGTCAATGTTCGCCCACGAGTTCAAAACACTTTTGTCTTCACAACAAATGCTCAGTCCCTAAGACGAACCGGCATCGTAGAATTCGGCTGGCCAGTCGCATTTAGAATTGACGATTTCAAAACCAGCTCTTATCTCTATTATCCTCGCTGGTCACTGCAACGTTTGGACAGCTACCGTATTCTTCGTGGTTCATTTGGCACCAGCAATACACGTTGGTCAATTCTGGGTGCCGTTTGGGACTTGGCGTTTTGTTTCGCCGGTGCATTTCTGTGCTTCGTTACCAGTCGTGTGATGCGGACGCGAACATTTAGCCTTATGAACTTGCTTGCAACTCTTACAGCGGTCACAATCATCGTCGCCGCCTTTAACACAGACAATCCAATTACGTCACAACGACCAATTGCCACTTCCACGGAATAGAAAACCGCAGCTCCCCGTGGTAAACGGATGGGGAAAATGCGGCCTAACAAAACGATCGTGAACGCGGAGTGCTCAAAACGGTCGTGCGAAGTGGATCGCCAACTCTTCGCACCCGGTTATGCTTAACGTTATCCGACTGAACTTCCCGTGATGCGTTGTCATGTTACGGTTCCTTGAAAAGTGTTTCATCGCCTACCTGGACCTTCCGTACGCCTATCAACGGCGCCGACTTGACCAGTTGCGAGCACTACACACAGAAGTCGTGGCGGTTTGGAAAACGCAAGGGAAGGTCGCGGCACTTCATATAGGAACCACACCGGACATTCGTTGAATCGTTGCCGCCGTGATGTTGATGACATCCTGCTTCGAAATGGAATGTCCTCGACAGATCGTGCGACGCTTCCGTTCCCGTACAATGTAGATTGGTACAAATTCGCATGGTGGACATTATTCGCCATCCCTAGCGTGGGCGCTGGCTTAACACTCCTTGGGTTGGCTATTTGGTTGTTAAACTGACATTGAAATATCACCAACGAGACCACAGTGCCCAACTCAGACGGAAACCATTCGGCGATTCACACGTCGGGCAACAAAAAAAATGCACGCGGAGCACTCATTCGGGCGAGTGTAAGGGTTGGGTTTTCGTTCGTGCCCGGTGATTTTTGACGTTAGGTGGGCCAAGTCCATGCTGAAATTCAGATTGGCGATTGTCGTCCTCACAGTTTTTGGCGTCGGCCCGTTCTTTGTGAGCGCCGCAGAAAAGCACGAGGTTGATGCATTGCGGTGTGCTACCAGGCTGCTGCAAGAAAAGCACCTTCGCCGGAAAGTTGATCAACGGGTATTTTCGACTCGATGGGCTCGACAATACATGCGTTCCCTTGATCCTCACCGCATGCATTTCCTTGATTCTGATGCTGTTGAATTTGCGAAATCATCTGGCACGCTTCTAGCAGACGCAGAAACAGGCGACGTTAGCTTCGCGCTGCAAGTCGCCAAGCGATTCAGATCACGCCTTGAGGCAAACTCGACCTTGATCAATCGCCTCTTGAGCGACACCCCCGATTTCTCACTCGATGAATCAATGCCCCTCGAATACCCAACCTACGCTTCCACGCAGGCCGCATGCGACGAAAGATGGCGACGGCGCATGAAGTATGAATTCCTGCTCGAAAAATCGAATAACTCAACTGGGGAAAAAGAAGCCCGACGGTTTCTACGGTCCCGATACAAACGTGTATCAGGTCACGTCGCTGCCATGGACGAATCAGACGTAGTCTCCATCTACATTAACGCCTTGGCGAAGTCATTCGATTGCAACTCGGCTTTCTTTGACGACGAGTACTTGACAATGTACAACACAAGCCACGTCCCAAACTATACACTTGGCCTCTCGCTGCAATATCGTGATGGCGATCTATGGATCGCTCCCGACGCAGCTATTCGATCCATAACTGGTTGCCGAATCGTTGCGGTGCAGTTGACCGGGCAAGAACCAATCCATCTAACCGAATTGACAGAGGGAACAGCGGTGCGAACGCTTATTTCCCCGATCGGTGAGCTTCGTGATAGTAAAACGGTGATTCTACATATCGACAACTTTAGAATGGGAAAACGGCAGACTCTCACAGTTGATCGGTTTCAACCGAGACGCTGACGCGTGCGGGAAGCTCACACGGTTGGAACGGTGTTCGGCACATCGGCCACCTAGCAACGGCATGAACGGCTCACGCAATAGACATACTTGTTAGGATGTGGATGACCATAAGCACTCAAAATAGTCGCGCGACCTGGATCGTCTTCTCTTCGTGCCGGTTACCTTAATCGTTATCACGCTCAATCAAAACGAGTAACAATACGCCTTGCGATACATTGCCGTCATAGAGAACGATCCAGACGTAGCACGAGTGATGATTGTCGAAATCGAACACAATGCTGCTCTACTGTTTGAGTTCGCGTCCGAATTCGATGGCGGCTCTAAAGGTGATGACTGGTTCGAATCCGTTTCTGAAGCCATTGCCTGCGTAATCGACGACTACGGGGATTCGTCCATCACGTGGTTTGCTGCAGAAGACCAACAGATTCACTGCCAGCAGGACTGGATAACACCAGCGCGCGTCCCCGGCAGGGAGACCGGAAGCCCAATTTTCGGGCGACTTGAACTTTTGGTCGACGACGAATGGATTGAATTCAACCCTGAAGACCCGCCAGAGATTGAAATCGACTATAGCTCAGTGACAAGGCTTGATGCCCCACCATTGAACGCGTGATAACCACTAAGACCACTAAGAATTTGACATCGCGTGAATAGCCGTCGCTTGTCTCCATCTGAGTTGGTTTTGTTTGGCGAGAGTCGCTCTATGGGAGCGGTCGAGCCGATGCTCATCGCCTCGCATCAACGTGAATCTGCAAGCACCGTATACAATGCACTCCCGATACGCTGAATCGTCCGACGTGATGACAATCGTTCACTGCCTCAAGTACGCCGGATAACAAAACGATTCGTATTAGGCTACGCGTCAAGTAGCTTCTCAGTGAACGCGGAGCCGGCGAACGCGCGTTTTCAAAATGGAAGAGCAACCGCGCCGGCCCGGTTACCCTTAACGCTATCCCGCTGCAAGAATGAACAGAGACTTCTATCGCCAACTCTCTTCGGAGCCACAGTCCGTATTCGATGATGAAGTCGTTCTCGTTTGGGTCGACTGGCGCGAAGAAGAAGACGCAATCGTCGAATCCGTCGCGTCCAAACTGGACGGTGGCAATCTTGTCGCAACAATTGACGACGCCGACAACGAACATGGATATGCCGTGTCGATCTCGTCGAATAGCCAGCCCCTTACGGTGGACCCATCAACTGGCTTTGATTACGGCTCCATCCTGATCGCTGGAATCGCTGACAACCGCGCAACCGACTTGGAGCCGCTGCAACTGCTTCGGACCACCTTTCGATGTCGTGACGTGGTCAAGAAGCGGATTGCAAGACTTCGTTGGGAAACGTGGGACCGTTCGAAAAGGCGTCCGCCTAGGGTTCCGTTCTGGGGCGAGCCCGAAGGCTACATCCTGCGTCGCTTTCACTCTCGCCGCGCTGCAGATGAAATGGGGGATCTACGAATTGGTTCTCGAACGCGGTGCGGAAACAAAGTCGGTTTCCTTACGGGACGAAATACGTAAAACGGTAATGGTAAATCCTGCGACGTGGGACGGTCAGCACTTCTTCTGATCCAAGAACCAGGGCAATTGCTACTAAAGATGGTACTTCGTGGCTTGCCCGGGCCACCTGGAAGCTCAATGCTTACAACGACCAGATCACCCAGACCGTCCTCAAACAACTTGGGCCAAAAGCGTAGAGTGAGGTTCCAAGCTTGGTTTTTGACGTGGCCGGAATCGCAAGAATTCGGAAATTCAATAGTCTCACGACTTCTGCTACGACAATCTAAGGCTGGATGACGCCCTCATTACTCCCCGCGACGGACCGCCCCGAAAACTGCTCGCTTTCCTGACAGCCCACCCCGGCCGCCATTCTCGCCTCAAGCAGCTCTTCGCCGACGGATTCCTCGTCTTTTCTGAAAATCCATGTCCCCATGGCCAGCTGGCTCTCGCTAGGGAAAGAAACGACTTTACCGATCCACAATACTCAACCCAAGAGAGCCCCAATCCGATGAAAACTCTCGGCAGCTTCCTCGCCTTCCTTGCCGTCCTTTTGGTCACCGCAACTGCCGTCCACGCGCAAGCGACCCAACCTGGGGAAATTCTTCCCGGGCCTTCTCCGGAACAAATAAAAGAAATGCAGCGTTACGCTGAAGAAGAAAAACAGCGTCAAAAAGCCGAGTATGAGCAGCAGCTGGCGAAGGCAATAGCCCGAGGGAAAGACATCAAGCTCAGCCTTATATTGGATACCGAATCCGTAACCGCGATGGCTGACACCGAGCAACGGATTGCCGAGTTCGAAGCAGCGATGGATGCAAATCAAACGTGGCGAAACAAGTGGCGAATGTTGGAAAATGCGGTACGTAAAGCCAAGCTTAAGGAAAATCCCGACGCACTTATTCCAGTCATTAGGGCCCCAGGGCAACTCGTTTCGCGGGAAGAAGCCATCAAAAAGATCGGTCCAGCTCCGGCAGCCGTTCCCAAGCCAACACGCCCCTTGATGCCTGGGATTAGCTTACGATTCGAAAACACATCTGATGAAGTCCGCCGAGTCTATCCAAAAGATCACTACGAACTGAATTTCTCCGGACCTGGCAAGAGGTCCATAAAGAACTATAGCTTTGGAACTTGGATTCGAACGAGCGACAGAGAGTCGTTTATCGATATTCTTCCCGGCGACGCCTACGAGACCCGCCTTAACCGACCCGAACAGGAACTTCCGTTTTTCGTAGTGAAGTCTGGTCCCGTGAAAATCGAACTCACTTTCTACTCCGGCGAGAAACGCAAAAGTCCAGGTGTTATTGGGTTTCCAAAATCACTATCGGATGACGCAGCTGTCATCGTCGCCGAGCCCAAAGAGCTCCAAGTACAGCTGAAGTAATCAACAATGCAGCTGTTCCGGCGGATTCGAACGCTGAAGCCGACGCGTGATCAAGAAAAAAAGCCGCTGTGAGCGTCGCTTCGCTCACGCGTCGGGTTGCCGTTCTGCGACGACTCTAATTCGTTCACCGCCAAAACACATCCACTGCCTGGTGGCCATCGCTACGGACTGACGTCTGTGTGACCAAAAGAAAACGCCAGTCGGGACGAACCCGACTGGCGTTGATATTTGAAGATCAAAGTTGGCTCAGCGACTAGCGCCGCTTCTTGGCCTTCTTTTTGGCTTCTTCTCGCTTCTGATGCCTAAACCATGGCATGAACGCGGAGCCGGCGAATACGCGTTTTCAAAATGGGGGACGGAACTTCTTCCTAGATGACATGCGATTGACCTTTCGCTAGGTCAGCAAAGGGGTTGCGATTGCACGCTTACCACTTTTTGGCGAAAGCCGGACGCGTCCCCGGTGGGACGGTAACTCGCAAATCGTTGAGTTTCAGGCGTTTAGAACGAGTGGAGATGGACGGGTTCGAACCGACGACCCCTGGCTTGCAAAGCCAGTGCTCTCCCAACTGAGCTACATCCCCTTGGTGACTGATTTCCCAGCCGATTTTGTTCGCCAAATCTTACTACAAATGAACCAGTTTTGGCGAGTGGGCGTACCAAGATTCGAACTTGGGACCTCGTCGTTATCAGCGACGCGCTCTAACCAACTGAGCTATACGCCCGGTTTACCTCGGAAGTTTACCACTTTGCCTTCAATAGCATCACGACATGTCCCTCGGGCCAGTCTCGCATTTTATGGACACAAGCGATGCTGTCAAAGCGGGGCAAGCGATTCCGTGCAATAATCTGGCGTTCTCTTGGAAGTTGAACCTATCGACTCCCGGATACCCAGAACTCTAGCACGTTCCTGATAAGCAGTACGCATTTGCTAACCTTGAATCATGTCGAATGCGTGAAATTACCGACAACTGTCATGACTTTTAGTTCGGGTTTTCCTGACTCTGCCGACGTGCGTTCTCGATCGGTAGTCAATTGTGCGGATTCCGAACGGATGAATTCAGAGGATCTTAGCTATGTTTCGCCCAAGTTTCGTCATCTCTCTATCTGCTATCACGCTGGCGACAGCAACCGCTTTGGGGCAGCCATCTGCCTCTGATGCGCTTCGTCTGAAGCCCATGCAGACCGATATCGTGTTCGATACGCCGGGAGCTGCAGACGTCCCGAAATGCCGAGTTACCGCCGACGAATCAGCCAAAGCGACTGCCTGGGTCGTCAGCGGGCCAGCTGGAGAAACTCTGCGGCAATTTGTGGATTCCAACGGCGACAACAAGGTTGATGAGTGGCGATATTTTCGGGGAGGTATCGAGGTCTATCGAGACGTTGACGAGAACTTCAATGGCAAGGCTGACCAGTACCGCTGGCTGGGCACCGCCGGAACGCGGTGGGGGCTGGACGAAGACGAAGATGGAAAAATCGACTCGTGGCGTCAGATTTCACCCGAAGAAGTAACGTCGCAGATCATTGAGTCGATCAAAACCCGCGACAAGCAACGGTTTCTGAGTGTTCTGCTGAGCCCCAAGGAATTAGTTTCGCTAGGGCTTGGCAAAGCGATTCAAAAGAACTTGGCAGAACGAATTCGAGCGGCCGACGTGGCGTTTGCGAAAGTAGCCTCATCACAACGGTCAATTTCAAAGTCGACGCAGTGGATCGATTTTGGCGGCATGCAACCCGGAACGATTCCAGCGGGTACCGACGGTTCGTCTCGCGACGTTACGGTTTACGAAAACGTTGTTGCGATGATCGAGACCGATAGCAAACCCGCTCAGGTTCCAATTGGAACGTTGGTCAACGTCGGACGCGGTTGGCGAGTGGTTGGTTTGCCCATTGCAAACGGAGACACTTCAGCGCCCGAGTTTGTTTTCTTCGAAGCCACGAACCAGCCCGAAAACATTGGCGTCAGTGAAACAACCGAAAAGCTTATCAAGGTTCTCGAACAGATTGATGGTCAACTTGCGAAAACGCGAAAACCTGGCGATCTGACCAAGCTGAACGAAAAACGCGCCGACGCGTTGGAGGCTCTGGCCGGCGAAGCAAATTCCGTTGCAGACCAAGAGATGTGGTGGATGCAATTCGCGGATACCGTCGGGACGGCTGCTCAAGCAGGAACGTTTCCCGATGGCACAAAGCGACTAGAAAAGCTGCGACGTTTGCTGGTGAGTTCTTCGAAGAACAAGGAGCTGATTGGCCATGTAACGTTCACGCACATGTCTGCTGACTATGCCGAACAGCTGCAAGCGAAAGACGCCGACTACACGAAAATTCAAGATGATTGGCTTGTGCAACTCGAGTCGTTCTTGCGGAAGTTTCCCACCAGCTCGAATGCACCTGAAGCAATGTTGCAATTGGCGCTCGCAAAAGAGTTTGCCGGCGAAGACGACGAAGCGAACGAGTGGTATACGAAAATCGTCACCGATTTCCAAGGTTCTCCGCTTTCCGCAAAAGCTGCTGGAGCCAAACGACGTCTCGAATCGGTTGGGAAAACGCTCCAACTTCAAGGCAACACGGTTACTGGGAAAACTTTCAGCTTGAATCAACTTCGTGGCAAGACCGTCGTTGTCCACTATTGGGCAACGTGGTGTGAGCCTTGCAAGCAAGATATGGAAATCTTGAAAGACTTGCAGAAAGAGTATGAAAAAGACGGTCTAGAAATTGTCGGCATCAACCTCGACGCGCAGGCGGAGGAAGTAACGCGTTTCTTCCGAACAGAACGACCGCTGTGGACGCACCTTTACGAAGAGGGCGGACTCGACAGCCGACTCGCCGCGGAGATGGGCGTGTTTACGTTGCCGGTTATGTTGCTCGTCGATGAGCGAGGACGCGTTGTCAATCGGCAGCTTCACGGTGCCCAACTGCGTGCGGAACTAGAGAAGCTCATTCGTTAGCACCGAATCGCTGGTCAGCATACTGGTTGGAGCTTAGTTTAGGCCTTGAGAGGCCGGCTTAAACGATAAATGGACCTCAGCATTTCGCGGAGGCCCATTCGTTGAGTTCAATTCTTCGTAGTTGGTTTTAACGTCGTCGACGCAGAGCTAATAAACCAACGATCCCAAATGCGGAAAGCAAAAATGCGTTCGGCTCGGGAACCAATTCGCCAGTGACGCGAACGTTGTCGAGCGCAAGTGGCTCGAAGCTGCCGGTAGACGTCAGTGCGATCGAAAGATCAAGCGAGGTACCAGTTCCCGAAATCGGAAACGCGAAATCCGTGAGGTCCGCGCTCAGAGCCGCGCCCGTACCCACACCGTCGCCGTCGGGATCGAGGTAAAGGTCGCCAGCGCCATCACCGCCGTTGGCTCCCAGTGCGGGAGGTGAGAAACGACCGATCTCGGTAGCTGCTCCGCCATCGAGTGTCGCGAAGATCGCGATGCCGTCGCCGTCAGCAGCTTCGTAGTTGTCGAACCCAGCTGCTTCACTGGCCAGGGCTCCGAACGCGATCGTGGCAACTAAGTTCGTGTAGTTGTCGACATTGATGGTGTTCAGAGTAATATTCTGAGTTGCAGAGTCAGTTAGTCCGTCGTGATCCTGGCCGTGAATGCCGAATCCACCGTCCCAGCCGTTGACGAAGTCATCGCGAGCACCATTCATGGTGTCGGGGACAGCGAATCGTCCCAGATAGTCGAAGCCGCCGTCGTCAAACGCCGTCAAGTTGTACGTAGTGCCCGGTTCAGTCTCAAAGGATTCCTGGAAGGGAAGTTGAGCAAGGCTAGTAGATGCGAGCGCAAACGCAAGCACGAGAGAAAGCAAAGCAGTTGGCCTAGTGCCAACTTTCGGTTTTTTAATCATGAGGCTCCTCCAAGCGGTCAAAAACCAATCCGGCGTGCCGGACAGTTAAAATTAAAAAAGGCAAACTAAAAAAAAACCCGACTCATTGAGAGCCGGGGAAAGTTGTTCGATCCGCATCAAGCATGCGCTGGCGACCTAGTCGAAACCAAGTCGAGTTGAGTTACCAAGACATGTGCTTATTACGACGGTTGTGAAGACCAGCTTTTGCTCCAGTAGATTTTGATCGAGGAGCCTTGCGCTTCTTTTGCGTCTTTTCTTGGCTCGACTTCGATCGGTAATCAAGTCGGTTGTTTCCACGGTATTCAGGAAGCTCGTCTGCGAAGTCGTAATTTTTAGCACCCATTAGCTTGGTCTCATTTCATAGTTGTGTGATGTGTTAGTAATGAGCTTCCATGCTTCTGGCTGGACTAATAGCAACACTCGGACCAATCGGAACAACCGTCACATGTGGGGCGGAAACAAATTCCAGAAGTGCCTGAAACACGGGAAAAACAGAGAAGGAGTTTCGGATTCTTTGCAGCCTTCACTGATGTGCGTGATCGAACGAAAGCAATATCAATTCACAACTTCAGTGAGCGGTTTGCCGAAGTGCCCTAAGTGACTGCACCGCAAGCATTTACGCATTCGGCTGTCTGCTGCGGCTGCTAGCAATGGTCTGCCGTGTGTTACGTAAGTCTTTGTTTTACAATGACTTGTGACTTGTGATGTCAGTCCGATTTGGCTTTCACAAGAATAGTGAAACGAGTCATTCCGCTCATTGGCAAATGGCTTCTGCGGGGGCAAAACTGATCCGTCGCTTCAAGCATTTCGGCGGTTCAGCGGATTTGATAGTCCGTCGAAACGATCACCGGGTGTGTTAGCCCAGTAGCCTCTATGCGAGCTACGGTCTTTGCATTGCCTGACTTTTTAGAAACAGCCTTTGCTCGATAGGTCAGTTTTTCTAGCGGCAGGATTTCTCGCACGACGCCGTAATTCAAATGTCGTCCGCAATCCGAAACGTTCGACTTCGTCATGGGTGGTCCCCGGAAGTCCAGAATCTCGATGTCCTCAGGAAGATTTAGGCAAAGAGCAAGATCGCGGAAACCAGACGCGTGGTTGTTTGCCACCGTTACGATGAACTCGAATGGTTCGCCAGGTTGCGCGTTCGCGGGGATGGTTTCAATTGTTGCCGTTAGTCGATTGTCTGACCGATCGGAACTACCCAGACGGCGGCTCGCGGGTTTTGTTGCATTGGAATTCAAGCCAGTTCGTCGAATACGCAAACCGTCGCGGTTGCCGAGCGGTCCGGAATTCGATCGTTGCAGCCCGATTTCAATCGCTTTTTCCAAGTTGCCCTGATCGGTGGTAACCTGAATCTGGTTGCGTGCGCTGCCGCGGGACGGGTTCGCGGATGCTTCGACTTCAACATCAATGGCTTGGAAGTAACCCGGTTGCATGCGTTCGATAACCCATTCCATCACGTTTCGCGAGTTCTGCTGGTCAATGCGAAATCCTGCCGTGCCGTTGATGGGGCTTACGTCTGGATCACCTGCGTAGATGACACGTACATTCGTAAGGTCTACCGAACCGGTGTTGGTAAGATTGATGACGACTCGTTCTCGTGTTCCGGGTTGCATGACCTCCGGGAATTCGACGTCCAGCCGGCCGTCCGCAGCATCAGGGTTGTTGTTGGGTGGAATCGTATTCTGTTGTGCTGGTCGTACGTTGACGAATCCCTCTGCGGTAGCCGGTTCTTCGAGGTTACTCCCAGCAATGGTTGCCGCGACGGCAAACCTCTTGTTGCCGGGTGATCTTGCTTCGAATGGGATAGTGATCCAATCTGACACTCCGGGGGAGAGTAGGCGAGTGAGAACAATGCCCTTGTCCGGGGTCGGGACCTCCTGCCCGGGTGGCATGACGGGTCGAATTCCATCCGACCAGTCTTCGACAACAATCTCTACGTTTTGAGGCCGTCCGGAACGATTTTCAATTTGTACCCCGTGACTAAATTCTTGACCGACGACTGGCTGAATTGGACTCGCATCGGAAACGATCGCCCGGAGCACATCGCCAGTGATTCGAGTGACTGCGCTATTCCGGACTTCGTTTGTGTTTGTCCCGCGAGCGGTGAACACATTCGTAACTTCGCCGGGCTCGAGTACGCTGTACTCTGCGGTGAAGCGTTTGGTTCTGCGCGGAGGAATGTCTTCTGCATCCCAGGCTATTCTGCCCTGATCGAAATAGGGTTGTACGTCGCTACCGAGAAACTCGAGGCCCTGTTGGTTGGGGTTGTCATCATCGCGAGGTAGACGTGTCACGATCAAAACGTCTTTCGCAACAGCATCGCCCGTGTTGGTAACTTCGACGACGTAGCGAATTCTGGATCCGACACTTGCTGTATCTTGACCGATGACGTTGATGGCGAGCGTGGTGGTTTGCTGCTCTTGCGGAGGAGGCACAGCTGGTTCGGTGGGTGGAATGAATGGTTGTTCCGTCGGTGGCGTTGTGCTTGGCGGCGTTGTGCCAAAATTTGGAGGTCCAATCGTTGCGGGCGGCGTTTGTGTCGCTGGCGGTTCGGGGTAGACCAGCGGTGTGCCTGCCGGTTCAGATTCGCTCCACGTTACAAAACCAACGCATTGGCTGACGGGCGACGCAGGCAAGGCGGGATCGAAGATCTGTACCGCAACGCGTGTCGTGCCGGGTTCGGTGGAAGTCGGATTCACCTCTAGGATCGCGCGGCCGTTTGCGTCGGTCGGAATGTCTGCGGTTTCGGTACCCGAGTTGAATGTGACCTTCGGGCCATCGACGTAGGTGTAACGAACGAGCCAATTGCTGAGCGGTTGCTGATCAGAATTGCGAAAGACGCGGGTGATCAAGTTCGCGGGACCTTCAAGCGAACTCATGACAGGCTTTGGGCATTCCCAAGTTGAGTCGGTCCAATCGATAATCGCTGTTCCGGTACGACGTCCCGAGTTCAGTTGTGGTGCAGCGAGCGTGACGAAGCTGCGGCCTGGCGAGCCAGACGTGACGCTCACCCAGCTTTGTCCTTTCGACAGATAAATGTCGTCTTGCGGGTTGGCAGGGTTGCGAGGGAGTAAGCGACAGCGTTCGGATGTAACTGATTGGACGCAACTTCCACACCCAGCGGCCGATGTGTTTCTCGCGCTGGTGCGATGAAGAAAACCGAGCAATCGTTTGGGCTGCGCACCGGAGGCAGCGTCAATGATTGTGCCCACGCTATCGTTTGACAGGCTCCACTTTACTGGCTCGCCGCCACGAACGATTCCGGACGTGGATTGCACGCCTCCGAGCACAACAACTTCTTCGCCAACTCGCGCTGTGTAACGTTGTTGAGGAAGCACGACTCCCGATCCAAGCTGGGCGAATCTGGCCATCCCGGATTGTGCCGTTGATAACTGTCCTGCGCAGGTTCCCGTATTGCATCCGGCGACTCCCGATCCGATTCGGTTTGAGGCGCCGGGCAACGTCATAGCAAGTGACGAATCACTGGGGGAGCCAATCGGGTAGCACGGGCTGCCGTCGGGCGCGAGGCCATTTGCCCCACATGCCGGTGGGTTGCCAACTGATGGAAAGGCTGAGTTCGCGAACAGCGAATTGATATTTGATCCGCTGCCGTGATTGAATAGTCCTCGTTTGTTCTGATGAAGACTGCTGAGACCACTTAGTAGTCGTCCTGTTCCCGCGTGCAAATTCCCATGCAGATTGCGGAGGCCGTTGCCACTCTGCTGAAACAGTTGACTCAGATGCTCGCGATGTCGATTTAGCAACGCCGGTTGGTAGGGGCCGGGCAATTGAACGGGATTATTCCCTAATCCACCTGTTCCTAATCCGCCGATTCCCAGTCCGCCGGTATTGAAGCCGCCGCCAGCGATGCCGGTTCCTAACCCGGTGTTCGCTCCACCATGTAACCTGGACAAAAATCCATCACGAGCCAACGTCGTGTAATTGGGATTCGGAAGAAACAATCTGCTACCGGTGGGGTCGATCGCAGGTAGGCGCAGATTAGCGCAACCGCCGCTGACCAGCAAAACTGGCGCGATGAGCATCACGAATAGGATGGCTCTGGTTTTCCCCACGACCGTATCTCGGAAGCTTTGAATGTCTTACGAACACCACGCGATTGGTGCTTTTGTCGTGGAAAAGTAACACGCCACCTACTACGTGGTGCGTTTTTTCAACGTGCTCAAATGTAAAAAGGCTCCGTCCAGGCTCAGTGTGCGGGTTGTGCGGTTTCGGTGGAGAAGTTTTACGATCAGGTGCTCCTTTCAAGTAGCTCGCAATGAGGTACTTTCACAACGCGGCAGGTATGGCGAACCGATTGTCGGAA
>CAYNJG010000168.1:0-16767 GCA_964397295.1 uncultured Pirellulaceae bacterium
CGGTTATCTGGATCGCTAGTTAGGCAAAGTCGAAAGCTATAGACCATTACATTTTTGTCGCCCAATTCGTCGTAGTCATCACCCTTTTTGTATTCTTTGGACGAGTCGGTCGTCGTGATCAACGGCAATGGTTTGCCTTGCGCATCAAAGCCATCGATTTTCATTTTCTGTTTCGGGTACTGTTTGCCTGCGTACGACTCGCCATACTCCGCCCTGCTCTCGCGCCCGATGGTCCAGCTGACACCGGACGCCGCCATCAAATCACCTTCATAGGTCGCATCGACGAATACTTTGCCTTTGAAAGCACCGCCCTTGGTCACGACTTCGGCGATGCGGTTTCCATCCTTCCGCGCTGACTGCAGATAGCGATTGGTCAACACCTGGACACCAGCCTCGTGGAGCATCTCCGTCGTCACTCGGGCCGCCACATGCGGCTCGTAAGTCCAAATCGCATGATCCTTCACGCTAACCTTGTAGGGCAACTTAATGCCCCGAGTCGCATAGTCTTTTTCGATGCGCGAGTGCCATTCGTCAAACAGTCCCATGACCGTCGAACGATCACATTGGTTGGAATCGCTGTGACTAAGACCGCCTGTGTTCAATCCACCCACGTGGTCAGTTGGTTCGAGCAAGATTACGGAAACGCCTTCTCTCGCAGCAGCAATCGCGGCACAGACTCCACCGGGCGTAGCCCCATAAACGACAACGTCGGCTGTCGCGGCAAGAGCCGTCCCCTGGCTCAAGGTGAACGTTGCAACCAACGCCAAAAAAAATGTACGAATCATCGTTCTCACTTTCATTCGTTTCTATATCGCTACTCGCGGTGTGACGCAGTGTAGTCGGCTTACGCAAGAACGTCGAACACCGAGCATCTAAACATCGTGCGTCGCGTGGTGACGGCCAACTATTTGCAATAGAGTGACGAGTAATAGCTTCTGCGAAATGACACGATTGAGAGCGAAATTGATGGACAGAATAAACAAGCGTGAGTTCCTGAAAACGACGACGATGCTCGGGGCGGCAGCTATTCCTGCAACCGTGGCAGCAGAAGGCATATCATCCCAGGAACCCATCACCAGTAAGACCGAATTAGTTGACGACCAGTTCCATTCGGATTCAGGCTGGCATTTTGGATCGCAAGCCATTCATCATGGCGAGCAAAAAGGTTTTCAGGTCACGCCCATCAGCCAGGACAAGTGTGCGCCGGGCTACCAACGACCGGGGAACCTTCGGAACCCAACGGTAGCGACGCTACTTCGTAAGGTCATGGAATTGGATGGCACCGAAGCGGCCGCGGGCGGCCCGTGTGGTATGAGCATGATTTCGCAGACCTACATGGCACTTCTCAAACCTGGCGATCGCGTGGTGGCACATCGTTGCAACTACGATTGGGTGATGACACTTTTTCGAGATTACTTGCCGTCGTGGAACATTGACGTTGAACTTATCGATTTCAACGACCCAGAAAACTTGGCCACGTCACTGCGGAACAAGCCTGCCAAGCTCGTTCACTTCGAACCCTACGTTAACCCAACGATGGAAGTGCTGGATACTCGCGCATTGATTCGAATTGCAAAGGAGGCGAACGCTACCGTAGTTGTGGATAACACATGGCTGACGCCGTATTTGCTGCAACCGTCTCGCATCGGCGCCGATCTGGTGATCCACAGCGTGACGAAATACATGGGCGGCCACGGAAACGCCATGGGCGGAGTTGTCTCTGGTCGAAAGGAATTGGTCGACCGTATCGAAAAAGCACAGAACTGGCTTGGCGGTTTGCTTCGGCCCATGGATGCGTTTCTGGTCACTCAGGGCGTGAAGACACTGCCGTTGCGAATGAAACAGCACAGCAACAATGCGCAGCTCGTCGCTGAATTCCTTCACTCGCATCCAGCTGTTGCGCGGGTTCGATACGGAGGCTTGTCTTCGTGGAACAAAGTTGAGGACTCACCGAAAGGATTCGGGGGCATGCTGGGCGTCGAGTGGAAGACGGATGGTGCTCACCAAAACGTGGGTAAGCACGCCAACTTGATTCTCAATGCAACCAGCCTGGGCGATCCAGTCACCCGAATTACTGGTCGAAAAGAAGAAAAAGATCGCGGCATTCCAACGCGGTACTCGCGTGTTTCCATTGGTCTCGAAGAGCCCGAAGACTTGATTGCTGATTTCAAGCAAGCGATTGAGAAGTGCGGTTAGAACGAACGGATGCTTGAACCAACCCACGATCGCCGTTCCTTCAGCCAAATGAGTGCTGCAAACACCATGGCCGCATAGTGCCAGGAAGTTAAACGAAAAACATGGAACTCTCTGGAGGTTGAGCTGTATACATTCTCGGAAGCGTGAAAACGGCTTGATTCGGAGCTTATTAAGTGGAAATCGAGGATCGAGAATTGGTGAGGCAGGTGCTTGCCGGACAAACCGACGATTTTCGTCTGCTTGTCAATCGGCATCAACCGGCGATCTTCCGGTTTGCTTCTGGGATGCTCGGAAATCGCGAGGAAGCACAAGACATTACTCAAGAAGCTTTCCTAGCCGCGTTTGCCAACTTGTCCGGTTACGATTCATCGCGTGCTGCCTTCTCGACATGGTTGTTCACCATCACTCGCAATCGTTGCATCAACCTACTCAAGAAGTCGCGGCCGATCGCGCTAGACCAACCGGAACTGGTGCGAGGCAACACGTTGCCTGATCCGATCGCCAGACAAGAACTTTCAGAACAACTCAACCGCGCCTTGGCAGCATTGCCGGTCGATCAGCGTTCGGCATTCGTCTTGGCGGAAATCGAAGAACTGTCTTATGCCGAGATCGCTCGCATCGAACAAACAACTTTAGGAACCGTGAAGTCACGCATCCATCGAGCGAAACAACGACTTCAATCCCTCCTTGAGCCCGTAATTAGGGAGTCGAAATGACTGAAGAAATGCATGGACAAAAACCGTACGAACAGTGGCTGGCCGACCAGCGCGGCGTCTGCCCACCAACCGATTTGGCGGATCAGATCATGAGCCAAGTCACGGAAATGGAACGCCAACGTCAGAGTATTTGGTGGCTGCGACTGGTGCAGCAGATCGAACGCTCCCGAGCTGCTCGTTGGTCCGTATGTGGCGGAGCTTTGGCCATCGGGAGCTTGCCGTTGTTCTTTTTTGCTCGTGCGTCAAGTTTCTAACTTTTTGAGGACATAGATATGTCAACTGACATCACATCGCGACGCGTTCCCTGGGTTGCCGTCGCCCTATCTTTCTTGTCCGCGGGAGTTGGACACGTTTATTGCGGTCGGGTCGCCAAGGGACTTCCGCTTTACTTTGCTTGGCTGCTCGTCCCGATATGCACGATTGCTGCTGCCATGATGGGACGACCGTCAGCCTTTGGGCTCGGCTTGCTGCTGGTTCCTGGAGCGATCGTCGTTGCCGTGGCGTTGTACGCAGCGATGGATGCTTGGCGTTTGGCTCATGAGACTGGAAGGGACTATTCGCTGCGAGATTACAATCGGCCGGGAGTTTACTGGCTGCTGATTGCCGTTCAGCTGGTCTTTTCGATCGGCCTGATCGTCGGAGTGCGTAGTTTCGTCTATGAAGCGTTCGTCATTCCAACGAGAAGCATGAAGCCAACGATCCTGCAAGGCGATCGGATCCTCTCGCGAAAACTGTTACCCACCCATCACTTTCCCGCACGCGGCGACTTGGTCGTGTACCGCAACCCAACGCCCAAGGGTGGTTCCAGGTTTATCGGACGCGTTGTTGCGGTCGCTGGTGACAAAGTGGCGACCAATGATGAAAAGCTGCTAGTCAATGGGAAGGAACTGGAACGAGATCGTGTTCCTGATGACGGCCTAGAGCTTCTTGGCGAACAACTGAGTGGGCAATTCGCGTACGAAGAGAACTCCGGTCGTCGTTACCTGGTGACCTACGATGGCTCAGACAACGCACCGGGTAACATGGAAGCCACGGTGCCGGAACGCCATGTTTTCGTTATCGGTGACAACCGCGATCGCTCACGAGACAGCCGAGAATTCGGATCGATTCATGTCGGAGATATCGATGGCTACGTCGACTACATCTACTGGCCAGCTGAATCCTGGTCACGGTTTGGTGTTGCTAACGACTAGCTGGCCGTAGGATTACGTCCACCCACGTCGTTTGAAAGGTTGGAATTATGGACAATGCGGATCTCGCCAACATCGGAAGACAAATAAAGAAATCCAGCATTGCATTCGTCTACGGCGAGAATGCTGAGCGAACGACGAATCGAGAACATGCATCTGGCGTCTTGATTCGCCAAAATGAAAAAAGGTTCATCGTTACTGCTAAGCATTGCCTTTTTCAACAACATGACGTCGCGTTCGCAATCTTTGACGAAGGGCACGCCCCCATTCGCAGCCGCAAAGCAACTTCAATACATTCAGAAAGCGATTCTGACGGTATTGCACTAATCGAATTGCATCCACAAATGTCCTTGCCGAATATTCCCTGTGTGAGGATTGCCGAATACAACGCCTACGATCCTGTTATTGTGTCTGGCTATCCCGCCAATCGATTCGAAGATGACGGTTCGATTGTCAAGGTTCAGTTCGTTGCGATTCCCCAATCGGTTGCATGTCCCGACGATCTTCCTGCTGGCTTAAGAATACCCTTTCAACCGCAAGTTGAATTCGCGATTCACTTCGAGCAGGAAATGGTGGACTGGTACGAAGATGGAAAATCGTCGCTGGATGTCTTGGGTGACATTTCTGGCATGAGTGGTGGCGGCGTGTGGCAGCAAATTGACGGCAAAGTTTGTCTCGTTGGAATTATCTGGGGGCAGACGCCAGATTTTGTGCGGGCATACAGGTCAGAATTGTTCCACAACATCCATCATTGAAGCAATGACGACTTGCATTTTCAATGCGAGTCTGTCTGGCTAGATTCGACTACTGAGCGTCAGCCATCGATTCGAGTTGTACAAGCGAACGTGTTTGCTCTTTTTCAAGGAACGTCCGACCGTACTTCACATTCAAGTGATCCCACGGAAGGCGATCTGACAACTCGTAGGGCTTGTGAATTTGGTCAACACTAACGCCTGCGTCCTCAAGCGCTTGCCACCAACGATCTGCGTTCATTTGCTCGGACCAACTATCCAGCCGAGCACCCCGCTCCCACGCCAACTGAATCGCTTTGCCAACGCGACGATCTCCGCGACTGAGCACACCTTCTAGCAGACTCGTCTCTACGTCGTGACACTTCACTGAGACGGATCGCAGTTTGACTTTGCTAATCAGATAGTTTCGCGCCCAGTGGAAGTACTCACGCGACTGCATGCCATTCCATTGATACGGCGTGTGTGCCTTGGGAACAAAGTTCGAAACGCTCGCCGTGACTTTGACGTAGCGACCGCGTTCTTCTTTGCCAATCTTTGCGATCGTTTCCGCCATCTCGATAATGCCGTCAAGATCCACCGGTCGCTCACCCGGAAGTCCACACATGAAATACAACTTCACGCTTTCGTAGTTGCGGCGAAACGCTTGTCGGCAGCCTTCGTACAAGTCTTCGTTCTTAATCTTCTTCCGAATCTGCTCTCGCATATCGTCGCGGGCGACTTCCGGGGCCAACGTCAAACTCGATCGGCGTTTGTTACCAATCAACTCAGCGACCGAACGCAGTTGCTCGTTTACTCGCAGGCTAGGAACCGCGATGTTCACGTTCAGCGGATTGAAGACTTCCTTCAGCGCGAGAACCAGCTCTTCAAAGTGCGGATAGTCGCTGGTCGAAAGCGAAAGGATCGAAATCTCGTTGAAGCCCGTGTTGTGGTAGGACTCGAGCGCCGCATTGACGATCGTTTCAACTTTGCGGAAACGCATCGGTCGTTTGATGACCGTGCTTTGACAGAATCGACACTGCCACGGGCAACCACGCATGATCTCGATGGCGATACGATCGTGAACCGTTTGCGTCCACGGCACGATGGGATGCGTTGGCAACGGTGTACCATCAAGATCGGCGATGACCGACGGCTCGATCGTTTCGGGCACTTCGCTGCGCAGGCGATTCAGTGCTGCGTATTTTCCATCGACGTACTCTGGCTCATAGAACGCAGGTGCGTAAGCAAACGGTAACTGCGATGCGAGTTCGGCGATCGCTTCTTGTCGGCAACGACGCGATTCTTCTTCTGAATCGTCTTTCGCAAGTGCACGATGCTTGTCTCGCAATTCCAACCACAGGTCGCAGATCATCGGTAACGCAGGCTCGCCATCGCCGGTGACGATTAGATCGATGAAGTCCGCAATCGGTTCTGGATTCTGTGCGCAAGGACCACCCGCGATGACCAGCGGCGCGTCCATATTGCGATCTTCATTTCGAATCGGGATACGACCGAGATCCATCATCGTTAGGATGTTGGTGTAGCCAATTTCATACTGCAGCGTAAAACCCAGGATGTCGAAATCACAAAGCGGCGTAAACGTCTCCCAACCGTACAGCGGTAAGTTATGCTCGCGCAGTTCTTCCTCGAAATCGACCCACGGCGTGTAAGCTCGTTCGCACGCCCAGTCGTCTCGGCCATTCATCATGCTATACAGCACTTCCAGGCCGTGGTGGCTCATGCCAATCGCATAAGTGTCCGGGAAAGCCAGGCAAAGGGTCCCGCGAACTTTGCCGTGATCTTTCGCGACCGAATTCAGCTCGCCGCCCATATACTGAGCCGGGCTTTGCACGCGAGGCAAAATTTTGTCGACGATGTATCTCTTTAGTTCTTCGTTTCGCATACGATTTCAATTCTGCTTCGTGTCGTTGCCGTGGTCGTTTTACCCGAACCGTGCCTATCAGTATCGCACATTACGGCGAAATACTTAACCGCCGTTTTGTCGGCCGTAACCTTTCCGAATCAACATGACTCAATTCAAAACCGTAGCCCGAGTTGGCGAAATTCCCGCCGGCGAAGGCCGTGCATACGAGTACAACGGCCGCATGGTGGCCGTGTTCTTGATTGACGACGAGTACCAGGCAATTGACGACTTCTGCCCGCACATGGGAGCCTCGCTGGCTGCTGGGCCTGTGGAGGACGGAACCGTGATGTGTCCATGGCACGCGTGGTGTTTCAAACTTGCCGACGGCGAGTGGATCGAGAACCCGAAGATTAAGGTCGATACGTTCCAAGTTCGCATCGTCGGCAACGAAATTCAGGTCAGTGACAGCCTCAGCCCGGGCAGTGGTCCCGATTCTGCGGAATCAGACGAGTCGGCGGGAGGCACCGGCGACAGTGAATCGGCAAGTTGATGCGGGAAAAAATGTGCCACCAGCTATACTGTAGGTAGCACATAAGATCACCCGCCTCGAGGCACACGACGCACCCCCAATGGCAACTGCTACCGAAGAATCTGAACCAGTCGTCAAATACGATGACTTCATCGACGATCGGCTCGATCGCACGAGCTTTCATTTAAAGACGCTCGATTGCGTGACTGGTTTTATTTGGCTTGGTTTGTTCGTTTTCGGTAGTCTCTTCGCGTTGGTACTTATCGACCACTGGATTGTTGGACTCAGTTTTTGGGCACGCGCTATTTCACTAATCGCAATCTTTGGCGTTGCGACTTATTTGGCCGTGAAGCAAGTGATCATGCCGCTCGTGCGTTCGATCAATCCCGAGTACGCCGCACTGACTGTCGAGCAATCGCATCCTGAATTCAAAAACGGGTTGATCAACTTTTTGTTCTTCCGCAACCGCACCGATCAACTGCGTGAGGGCGTCTACCATGGAATCCGCGAACAAGCAGCTTCCGAACTTGGTACGGTACCCATCGATTCGGCCGTGGACCGTACTCCGATCATCAAACTCGGATACTATTTCATCGCACTCGCAGCGATCTGGGTTGGGTACATTCTGCTGTCGCCGAAGAACCCGCTGCAAACCGTTCAGCGAATTGCGATGCCGTGGCGCGATATTTCTCGTCCATCGCAAGTTGACATTTTGGATGTCACGCCCGGCTCTGTTGAAATCTTCCGCGGACAAACCGTGGAAGTCAAAGTCAAGATCGAAGGACTCAAGACTGACCAAACCGCCGAGATTCAATTTACGACGTTCGACGGGCAGCTCGTCGATCAACACGTTCCACTCGTTGGAAAAACCGGCAACGTTTTCACTGGCGCACTGGCGACAAGCGACGAGGGAATCCAACAGGACCTCGAATATCGCATCCACGCGGGCGACGCGATCAGCCAACGTTTCGAAGTCCATGTAACCGAAGCACCGCACATTGTTGTGGATCGTGTTGAATTCGATTATCCCGCCTACGTGGGACAAGCTGATGAAGTAGTACAAGGCGAAGGCGACATTCGTGCAATCGAAGGCACCCGCGTGACAGTCTTCGGCAAAGCAAACCAACCGATCAAACGAGGTCACATCGAGTTCGTCACCACGGCGGAAAGCAATAGCCCGACATCAAAAAACGCGCCGCTGAGAACAAGCACCAACGCGACCGACGGCAACGTCAAATTCTCGCTACGCATGAACGAAGCTCGTGACGCAGCGCTCTACCGTGCTTATCGACTGCACTTCACCAATGACGACGGCCAAACAAGCGTCGATGCAATCGAGCATGCGATCGAAGTCATCCCCGACTTACGTCCGGTCGTTCAGATCCTCGCGCCCGATAAACGCACAATCGAACTGCCCGAAAACAGTTGGACAAAAATCGAAGTCCGTGCCGTTGACCCGGACTATCAACTCAGTCGAGTTCAACTTGCCGCACGTACGCGAGGTCGCAAGCTATTCCAAGAGAAAATGCTCTCGACGTCACGATCTAGCGAATGGCATACGGGTCAATTCACGGCAACCTACAAATTCGTGCCACGCGACTTCGGTCTAAAAGACGGCGATGTTGTTGAGTATCTGGCGATGGCGGAAGACAACAAGTACGCAATTGGCCAAAACAAACTGGCTCCCAATCAATCGAGAACCGCAAAACAATACATTCGCATCGTAAAAGCCGATCCGTTGGCCGAACAGCCTCCGAAGGACGAACAACAGCAGAACGATCCAAATCAGCCACAAGACCAGCAGACAGACGATGCATCGGACGATGCCAAAGGAAACGAGCAACAATCATCCGGCAACTCGAAAAACGAGACTGGTGAACAGACTGGCGAGCAGCAACAGCAAGAAGGTGAAGAAGAAGGCGCTGAAGGATCGGAAGCGGGCGAACAGCAAGAGGAAGAAGAAGGCACCGAAGGCCGACAAGGCGAAGAGTCTGGGCTCCAACAAAATAGCGAGACCGGCGGCGGCGACACCGAAAAACAAAGCCAGGGCGGCACGCCTGGCGATTCGAACGACGCAAACTCTGACCAATCAAGCGGAAACAATGCCGGTAACCAGCCGAGCGACAGCCAAGGCGAAAAAGGAAACGAGTCTGGCGATCCAAGTGACAACTCCGACCAAGGCAGCGATCCATCCGACGACTCGAATAGTGATCCATCCGCAAACCCTAGCGGCGAGTCTGGTGAGTCAGACGCCGGCGGCCAGCAAAACGGCGAGCAAGACAACGCTGGCCGGGGAGCTCGCGACGACGAACCACTCCCTTCATCCGGAGAACGCGATGGCGAAGTGGTCGAACGCATCCGTGACCACATGAAAGAACAAGGCGATCTCGAAGAGTACGAGAAGAAGCAAAAAGAAACACAGAGCGACGAGGGTAGTGATTCGGAATCGGGATCTGAAGGCGAGCAAGGTGAAAGTGGCGAGCAATCGTCCAGTGGAGACAACGAGCAGCAGCAAACAGGCAACGGTGGCGAAAGCGAGCAAGGCAAGCAAAACAACCAGTCAACCGACCCTAATTCCGACCCAAGCAATTCGCAAAGCGGCGAGCAAAACCAGCAAAGCGAAAAAGGAAACGAATCGAGCTCGGGAGAAGGCGGCGAAGAAGGCTCCCAAGGGGACCAAACCGGCGAATCAGGATCCAACAACACAGACTCCGAAAGCGGTGCGGAACAGAAGACCGGAAAGTCGAGCGAATCCGGCGAGTCTGGAACGGAATCACAAACGGGCGAAGGCGAGTCCGCCGAAGACTCAGAAGGTCAGGCAGGCAACAGCCAATCCGAGCAATCGGCGGGAGATCCTTCAAACGGTGAATCTCAAGCAGGCGATTCTCAAGAAGACTCAGGCAACGATACTAGCGAGCAACAGCCGAACGGCGAGCAACAGGACTCACAGAATTCCGGCAACAACAATAGCAAGCAAAACGACAGTCCGCAAAACAACTCGCCCAACCAAGACCAAACGGGCAACAATCCATCCGGTGATTCGTCACAGCAATCGTCCGATTCAGAAGCAGGCGAAACGGACAGTAATGGTGAGCAGTCCGAATCGTCAAAAAAACCACCGGCGAACAAGAGCACCAAACCAACGGGTTCGGCCAACGATGGCGACCGAGGCGAAGGTGGCGATCTGGATGGATCGATATCTGGCGACGATGCGAACCTTGAATACGCACGCGAAGCCACGGACATGGTACTAGAATATCTCAAGGACCAAAAACAGAAGCCTGATCAAGACCTGCTCGACAAGTTAGGTTGGAACCAAGACGACGTCGACAAGTTCGTTCGCCGTTGGGATCAGCTTAAAAGAAAAGCAAAAAGCCCGGATGGCGCTACGCAAGAAAACAAAAGCAAGCTCGACGAACTTCTTAAAGGCATGGGCCTCGAAGCACCCGACGCAAAACTCCGACGCACAAACGACCGCAACGACAAGCAACGCGACAACCGCAACACGGGACGAAAAAGAAAAGTTCCCGCTGACCTTCTCGACCCCTTCCGCGCCTTCCAGCGCAGCTTGCAGCAGACAAAATAGCGGTCGACCGCAACGGATTTTGTCATCCCCAACCGTCTTGTACTCCGTTTTCTTGAGTATAAATCTACGGCATGTTAGGCTCCGCGTGGAGGCTTCCGATACATCTCAAATTAGAGACATCACATGAGAACCGCGACAATACTCTGCGTACTCACTCTCGTCGGATCTACTTTACATGGGCAAGAGTGCACCGAGAGGTTTTGGCCGTTCGACGTGACACTCCAAGGCTTTGAACCGACTCTACGCGCGGGCGATCAAGTTTCGATCGAGTACAGTACAGATTGCTTTCGCATTCCTTCAGGTTTTTGGGGCGAAGACTTGTTTCAAGAATGGACCGACCGAGAAGACTTCTCGAGTGAAGATCTGACCGTCTCGGCATTGTGGTTTGACATCAGCCGCTTTCCTGCTGACGCCGTGGAGGGCGCGGTAGTGGACGATGATGGCGAAAAAACCGAGATCGAATCGTTCCTAATCGAACTTGACAACGGTCGAGTAAGATCGGTGGCAACTATTCCAACTCTCGTTGGAAAGCAGACATTGGACCTGACTGATACAGGGCCAGTTGAGGCAGGAGACTTATTGACGCTAAACCTCTACCTCGAACTCGATGGACCTATGGCAAACGATTTGCTCAGTGCAACGCTTGGTTCACAGGCCAACTTCTTTCCAATTGAATTCATTGTTGGCGTACCGGAGCCAGATGGTAGCGGATCCGTTTTCATGGCAGTGGCCATACTCATATTCTGCCAACGACGAAGGAGAACAATCATCTACAACTGAGGTCGATGAGTCCGGAGATTTCAAAGAACTCCGTTAGGATATGCATTAGCAGCGAGAAACTCTTACCACTGTTATGATGTAGATCCTGAAACTGGCTCCACAAAGATTTCACATGCAGATCAATACGCCGCGATACGTTACTCCTTTTCATCCGAAGCGAGTGCCGCACTACTTCACCGACATCGTCATCATTGGCGGTGGACTCGCAGGACTGCGAGCGGCAATTGAGATCGATCCAAGTCTCTCAGCGGTTGTCGTCACAAAAGACGAAGTGCGACAGTCCAACAGCAACTATGCTCAGGGTGGCATAGCTGGAGTCCTCGATCCGAAGGACGACTTTGAGCATCACATTGCCGACACGATGACGGCAGGCGGAGAACTTTGCGATCGCGATGTTGTGGAAATGGTGGTTCGTGAAGCTCCCGATCGCATTGGCGAATTGATTGACTGGGGCACTCGGTTCGATAAAGCGGACGACTCGGACGAGTTGATGTTGGGCAGAGAAGGCGGGCACAGTCACCGGCGCATTGTTCACGCGTTGGGTGACTCGACCGGCAAAGAAGTCATGCGTGCGGTCGTGGATTGGACGACCCGATTTCCCAATATCCAGCTTTGGCAAAAAGCGTACATGCTCGACCTGCTTGAGCACGAGAACCAATGTCGTGGCGCTCTGATTTGGAATAAGTATCACGGCAAAATGATTCTTTGGGCAAAGCAATTTATTCTTTGCACCGGCGGCGCGGGGCAATTATTTCGCGAGACAACGAATCCGCCCGTTGCGACCGCAGACGGACACGCGGTGGCCTACCGTGCTGGTGCGGAATTGCGTGACATGGAGTTCATGCAATTCCATCCAACAGTTCTATACATCGCGGGAAGTAGTCGTAGCCTAATCACCGAAGCGATGCGTGGCGAAGGCGCGCACTTGATCGACACGAACGGCAACCGCTTTATGCCAGAGTACGACGAACGCGCCGAACTCGCACCGCGGGATGTAGTGTCTCAGGCGATTGTTACGCAAATGGAAAAGACGAGATCTCCAAACGTCTTTCTTGACCTCAACCATCTCGATCCCGAACACGTCCACAACCGATTTCCTGGTATCTCAAAAACGTGTCGGGAGTTTGGAATCGATATTGCAAGGGACCGCATTCCCGTTCGACCCGGTGCGCATTACATGATCGGCGGCGTTACCGTGGATCAACAGGGACAGACAACGCTGCCGGGTTTGTGGGCCGCGGGAGAAGTTACCTCTAGCGGATTGCATGGCGCAAACCGTTTGGCTTCGAATAGCCTGCTGGAAGGTTTGGTGTATGGCGCTCATGCGGGACGCGGAGCTTCCGAAGCCGTAATGCGAGGTGAGCGTCAGCAATTCGAGGTACTACCGCTCGAATTCGAGCCAACCGAACAAGCTGCTGAACATTTAGATCTGGACGACATCAAGAACTCGCTGAAGAGCCTGATGTGGCGTGCGGTCGGAGTACGCCGCACAGCGGACGAACTGGATCGTGCTGCAAAGTCGATTGACAATTGGTGCCGCTACGTCCTGCCCCGTCAATTTTCCGAGCCAAGCGGTTGGGAGCTGCAAAACATGTTGCTTGTGTCGCGCATCATGGTCGAAGCGGCCCGATCTAGAACGGAATCTCGTGGCGTTCATTTGCGGACGGATTTTCCGGACAAAGACGCTTCGCAGTTAAGTCACCTGACTTATCGACACCAAGCGTGATCGATTTTTTACGACGCTGATCTGGAGAACATATTTTGAATGTCCTCCAAAATCAGGTAGAGGCACGGCACCAGCACGAGGATAATCGCGGTCGAAAACAAGATGCCGAACCCCAGCGAAATCGCCATCGGAATGATGTACTGAGCTTGTAACGATTCTTCGAAAATCAACGGGACCAAGCCCCCAAACGTTGTCAACGTCGTAAGCAATATCGGACGAAATCGTCGTATACCAGCTTGCGTGATGGCGTCAAACGTTGAACTATGTTTTCGCTGATGGTTTGCAAAGTCGATCATGATTAACGAGTCATTGATGACAACTCCCGACAAAGCAATCACGCCCATCAAACTCACCAACGAGATATCGTACCCCAGCCAAATGTGACCGAGCACTGCGCCAACAATGCCGAAGGGAATGGCAACCAAAACGACCAACGGCTGAACGTAGTCTCGAAACGCGATCGCAAGCAAAGAGTAAATCACGGCGAGGGCAAAACCAAAAGATCCCCACAACGAGGCCGTCGCGCGCCGCATTTCTGCGTCACTGCCCTGGAAGGTCCATGTGATGCCCGGAAAATCATTGCGTAGTTGCGGAAGTGCTTCGTTCTTCAGTGCCTCGATCACCTGAGTCACCGCGCGCTTCGGCTGAACATCCATTGAAATGTTGATCGCCCGGCGACCATCACGACGATTGATAGATGTGAACGCTGCGCTTTTTTCGAGCTCCGCAACGTCCAACAACGGTACTTCTGCGCCGCTGGGAGTGCGAATGACGAGGTCCTCGAGGTTGTGAATATCTTCTCGCTGATCTTCCGGCAGCTTCACGCGAACTTCCGTTTCGTTGGTTCCACGAAGCAATCGGAGTGCAAGAGATCCAAAAAATGCGCCTCGCAGCTGATCGCCAAGCTCTTCGTCGGTTAACCCAAGCGCCCTGCCCTCCGGACGAAGCCGAAAATCGTACTGTGTCTTGCCTTTGTTGTAGTTGTCATTCACATCACGAACATTGGCGTACGTAGCCGCCCGTTCGCCCAACGCCGTTGTAGCTTGCTTAAGAATTCCGATATCGCTGTGACTGAGCGCGATATTGATGGCACGACGATGACCACCCGGTCCTCGTTCGGCGCGGAAGCTAACTTGACTGACACCGGGTAGGTCACCGATGGAATCACGCCACAACTCGATTACTTCATTTGCCGTCATGTCGCGTTCGTCTGGTGGCTTCATAACGATTTCGACATCGACGAAACTCTGACCTCGCACATTGGTGGCGACTCCTTCGGCCACTTCATAGAGGTTGTGCTCATCAAACATACGCAGTGTTGAATCAGTAATGACTTTTGCAATTTCAGCGGCTTGCGCCCGCGTTGTGCCCACTGGCATACGAACACCGCACTCGATTTCATCAGCCGAGACTTCCGGCATCAAAACCATTCCCATGTGGGCGCTGGTTGCGTAGCCGCCGACAATGAAGAACATTGCCAACGCCATGCAAGAGACGACGTATCGATAACGCAGGCAGATTAACAGTATCGGTCGATAGATCTGGTCGACCGCACGATTGAACCAGGCGCGGAAGCCTTGCTGCCCGCCATGCAGCGTAGCTTCCAATCCTCGTCGCTTCCGCTCTTTCGCGTGTGCGAGGTGGGCGGGCAAGATGAACAGCGATTCAACCAGCGACAGTGACAGCACAATAATGACGACGACTGGTAGCGGCCCCCAGAATTTTCCCGTCTCGCCGGGAATAAACATCAATGGTACGAAAGCCACGATGTTTGTCAGGATGCTGAAGACGACTGGCGAAGCTACTTCGCGTGTGCCTTCGACGGCTGCTGCTTCGTAGTCGTCGTTGGATAAGCGTTTCTCGTAAACGTTTTCGCCGACAACCACAGCGTCATCAACCACGATACCCAAGACGACCAGAAATCCGAACAGCGAAATCATGTTAATACTGACTCCGAACACGGGCAGCAGCAAGAGTCCGCCGACGAACGAAACCACCATTCCCATCATCACCCAAAACGCCAGTCGGAACTCAAGAAACAGCGCAAGGATCACCAGCACGATTACAACAGCAAGCGCCGCGTTCTCGAGGACGAGAGACAGACGACGCCGGAACTCTTCGGCGCTATTTCGATCGATTCGCCATTTCACGCCGGGCGGCAATACACTTTCGAATTGCCGAAGCGAGTCCTTCACGGCTTCGGCAACTTCGATCGGCGACTGCGCGCCGACGCGGTAGACTTCTAATTCGACGGACGGTTCTTGACTGAATTGCGAATGAAAACCGGCTTCTTCAAACCCGTCACGAATCGTGGCGATATCGCCCAGCGTGACTTGCGTACCTTCTCGTCCCGATACGATTTCAATTCCGGCAAACTCGTCCGCCCATTGCTTGCGTGCTTTGACACGAAGCAAGATTTCACCGGCGCTGGTTTGCACTGATCCAGCCGCAACGTCTTGGCTGGCAGTGCGAATAATGTCGGCAACGGCGGGCAAAGTGAGACCGTACTCGCGCAGCCGCTGACGAGCGATCTCGACATGTGTTACGTACTGTGGGACCCGAAACAATTCAACCTGCGTGATTTTTTCATGAGCTTGTAGCTGGTCGCGAAGTTGTTCCGCTAGTCCACGGAGTGCCCAGACATCGACGGGCCCGTAAAGCGATACGCGCATCACACCGCGCTTTTCGGTTTCCAAATTGACCTCGGGTTGCTCGATCTCGTCGGGAAACGTGCGAATTCGGGCAACCGCCTGATCGATATCCTGAAACGCTTTCATGCGATCTTGGCCGGCGACGAGTTCAATAACAACTTCGCCACGACCTTCGCGGGCTTCGCTGGTCACCTGCTCGATGCCATCCACCTCGCGCACGGCACCCTCGATCGGCGCGAGAATACCTTGCTCTACTTCTGCAGGAGACGCACCTGGATAGCCAACCCGGACCTCGACGATATCAAGTTGGGACTCGGGAAAGACCTCTTTCTGAATCACTCGAGCGGACCAGAGGCCTCCGCCCAACAGAATGATCATCAGCAAGTTCGCGGCAATCGAGTTGCGAGCCATCCATGCAATGGGGCCGCTCGAGGCGTTAGTGTTCGCGACTTGCTGCGTCATGGGGACTGTTCCGACGGAGCTTGCAGTGGCGCGGCGCTAATTCTACGAAGGCCGATGCCTTCCGCTACCGTGGCCAACGTTGTAGTTACCACCTCGTCTCCGCTCTCTAGCCCCTTACGGATGTAGGCGTGTTCCGCATCTTGAAACACAATGTTGGTTTCGCGGACCTCTAGCTTGTTGTCTTTCATGACCCAAACGGTGTCGCCGTCATGGATATACTCACGCCTGAGCAGAACAACGTCTTCGATAGGTTTGCCCTCGATACTAACCTCAATCAGCGTATCCAGAATCAACGGTGGTTCATCTGACTTGCTGCCGAGCGGGTCGGGTACGGAT
>CAYNJG010000169.1:0-16577 GCA_964397295.1 uncultured Pirellulaceae bacterium
CTACTACGATCCAAATGACGTCAGCAAATCGCTGCTGGAACCAGGGGTGGATTCCAAGGTTCATTTTCGAGTCACCGCTCTCCTAGGTGTTTTTTTGGTGGTTGGCTTGCTGCTTCTCGCTAACGGAATTCGATCAGCTCTGCTGCTTTTTTGGCTGAGCTGAATAATAAGCACGGCGGCGTGAAGAAAGACGTAATTCAATGTCTGATGACGTCCGCCTATCCACCTCGGTCAAAGCCAAAGTTAGCAGACAGCACAAGGAAGTCAGCGAACGAAACGGCACCATCACCGTTGGCGTCGCCGTCCTCCCAAACAGCATCATCTTGCTGCCCGAAGTACGTCGACAAAATCAAAAAGTCGGCGAACTCGACTCTACCGTTGAGATCGAAATCGCCATGTCGCGTATCCAAGATGGACTGCAACAGGAATTCTTCGTCGAGCCCAGAAACTTCCCCGTCTCGATTGAGGTCGAACTCGTCTGATGGATTGGGCTGTTGAGTAGCTTCAAAAAACAGATCAATATCAGTCGCATCCACTACCGTGTCCGCGTTGAAGTCGCCCGGCACCATGGCTGCATCGACGGTGACGGTCGCGGTGACGAGTGGACTCCACTCGTCACCCGACAGCGTTCTAGCTCGAATGGTGATCGTTTCATTGATTTGCAGCGAGCCTAAAAACGGAATGCCGCGTGCTTCACCACCGGCAGCCCGCGGGTCGCTGCCATCGAGCGTGTAGTAAACGTCTCCGTCGCCGAGTAAGACAAGCTCGCTCGATGCATCTACAACACCGGCGTGAAATGCCTCGCCATTCACGACGAGCGTCGGGGCAGACACATCGGGAAACATCGAATCGTTCCGCATCCGCTCTAAGAACAAATCTGTCGCACCGGGGAAGAACGTTTCATTGACGTAAGTAACGCTATCACGCCAATGATCGACGGTCATCAGCGGAATCTGTTGAGTTCCTCTCGGAACCGCCCCGATAGCACTATCGTCAAGCGGACTGCTAATCGTATAGGGCGTAACCGACTGCCCTTCGCGTGCGTCACCCCAGCGGGCAGATTCGCCAATGATTGCCTTCTCAATTTGAGCTGCTCGATCCATCCAGCGCTGCTGATTGTTTTCGACCGTGAATGCTCCGTCATCAAAGAAGAGTTCCTGAATACGATCCGCAACCTTCAGCCGGAACTCAGAACTTCGACTTAGATCATCGAACAACTCAGCGGGCCCGTTCGCATTATTGACTTCCGTACGATCACGAACGAGTTGATCCAGCCCGATTTCTTGATCCCATGTGAGAAACTCAAACCCGTCGCCCGGATTCTCGCGATTGAATCCGGCGTGCCAGTTGTGATGCGGCCAGTCTTCGACCCCAGCGTAAAAATGAAGCACCATATAGTCAACGAAACGATCCATATTCAAATAGTTCGTTCGATTTGGGTCGTTGATGCCCTGGCTGTTCTTGCCCTGAATCTCGTAAAACTTGTCGTTCGCGTTGGACGTGCGAATGGATCGAGAAATAGCGAACATTTCGTCCCAAGCTGCTCGACTTCCGGATTTCAGTTCGTTGAAATCGGCAATGACATCCCAGTCTTCTTCCTCACCGCCAAAGTGGCTGGCAAAATAATCGTCGTCCGTCGTTCGCTCGGCAGGACTGTAGAGTCCCCAATACAGCCCGTTGATGTAAAGATGCGCGTAAGTGCTGGCTGCTGCATTGCCACCGGCAGCTAGTTGAGCATCGCGCATCCAAACGTCACGCATGTAAGTGCTATCGAGAGGCGAATAGCGATTCGTAATTGAACGTGTACCAAACGCATCGGTAAACGACGCTCTCAAAATAACTTGGTTGATGTCATCGAAGTCGGAGTTGTCGAACAACGGTATATCAAGTCGGCTAGGTCCGTCATACGTCGGGCTAAACCGTAACCTGAAGGAATGCTTGAGCAACCGTTCATTGAAGCTACTGGCACTTCCATGCATCTGAATGCCAACGTTGAACTGCGTATTCTCAGCAGTGGAAAGTGGGTCGATAAACTCGACACTGCCAGCTCGACGCCATGAGTCGCCGCGTTCGTTTGCGTTGGGATAGATTCCCGAGTCCGCATCCCAAAGCTCATCGTGATCGAGCGTTAGCGAAATCGTCGGGATGGACGCCAGTGACTCACGGATACCGAAATCGTCGTTGTCCGGATTTTCGTCGTCCCACTGCTCGACAACGCGCGAGTCGATAGAGTAGTCGCCCGCTACATCGCCTTGCCAACGGGACGGATAGGTCAATGGATCATCGGGGTCGCTGCGTGGATCCTGCGTTAACACATCCTCGACGAAAACGTAAGTATGAGTCTGCGTCTGAGATGGCTCGAAACCCTCACGGTGCGCGGCGAATCGCAAGTTCGTCGTTCGTTCGATACGAAGCGGTCCTGCATAAACAACGGCCGCTGGGTTCGTCGGCGACGGAACACTCCCATCCAGCGTATAGTAAATGGCGGCAGCATCGGTCGACGTTGCGAGTTGTAAATCAAGAGGCTCTTCGTAAAACCCACGTTCGAAGTTGACCGAAACTTCGTCCACGAACCCAAGTACACCAACGCCGTTCACCGAGCCTGGAGTGGGATTGGCGAAGAAGCGAATTTCGTCGGACGGTGTGCTCTCCGAAATCAGCAACTCCGGCGAGAGCAGAAAATCGCTGCTGTTCAATTGTCGATTGAGGCCATGAAACGCCAACGTGTTTTCACCGCTAACCAACAGACTGCGAAAACTGGAAAGCGAAAACACCTCAGGAACAAACGAATCGTCGTCCGATCGATTTCCTGTAGCAGCAGAGTCGCTTGATGGGTTATTTGGCGCAAACCGGGATGCAACCTCGACTCCGTTCAGATACGCAATGAATCCGTCGTCGTACTTTACGTTTAGTTGCACACTGGAAATGGCTCCAACGTTGTCGACCTGGAACGGAATTCGCAAATAGGCAGACGTAAACCCATTGCCGAGATCTGTCAAAAACTCATCGGCAAAACTAGTGTCGGATGTCGGGTTATTCTCGTAGCCGATGGCCGCTTGCCCAGCAGTAAATCCGCTGGCCTCCGGATTAAAGTCGTTCGCAGTCCAACTTGTACCGAGGTCGTCGTTTGCCGGAATCAAATAGTAAGCCGAACTGGTTGGACTTACGACTTTCGTTACGCGACGAATGCCTACTCCGTCGTACCAACTGCGTCCGTTTGCATTGGGTACATCGTCGATGAACACATCAATCGAACCGAAATCATCAACCGTGACTTCACCGACACTGACTTGGTACAAAGTGCGATTGCCCTCGGCAACCAATACGGCATTCGAAAAGCCAGTGGAAGCCAACCCATTGCCATCGCCCAAGCCACCAAGTGACGTCACACCAGACACACCCGGACGGAACACCTCAAGATCATCTGCCGAGAGCCCAACGGCGAGGTCCCAATTGTCGTTCGTGTCGCTCCACAAATAGGCAAACACTTCATATGCGCCTGCATCCAAGCCTTCGATAGAAGTCGTCAATGCCGGTCCGTCGTCTGCTGCTGTATCCGTTCCGGTTTCGAATACCGTTCCTGCGTTTGCAAAGGTGCGTTGTTCCCAGGCTCCATCATTCCCAAGGTTGTTGCCTAAATCCACGCCTGAGGGTTCAAACACATCGTCACTTGTCAGTCGCGTATTGCCGCCCGGCCCTGATGTTGCATCAACGTACAGAATATCGGTCGAGAACGATGTGCCTTCGAACCCGTACGAAACATCCGAAAACTGCGGCGGGTACTCTGTGCCTCCCGGGCCAAATTCGCTGGCGACTATTTGCTCGGGCGTTAATAGTGCCAGGTACTCGCCACCCGCCGACAACTTGAAATTGGTGTGGTAGTTCGTGTCGCGTCTGTCTTTACCAGATGCAAACACGACCATCGAATCGAACGGCTCAAGTTGGGCAGCAGCGTTTGCCGAGAAACTCCACTTGGCTGGATTCGCTGGATCATCGGTGAGAAACCATCCGGAAAGGTCAACGATTTCTTCAGTAGGATTGAAGATCTCAATCCAGTCAGACGAGTCACCGTCAGCGTCATCAAGTGTGTCCTGATTAGAAGCCAGGAACTCACTGATGTAAGGAAGGTCTGCAGCTAGTAGATCGCGCTGTTCGAGCAATTCAATGTCGGCGCGGCGGCGAACTCGTGGTTTAGTTGGATTCACAATAGCACTGAATAGACAGGAGGGACGGCGAAACACTGCCCACATTCTAAACATAATCTTCACAAGAATGACTGATCAATCCGCGCAAATCGATCACGAACTGCGACAAAAGAGACAAGTCCTCCGCCAGCAATTACTTCGCGGCGGCTTTGGCTGGCTTCGCGACTGTTTTCGTGATCGTATTAGGATCACTCGGTTCACCGTCTGCAGACTCGGCAGTGACGGGTGCGACAATTTCGATTTTCGCTCCGTCCGGTGCGTAGACGATTCGAGTCATCGCGAGAAGGTGACCGTTTTCAATGTCCGGATCACGACAGATCAGAAAGTCTTCGTCAGACCAAATGGGAGCAAGGGTTTTGTTTGCCAGCGTAAGCTCATCTTTATCGACCAAGAAGACTTGATCCAACTGGCGAACAGCCCCACGAGGAATCGCGACGACATCTTCTAAGGTCTTACCCGCAATCGATGCCAACACCGGTTGGCCCACCCGCAGCGGAGGCATGCCACTCTTTCGGCCAAACGGATCATCAATCCGAGCAATTGCAAATAGCTCTAGCGAATCGGCGTCCAGCGCGCCTTCTGTTCGAAGTATTTGTGCGTTCCAAACGGTGGGCGACTCTGGATTGATCGCATCACGCAACTCAACGTTAACGGGCACGTCATCATTGTGCTCTGGTAGCGTGAGATATTCTCTTTCTCGACTGGCGATCGGCAACCGAACTTCGGCGTAGTCGACCGCGAAGACCATTCCCATCGGAGCACCAGCGCCAACTTGCTGCCCAACACCAACCGTACGCTGGCGAACTCGGCCATCAAACAGTGCTCGGACCTTCGTGCGTTCCAAATCACGTTGCGCGCGTTCTAACTGGGATTCATTCGCTGCGAGTTGAGCCTTGGCCTGCGCCTGAGCAGCGAAGGACTGCTTGAGGACTGCTTCCGATACGCCGTTCTTCTCGTACAGATTCTTATTTCGCTCGTAGGTTTCGACCGCTAGTTCAAGAGACGACTCAGCACCTAACTTTTGGGCTTCCGCTAGAGCGACCGCGGTTTCGTAGTCTTGCGAATCAATCTCGACCAGTACGTCACCTTTCGAGAAATACGCCCCGACCTCAAACGATGGACTGATTTTCGTGATTTGCCCAGCAACTTGCGCACTCAACGCGACTTCATTGTGTGCTTGGACGATCCCGTTCGTTTTAACCTTCACAACGTAGTCGTGATACTCGAGCGTTTCGACACTCGTCCGAATAGGCTTGCTCTCGGTTGGTGGTGCTTTCGCTTTTTCGATCGGCTTAGCAAGCGTCCACATCGCAACCCCGCCAGCGACCAGCAATGCAACGGGCACGATCACACGCATCACAATAGCCAATGGCGGTCGTGCGGTCTTCGCGAGTGTTGACGGAAGCTGCGGCTCGTCAGTCGAGGTCTCTAACATCGGATACTATTGGCCTGGAAGCGGCCTTCGGGTAGGTGCCCAAAAATGGGCCAAACGTTGGAAAGATGAGGACAGAATTGCGGTAAGGCAACTCCACCTCAACCTATAGAATACTCCATCGGCCCCTTCCAAGTGAACGCCGGTTACACAATCGTTACACCCAAAAGTCAAACACCCGAATTTCACGTTCAACCTGCAACGCACGGCGACGATTTAATGACCTCGAGCAAACGCAAACCGATTCTTGCATTCGCACTAATCCTACTACTGCTTTTTGGGGTTGCCGTTGCAATTGCTTGCCAAAAAGTTGCGGTCGTGCAAAATTCGGCGGCGCAACTTCAATTTGACGTGCCAGAATCTGCGGCTCGCGTCAGAAAGATCTTTGTACGATCCAACGCAACGCAAGATCTTGTCGCCATGAGTGACGCGACACTCCTTGCACAAGACTGGAACGACTTGAAACTTGGCATTGAGGGACGCTTACTTGACTCCAATTGGCAACTGGACGGGGGAGGTACAATCGTCGTTCAATTTCACGACGACTACTTAGGGCAACACGAACTGAACATGAAGCAAGCCGTGCACGTTGAGCCCAATGCCCTGACATCGCTGACGGAACTCCAAGAAGTAGACAGTCCTATTCAAAAGTATCGGAATGAAATTACTCTGGCGACCAATTCGTCCGGAGGCACACGCATTGGCTTAGACCTCAATCTCGAGGTCAAAACGACAGCAATGCGAATCGCGCAAGCGGTGGTCCGGCAACGAATCGAGGAGTCAGCCACGAATTCAGTCGCAGCTCAAAAAGAAGCCATCTTGTCGCTCATCAAGAAGCACGATGGCCAGATGTTCATCCTGCCTCAGCTTGGCAAGTAGTTTTCGCACAGCAAAGGGTCATAGCCGCCGCACGTGAAATCCGCCATCTACATGGAATACTTCGCCGGTACTGAATGGAAACTGGCCGCCGGCGATTGCGCTCACTGCGGCCGCTACATCACTAGGCTGTCCCCAGCGACTAATCGGAGTAAGGCCTTCGGCGATGCGTTTGTCATAGATTGCCTTCACACCGTCAGTCATCGATGTGGCAATCACGCCAGGAGCGATTTCGTAAACATTGATACCTTCGTCACCGAGGCGACTGGCGAACAACGACGTCATCATTGTCATTCCAGCTTTCGCGATGCAATAGTCGGCGCGGTTCGTCGAAGCGGCGAATGCCGAAATGCTGGAGATGTTAATGATTTGTCCGCTGGGAATCTCGCCAGCTTTGATTTGCTTCATCATGCGATTCGCCACGTCCTTGGATAGAAAAAACGGGGCTTTCAGGTTGGTATCTAATACGACATCCCAGCTCTCTTCGGTCGCCTCAAGCAAATCGCTGCGACCTTGCGAAGTAATGCCCGCGTTGTTCACGAGCAAATCGAGTCGCCCCCATTTTTCATAAGCCGCTTCGACGAGTTGCGTCCGATCAGCTGGGTCAGCCACACTTGCCTTCACAGAGATCGCTTGCCCGCCGCCTTTCACCAGTCGCTCGACCGTTTCTTCGGCTTCCGCTTTGCTGTTGGCGTAGTTGATAACGACGGCGTAGTCGTCTTTGCACAGCTGTTCCGCGATCGCTTGCCCAATTCCGCGAGACGAACCGGTGACCACTGCCACACGTTGGTTGTGAATTGTCATGTTGCTTTTGAAAAAGAGAAACGATTCGAGGTCGTGCAGAATAACAAAAGCGGCCAAAGCTTGCGCCTCGACCGCTTTTTATTAGAACACTGTTTTGAGAGCCGCCAATGGCGAGCCCAGCAGTTACGCCGCAGAACGTTGCTGCATCGCGGGGGTAACCACATGCAAATCGAGTTGCGGGAATGGAATACCGATACCGTGCTTATCAAGCGCATCTTTCGCGACTTCCGTGACCCGCTCTTTAACGGCGAGATAGTCTTCCTGGCGACACCAAACGCGACAACTCCAGTCGACCGACGATGCGTTCAGTTCGGAAAGATAAATCTGAGGACCTGGCGTGGCTAGGGCTCCCGGCACTGCGGCCAAGGCGTTCATCAGCACTTGTCGCGTTTGCTTCATATCCGCCGAGTAAGAAACACCAACCAAAACGTCTACGCGACGCGTTTCATTGAAGGTCCAGTTTTCAATCTTATTCCCAAACACATTTTCGTTGGGAACGATAATGCGACGATTATCAAGCGTATCAATCGTCGTCGTGAATAGCTCGATCGCCTGAACCGACCCTTCGACTCCGTCAACAACGATGTAATCGCCGACGTTGAACGGACGGAAAACGAGCAACGCAATTCCCGATGCGAAGTTACCGAGCGTGCCTTGCAATGCCATACCGACGGCAAAACCAAGGGCAGCGATAAGAGCAGCGAAACTAGTCATCTCAACACCGTAGTTTCCGAGCACCGCCATCAACGCAATGACCATGATCGCGGTCTTCGCCAACTTCCCAGCGAAACGACCAAGTGTCACATCGACGCGCTTTGACACTACGCCAGTTATCATGTCTCTAACGTAGTTGCCAACCCAACCAGCAATAATCATCACGAAGAAAATCACAGCCAGCGGCAACAGGTAGTCGGTCGCCAACTTGATCTGGGCTTTACGATTTCCGTTAATGGCTTCAAGGAATGTATTCTTTGCGTCCTCTGCTGCTTGCCCAGCACTGTCTGCGATTGATTTCGGATCCGTTGGGTTAACAGGCTCGGCTGACTCCGCTGCTACTGGGGCTGAGGTCGGAGCAGGAGGAGCATACTCAGGCAAGTTCGCATACCGAGCGTTGCCGACATTAACAGCCGGCCCATCAAAACGCTGCTGGTTCGGAGCATTGAGTACCGAGTTCACGGTAGTCGCCGCCGTATTGACCGCGTTGTCGACCGCCGAGTTTGCTACCTCCGGCCAATTCTGCGGCGCACTTACTTGCTGCGCGTCGGCAACGAGTGGCAGTAGCGAGCACGCAAGAACACTGAAAGCGAAGCCCCAAACTCGAAAAGTTGATTTGATTTGCCAGCTCAACACGATACGACTCCAAATATGAAACGAATAAGAATTCAGATTAGTTAGTTGCCCGATTATTTTTTCGCCCGCTATTTGCTGGGACGAAAACGCTGGTGGTTGCCAAACAACTCAATACTTGAATAAATCGACAACAGTTGTTCCCTGGGACGCCGGAGTGGCAAAACCACCCCGGCGCCCAGTAAGCCTCATCGTGAAGCCGTTGTTGAACCGGTTGACCCAGTAACCTAAGTTCAACGAATTGTGCTTCTACCCAGGAGGGAGGGCCGAGATCAGATCCCGCAATCTTTACTCGAACGACGAGGCAACGCTTTTTCCTTCTTAGATTTGTTGGTTTCCTGACTTTAGTTCCACGACGGCTCAACAGAATGTTTCGCGGCCTTTGTAAGCTGGGTCAGATCTTTGTCTTGACTGAACAAAACAAAGCGAGCTACATCCGCATCTGCTGGAAAATCATTATCCTCTCGGACCATACGGCGATTGTGCGGACCAGCCAGCACAACCGTATCGCCTGGTTCGGCGCACTGTAGCGCCCACTCGATTGCACGTGTTCGATTCGGCATGACGTGCGCTTTAGCCGGTTTACGATAGCCGTCCAGCACATCATGCGTTGCCCGAAGCGGCTCGAGATTGTCCGGCATATCACTGGTGATAATACCTAGGTCGGCATACCGCTCGACAATGCTCCCACGCAGGCTTCGCAGTTCTTGACGAGGTGATTCACCCTGCCCGAAGACGCAGATAAGTTTGCCCTCCGTTACTTCGCGCAACGTGACAAGTGTTTGCCTCAGGTGCTGCGAGGAAGTGGCAGCATCAGAGAAAATCGAAAACGGCTGACCGCACTCAACTCGTTCGAGCCTGCCAGGAATCTTGGCAATCGATTCAACAGCGCCAACCGAAGTCGCCAAATCAATTCCGGATCCCAAACCAGCCGCAACCGCCATCAAACAAGACAGCAAATGTGAATCGCCAATAATCTTGGTTCTTACTACGGAAGTCTGTTCACCAGCTTCCAACAAGAACGTTTGTTCGCTCGGAAACTGCTCCAGTCGCCGCGCCGTGAGATCGGCTTCGCGTTCCATAGAAACCGTCAAGACCGGGTTGGAAATCTCACCAACCATTTGCTCGACAATGGGACAGTCGATATTCGCGACAACCAATCCACCAGGAACCAATTGTTTGAGTAAACGCTCAACGTAGGCCTTCGTTTTCGGTGTCGCGGCTTTACGATGCGTCGAAGTGGAAAGGCTTGTTAGAACTAGTGACTTCAGCAAGACTCCGCCGAAGATATGCCGCAACACGAAGTCGCGCTGAAGCTCCGTTACTGCGTGCGTACAACCCTTCGAAGCCGCGTTCGCCAACCATCGGGCAAATACCGAAGAACTGGCCTGTTGCTCCACAACCGGAAAAGCTTGCAATCCGTCGGTTGTTCCAAGATTGCCAAATAGCGCTGGCTGATGACCAGCCGCACATAAGACGCTCGTCAACAACATCTGCGTCGAAGTTTTACCTGCGTTACCGGCAACGCCAACAACAGAGACTTCTGCCCCTGGATCGCCTGCAAGTCGCTGACACAACTGTGCCAACGCGGCGTTTGAATTCGGTACTAAACACTGCGGAACTTCGACTGGCAATAAGCGTTCGGCCAAAACAGCCACGGCACCACGCTCGACAGCCAATTCAGCCTGAGTATGCCCGTCACCGTGATCATGCATCAACGCGACATATAAGTCACCGTCTTTGCACAATTCCGCATCCGTACAACAAGAAGTAACACGAATATCCTTCGTGTAATGAAAACGACATCGCGAGAAAAGACTCGCTAAGCTCACACCGATCGCGGGTTGATCGTTAAACATGCTGTTTTGGCCTCCTTGCCGACAGCAGCTTTCGTGGCATTGCATCAAAAGCTTCTTCCTGAAGTTTTTGCAACGCCTAGTTGGGTCGCTACGAATTCTGTAAAAATCCGATTTTGTGTCAAGACAAATTAAGACGCCACTTCACCACCAGTGCCATCATGCTGTCGCGTTTTGGCCAATTCGCGGCTATTTCCGCACGTCCTCGGTTGGGCACGTTGCATAGTTACCTCATACCGTGATTTGAGCGAACGGAGCACGTTGCAACAGTGCCCAGTATTGGGTTGCGTTTTAGCCGATTTCTACGTTGCGTTCGCATTAAACAACGTCTCGAGAAAAGGATTTGTGAACCGCCTGACAGCGACCAAACACGAGCTAACATTGAACATCTGTCACCCAACGAGGCGGCAGTGCGGCTTGCATGGACCCTGGCAAGCCGGATGAACATAGAGTTTTTTTGAGTCGAGTTATCTTATGCGTTGTCCAGCTCTTGCAGAGCGAATTGAAGTTATCGACCCTGAAGCGAAGACACCTGATGTTGCACGCCTGTGCTTGCTCGTCTCGAACCTCGTCGACAACCTCGACGAATTAGAAGACGACAATCAACTTAAGAGTGTTTACCGTGACGCGAGCCTACGACTGCAAATGGGTGTCGACCAACACGCTGCCGTTGCGCAGGAACTCGAATCGCTAGCAAACTCCGACCCTCGAGAATTCGACCGCGATCAGATTTGGGTTTTGCTTCGGGCGATCAAAGTTCAGAGCCAAATCCTCCAGCTGTACATCGGTGGAGAACCAATCGACGTCTAAACTCGTCGTCAATCAATCAAGCGTTTAACCCGATGCATACGTGAGGCTCGCAGCATGCCTTGCCTTGCTATCGGGTTAAATTTTTTTTATGGCTTCAGCGTGAACCGACTCCAACGTGCTGGCGCGCGTGGAATCTTGTAACATAACGCTATGCCAACTACCAATCACTCAACCGCACTCATCACCGGCTGCGGTCGATCTCGCCTAGGCCACGTTATAGCTCAGCACCTTGCTGACTTGGGTTACAACATCGCGGCGCATTACAACCGTTCGGAAGACTCGGCCGAAGCCAACGTGGTCGAATACAAAAAGCGGGACGTCGATGCCGCGGCTTTCCAAGCAGATGTGTCCGACGAAGATGACGTCCACCAAATGGTCGATGACGTGCTCAGTCGCTTCTCGTCGATTGATGTCTTGGTAACCACCGCTTCAATATGGCGTTCCATCCCATTGGAACAACTCACTGCGGAAGAAATACTCAACAACTTCCGCGTCAATACACTCGGTACGTTCCTGTGCTGCCAACATGTTGGTCTCGCGATGGCCAAGCAACCTGACGGCGGAAACATTATCACAATCGGCGACTCGCTGACCAATCACCCGTACGTGAACTACGCGGCCTATTTCACGTCGAAGGGCGCAATTGCGGGACTTACCAGATCATTTGCCGTTGAACTGGCAAATCGCAATCCTAAAATACGGGTCAACTGCATCGCCCCCGGGCCAGTTATGTTCCCGGATGCAATGCAGGCCGAAGACGCCAAACGCGTAACGGATTCCACACTCAACAAAACCGCAAACCATCCGGAATCCGTCGCCGCAGCAGTAGAGTTCCTCATCAACAGCCCCATGATGTGTGGCGTAGTACTTCCTGTCGACGGTGGTCGCAACGTCGGTCGTGAACAGCAAAGCCGCACCGGACTTCCACACACACCTTGAAGCAGAAACCACGATGCCCATCACGGATGATCTCCCACTATCAACGCTGCAAAAGTATTGGGGCTACGACTCGTTCCGCCCACTCCAGCGAGAGGCCATCGCCTGCGCACTGGAACGGCGCGATAGTGTCGTCGTGCTGCCTACCGGCGGCGGAAAATCGATCTGCTACCAGGTCCCTGCGATCTGCGATGAACAAAAGATGGCAGTCGTTGTCTCGCCGCTGATCTCGCTGATGAAAGACCAAGTAGACGGACTCGTCGCGAATGGGATCGCTGCTGCGAGTTTGAATAGCTCGCTGCCGAACGAAGAGAAATCGCGAGTCATCGACAGACTGCAACGTGGAGAACTACGGTTGCTATACGTCTCGCCTGAACGACTCGCACAAGACGGCACGATCGAGCAACTCAAACAAGCAAACGTGGGTTTCTTCGCGATCGATGAAGCGCATTGCATTAGCTCATGGGGGCATGACTTCCGTCCCGAATATCGGCAGCTTAGCAAACTCAAAGAACACTTTCCCACTGCGTCCGTGCACGCATTCACTGCAACCGCAACGCCACGAGTCCGCGACGACATTGCCAAGCAACTGAATCTGCAGAGCGCCGAAAAGCTCGTCGGCTCGTTCCATCGCGCGAATTTGATTTACCGAGTCCATCGTCGTTCAGATGCACTGGAACAGATGCGTACCGTGATCGACCAATACCGCGATCAATCCGGCATCATTTATTGCATCAGCCGCAAAGATGTCGCAAACGTCGCAGCGACGTTAGAAGAACTGGGCTATCGAGCAAAACCGTATCACGCGGGCATGAGCGACGCGGACCGTTCCGCCAACCAAGACGATTTCATCAACGAGCGAACCGATATCATCGTTGCCACAGTGGCCTTTGGTATGGGTATCGACAAGTCCAGCGTGCGATATGTAATTCACAATGGCATGCCGAAGTCGCTGGAAGCCTATCAACAAGAAAGCGGCCGTGCGGGTCGCGATGGCTTGCCTTCGGAATGTTGCCTGCTGTTCTCTGGCGCGGATCTGATGCGATGGAAGAAAATGAGCAACGGGCAACCAGCCGCCGGCGAATTGCTCGAAGCTATGTACGGCTACTGTACGCAGAGCTGTTGTCGCCACCGGATTTTGATTGAGTATTTTGGGCAGGAATTCGAATTACAAGACTGCGGTGCGTGTGATGTCTGCCTGAATGAGCTCGACCAAATCGACGATCCATTGATCATGGGCCAAAAAATTCTGTCCTGCGTTCATCGCGTTGGTCAGCGATTCGGCGCGCATCACGTGGCTAGTGTTCTAACGGGCTCAGCCGCAAAACGCATTTTGGAGCTCGGGCACGAGAAACTATCTACTTACAACTTGCTATCCGAACACAGTAAGCAAGCAGTCGTCGAATGGATCGACCAGCTCGTCGGTCAAAAGTTCCTCGCCAAAACGGGCGAGTACAACGTACTCGGCATCACCGAGAGCGGAAAACAATTGCTGCGCGGCGAACTAACGCCCAAACTGTTTAAGACAGCCAAACCAGTCGCGTCGTCAAGCAAAAAACGCATCGACAACTGGGACGGCGTCGACCGCGGCCTCTTCGACCACTTGCGTGCTTTCCGGCGCGAATTGGCAGCAGAAAAGGAAATCCCGCCGTTCGTAATATTCCACGACGCCTCGCTCCGTGAGATGGCACGTGTGCGCCCGTCCAGTGAATCACACTTCCGAAATATCCCTGGCGTCGGAGAAAAAAAGTTAGCTGACTACGGTGCTGCGTTCGTGGAAAAGATTACCGAGTACTGCACCGAGAACCAGATCGACTTCGACCAGGCCGAGAAGCAACCTGCCGCTCCCGTACTAAAAACAAAACAGAAATTGGTCGCGGGCGTGAAAAAGAAAGCGTTCGAACTTTTCCGCGACGGACGATCCATCGAAGAAGTGGCGGAAATGCTGGAGCGAGCACTTTCCACGACGTCCGGTTACCTGAGCGATTACATTCGCGAGAACAAAATCACCGATCCGTCCCCTTGGGTCGCTCACTCGGTAGCCGAAAGCATCCGCGCCGCGGCAAACGAGGTCGGCGAACTCGAAAAGCTCGCTCCAATCAAAGCGATACTTGGCGACGACTTTTCCTATGAACAAATCCGCGCCGTGGTCGATTGCATGCGAGTAGAAACGGACTTCGAAAGATAAATCGTTCAGTCCTTCCTATTTGTTTCCGCGCAGCTCGAGCGTCATGCGGCTGAACTCTTTTTTGACGGCTTCGTTACCAAAGTCACGAATCTTCGGCAATTCAAGTTGCATCAGGCTTTCGAAGTTCTGCCGTCCCGTTCGCATGAGCGTGGCCACCTCGCCCGACAACCGAACCGTCTTGTACGTGTTCTGCGCCGTCGCCAGATTCTTTTTTGTTTGACCGTTCTCTCGCGAAACCACTCTTGCGCTTTCGCGGAGGTAGTCCACATAGATCTCAGCCGCCGTCTGAGTCATTCGATTTGATTCAATATTGCCTCTCAAAACCTCGGCATCGCCGCCACCCGATTCGATCAGTTCTTCAGCTTCCTCAATGTTCGCTTGTGCTTTTGCAGAATACTCATAGAGCTTTGGAATGTGGACAGTTTCAATCTCATTCACAAACGTCGTTTGCAAGCGGTCCATCGTCTGCACCAAAACGACGTACATCCCGTAATAGCGTTTAGCCACGTCCATCGATTCTCCGCTCTCATCGGTCAACGTCTGCAACTGCTCGGTGATCGACTTGATGTTTCGGAAGACGGTTAGCATCGCAACGAACTCATCGCCAGAGACAGCACCCAGCAATGCATCCACGCCAGCGTCGTCGATATCGAGACCAATGTTTCGCAATTCCTTCGCGAACTCGGCTTTCACAGATACAAGTTCTCTTGCTCGCCCTTTATTAGCTACCGTTTCTTCCTTGATCAGATCAGCGTAGTCTTCTCGAGACTTGACCAACGTCACACGTTGAAACCGAGTTAACTCAGATTTTGGAGCCGCACCAAGCTTCTTTCGCTTGTAATCGGCGATGCGACGATTCGAAAGACGGACTTCTAATTGAAGCTCGCGAATTCGATTTCGGTGCTCAGTGACTTTGGCGACCTCAAGAGCTTCGATCGCTTCGTCCAACAATCCATCGATCGACGATTGATTGGATGCCTGGTCATGATCGAACGGGTTAATTGTTTTTGTCGGCAACTCATCGTGGCGGTCCACCAACTCGACGGTCGACTCCAAAGTTGGAAGCACCTTCTCCAAAAGCTGTCCCGTTTCCTGATCCTTTTCGAGTTGCTCCGCTGGAGTAGCCTGAGGAGCAGCCGCTGCGAGGCCGGTAAAGGCAACAACCCAAAAGAGCGTGACGATGCGTCGATCAGTCATATTTGTGACTCGCTGGTAGAGAACTTATATATGGTTTAAGTAGTATCGCGGTGACAACGGCAGAGACAATAGCGAACACCGTTGCCGAAACTGGCCTACTTCTTGTTATTCGCTTTTTTACCACCGACATTGAGCTCGACTTTTTCAGCCCAGGCGAACCAATCTTTCTTCATTGAATCCACGCGTTCCGGCTGTTGTTCCGCCAAATCAACGGTTTCGCAACGGTCATTGGATAAATCGTAAAGCTCCCACTCTTGCTTCTCATTGAGTTTGTCCCACACCAACTTCATATCGCCTTGGCGTATCGCCCGGTTACCCGCCCACTGCCAACACAATTGTTGGTGCGGTTCGCGACCTTTGTTTTCGAGCAGGCCAAGCATACTGCGACCTTCCACTGGCAAGAGCTTATGGCCTTCATATTGTTCGGGATAAGCCTGACCGCCGAGTTCTAAGAATGTGGGCATCCAATCGATAATGTGCGCCGGAGATCGATTGATCGAGTTCGGTTCAACATGGCCCGGCCACCACGCGATCAACGGCGTCGTGATGCCGCCCTCATGCAACCAACTTTTGTAACGTCGAAACGGCGAGTTCTGTGCCCAGCCCCAAGCAGGCCCGACCGCAACATAGTCATCGACTGGACCAGCAGTTCGCTCTTCAGGGTTTCGCCCGCCAGGCTCTTCCGCACAACCGCCGTTGTCGGAATGGAAAAGGATCAGCGTGTTTTGATCTTCGCCGGTGTCTTTCAATACTTCAATGAGGCGGCCAATGTTTTGATCGACGCTATCAATCATTGCCGCGTAGACGGCCATACGATGATCTTCGAATTTATGGTTCGCGGACTCCCACGAGTACGATCGTGATTCGCCTTCACTCAGTTTCCATGCGTCGTCAACCAGCCCCATTTCTTTCTGACGCTGCCAACG
>CAYNJG010000170.1:0-16551 GCA_964397295.1 uncultured Pirellulaceae bacterium
GATACAAATAATCTCAATCGTTGGCTCGGTGGCAAAACCCTTTTGGTAACGGGTGCAGCGGGTAGCATTGGTTCCGAAATTTGCCGACAGCTCTTGCCCTTCAAACCCGGAAAACTCGTGGTTGTCGATCGCTCAGAGAATGGCCAGTTCTTCCTCGAGAAAGATCTTCGTAAAGCTTTTCCGAATGCCAAAATCGAAGTTTGCATCGCGGATATCGCTGATCGCAAACGCATGGCGGACATCTACAAACAATACAGTCCACAAGTAATCTTCCACGCGGCTGCGTATAAACACGTGCCGCTGATGGAAGTCAACTGCAGCGAAGCGATCAAGAATATTCCGCTGGCAACAAAGAACCTCGCCGATCTCGCCGATGAGTTTGGCGTCGAGAGCTTTGTGATGATCTCGACTGACAAAGCAGTTAATCCGACGAGCGTGATGGGCTGTTCGAAACGCGTGGCGGAGATCTACGTTCAAGCACTCGCTAGTGAATCGAAAACACGTTTTGTAACCGTACGATTCGGCAATGTGCTTGGCTCAAACGGTAGTGTCGTCCCGATCTTCACGAAGCAAATTGCGGAAGGCGGACCTGTAACCGTCACACATCCGGAAATGCAACGCTACTTCATGATGATTCCTGAAGCTTCACAACTCGTTATCCAAGCAGGTGCGATGGGCAATGGCGGCGAGATTTTCGTCCTCGACATGGGTGACCCGATCAAGATTGTTGATTTAGCACGTGATATGGTACGGCTTTCGGGTTTACGTGAAGGCGAAGATATCGAAATCAAATTCAGTGGTGTTCGTCCGGGAGAAAAGCTCTTCGAAGAACTACACATTGACGGCGAAACGCATGTCACCACCAACCATCCAAAGATTATGGTGGCGAAATGCCAAGAAACTCCGCTCGCTGAGATCACTCGGTCACTGAACCAACTTCAATTCTCGACCGGCCGCGGCGACCACGAAATCGTTGATGAACTTTCTCGCATCGTTCCCGAATTCAAGCCCACGCGATTCGGCCAGCCCACTGAACTTCCAGTGCGTAAAGCTGCTTAGCATCTCGCCTGCGGTGCATCTTAGAGTTCCTGCAGTTCAAACGTTGGGCATGTGTTCCACTGCCCTCGACGACCGCTACAGGCTTCTTGGAGTAGTCCTTCGGGACGATGCTAAAAGCGGTACTCGGTGATCGAACCTTACCGGTAAACCGTTCGCCTTCATGATCGCATTCGATTCAAGCGAATGACGCGCTTCGTCAGAGTTCATTCCGCACGGCTGCGATTGTTAACCTGCTTTGTCTGCGCATCGCTCGGTCAACGCTGCGAAGACATCCGAAAGAAGTACACGAAACAGACTCTTCTTATTCGTACCGATTCTCGTTCTTGACGTTACGTTATCGTCCGTTGTCATGCTTCGGTCGATAATCCAATTAATCGACAAAACCGACAACTAAAGTATTGCTCACTTGGTGAGAACGCGTACTCTGTGTCGAGGAAGGACATCCTTAACAATTTCGGCAAGAAGCCTCCAATCCTGGGACGCTAATGATCCGAAACCTGAGGTTCCGCTAATGAAAAGTCTTTTCACGTTGGTAGTGTCTATTACTGCCTACTCTCTAATGGTTGCGCAAAGCTTCGCGCAAGTTACGGTTTTCAACCAACCCATCTTGTTACCAGACTCCGGTGACTTTGGTTCGTTCTCTTCGCGAGAAGTACTGGTTGCCTTCGATACAGGACAAGCATTGTCCTTCGACAACTTCGTATTGCCCGGTACAGGCACGTTCGATTTAGATTCAATTATGTGGAATGGTATCTACGACGAACCATTTCCAGCCGTTCCACTAGAAACGGACTTCGAGATTACGATTTACGAGGACAACGCAGCTAACCCGGGTACGCCAGGGGCTCCCGTGCATACCTTCAACTTGCAAGCGGGCGTTGCGGGCGTCAGTGACGAAAATGTCGTAACGACTACTCTTAGTCACACTAGCCCCACAACCTCAACGACACCCGGTGGCGGTCAGGCATTCAGCTACTCAGCACCACTGGCTGGTGTTGAATCGCTCGTTGGTGGCGATACGTACTGGCTTTCGATCCAGGCGGTCCAACAGTTTGATACTGTTGGCGACAATGACCCAATCTGGCAATGGCATCTCGGCACAGGCGCGAACAATGATGGCTTCTTTCTGGCTGACGCATTGAACGATCCAACAAACAGCCCGCCCTACGGATTCCTACAATCGGACAAAGACCTGTCGTTCTCGCTGAATGTCGTTCCAGAGCCGAACTCAATGGTTATGGCTCTCTTCGGATTCTGCAGCTTGGGTTTGATCCGACGACGTCGCTAAAACCAGTTCGAACCCGACAAACAAACAAACACCGAAGGCCCGCGACGAACAGTCGCGGGCTTTTTTCGTCGTATTTCTGTCTACTGAACAGCTAACTTTCCAATCGCATCAATCGCGATGGCGATATCAGCATCCGTGTTTTGCGGCCCGACGCTCACACGCACCACACCCTCTGGCGCGGTTTCCAACGTTTTATGGGCCAATGGAGCACACTGCATTCCGCCTGCTACATGAATTCCTTGCTCACGAAGCGCGCTGGCCACCAGAATGGAGTCTTTCGACTGAATGTTAAAAGCAACCGTTGGCATGCGTTCGGTCATTTCACTTGGGCTGTAAATCGTCACATTTGGCAAAGCAGAGATTGCGTCATACAAGACCTGCGATTTCTGACGAGCCACCTCGAACCGATCGACTTGCTCGGGCTGGCTCAACCATCGTGTTCCCGCCGCCAATCCGGCAAGTGCCGGTCGATCAACGGAACCACCATCGCACCAACCGGGGCCCACGGATATCGGCGTTGGCTTCCCCGTATCTTTGTCGTAGGTGATTTCACAAACGGCAGCCGGACTATTCATCTTCAGTTCGGAAGAAAAATAGAGTCCGCCAATCCCCCATGGGCCCTGCGTCCCTTTATGCCCCGCGAACGCAACCAAATCCGCACCCAATTTTGGAAGATCGAGATCCCACCAGCCAGCAATCTGTGCAGCGTCAACGAGTACGAGTGCCTCGTGCTCGTGCGTTAACTCCACGACCGCCTCGATCGGCAGCAATTCACCGGTAACGTTACTCGCCGCGCTGATCGCCACCATCTTCACGTTTCCGTCGCGAAGCATTTCTTCCAACGCTTCGAGAATAATCGGTTCGTGTGGCAAGCTCGGAATGATCTCGACATCTACGCCTTGGTCCACGAGCTTTACCAACGGCCGATGAAGCGCGTGGTGCTCGTATCCAGAGGTAAGAACACGATCACCTGGATTCCAAAAATGATCGAAGACGGCAATCGAAAGTGCGGTCGTACAAGCCGGAGTAAACAGAAGTTGATTCGTATGCGGAATATGAAAAAAGTCTGCGACGTCGCGATGTGCCTTTTCAAACTCTTCCGCCCACTCGTTCGGACTGCAATCCCAAAGACCTCGAACCGCCTCGCGCACAACGGGAGGCTTAGGCCAACTTGTTCCCGCGTGGTTCAAGTAAACGAGGTGAGATTTAATCATTCGTGATCAACCACTGTCGAGTTCGAATCATGTGACTTCTTCTTGCAATTCCATCCACTGATTCTCTGCCTCTTCCAACTCTTTCGAGATCTCCGCAACTTTATTGTGAAGTTTCAAGGCTTCATCGGGATTCGATTCGTTCAGCAGCTTTTCGTTCAACTGCTTTCGTTCATCGTCGAGCTTCGCAATTTTGCGTTCGATGTTGTTGATCTTCTTGCGCAACTTTCTTGGATCTAAACCGGAGGAATTGGATCCCGTGGCTTTGATAAGCTTTGCATCGCTGCCCTTCCCGCCTCCTTGTCGAGCACGATGGCCTTCGTCAATCTCTTTTTGAATTGCGTACAGATAGGCCTCGTAATCGCCATTGTAGTTGCGCACGTGCCCGTCACGAACTTCGACGACAGATGTCGCAATACGCTTCATGAAATAGCGATCGTGACTGGTGAATATCACTGTGCCGTGATACGCGGTCAGCGCTTGCGAAAGTGCCTCGACTGTTTCGACATCCAAATGGTTGCCAGGCTCGTCAAGAATGAGAATGTTGTAGTCGCCCAACAAGATGCCCGCCATGCATAGTCGAGCACGCTCGCCACCGGACAGCACCTTGATCTTCTTTTTCACATGCGAGTCACGGAACAGCAATGAACCGGCGACTTTCAGAATCTGCTGGTCCGTCGTGCCCGGAAGTGCTTCGTACTCAAGATACTCCAGCACCGTTTGTTTTTCTGGCAAGCTGGTGTAAACGTGTTGAGCGTAAGTTCCGATCTTACATCCGTGTCCCCATCTCGCTTCCCCCGCGATGGGAGAAAGCGAATCAACAAAAGTACGCAGCAACGTGGTTTTCCCTTGACCATTGTCACCTACGATCGCGGCTCGCTCGCCGTGTTCTATCTCAACATTGACATTGGTCGCGACGGTGTGATCCGGATATCCAATCGACAAGTCGATGCATCGAATTGCTGGCCCCTTTCGAGGCTCAACAATTGGCGCTCGGATATGGACGGTTGGTTCGTCAACTTCCAGTTCTGTGAGCTTCAAACGTTCAAGCTGCTTCGCTTTCGATTTAGCCTGACTGGCCGTACTGGCGTTGGCGCGATTCGAATTGATGAACTTTTCAAGCTGTTTCTGTTTTGTAAGCGTCGTGGCATTGACTCGTCGATCATGTTCGCGACGTTCTTCTCGATTCGTTAGAAACGCATCGATCTTTCCCGGATACATCGTAAGCCGCCCGCGAGACAACTCTAACGTGTGCGTACACGTTGCACGCAAGAACGCCCGATCGTGTGACACGATGAGTGCGGCTTCTTTGAAGTCTCGCAAGAAATGTTCGAGCAACATCTGCGTGCGGAGGTCTAGGAAGTTGGTCGGCTCGTCGAGCAACAAAAGATTCGGTTCGTGCAGGAGCAGCGCTGCCAACTTCACTCGCGTTTGCCACCCACCAGACAACGACTTTACCGGACCATTGAGATAGTCGCCCTTTAGCTCAAACTGTGCCGCAACTTCGCCACACTTCCAATCAGGTTTGCCACTATCGCGCATCATGAAGTCGAGCGCAGACTCTCCCTCTTCGAAAGGATCATGCTGACGCAGATAGCCGACGCGAAGTTTCTTGCTGCGAGTTACATCACCTGCTTCTAACTCTTCTTCGCCCAACAACACTCGCAGCAGCGTTGACTTTCCAGCGCCGTTTCGCCCAACGAAACCAACTTTGACATCGTCAACAATCGTCGCTTCCGCTCCATCGAGCAGGACTTGGTCGCCGTAACTTTTGTGACCGTTTCTTATCTGCAGCAGTGTTGGCATCGTCTTCTATTTGATTGAATAAGCTTTGCTAAGCGAGCGATGGTAAGCAGAACAGCGTTTTAGGTAAACCCTCGTCTGCGGGATCGTTGCTTCTGCACAGATAAGGTGGCCATAATCGGGCAGACCCGCGTGCGTTCGCTGGCAGCATCTTTCCATGGAACCCACCACAGATCCAATCCAAACGGAAAGAAATCCATACGCATCGTCGCAAGCAGATTCCCGGACTTGGCTGTTTGACTAGGGGAACGAGAACACCCTGCCGATACATTCTCGTATCGCAATTGTTATTGATCGGCATCTACGGAATCGCCGTCTACTGGCTAATGACCGGTTGGATCACAAATCGAAAGCGTCCCAATCGCGAATCATCTAGAAGCGTTGCTTCCGGCGATTCCGGGCGTCATAATCGTGCCAGTGATGAACTCGAATGTAATTCAATTTTCCTGAGGGCTTGAGCGATGACGACTCGGTTTGGTTTCTGCGTTTTGATCTTGGCTGGACTGTGTTATTTGCAATCGGCAACTGCGGAAGAATATCTAAACGGGATCAAATGGGAAAAGCCAAAGATAGTCACTCCGGGAAAAGAGAACTCACAACCGCCCTCGGACGCCGTCGTGCTGTTCGATGGGAAAGACTTGTCGGGCTGGAAGAACGGTGATCGCTGGCCAGTTAAAGACGGTTTTGCATTCAGTGGCAAAGGCCAGATTGTCTCGAAGGCAGAATTCGGCGACTGCCAAGTCCACGTCGAATGGTCTGCTCCAACCCCAGCGAAAGGCTCAGGCCAAGGACGTGGCAACAGTGGCCTGTTCCTAATGGGCAAGTACGAAATCCAGATTCTGGATTCTTACGAAAATGAAACGTACTTCGACGGACAAGCGGGCGCTATCTACAAGCAAACGCCACCGGCCGCGAACGTCAATCGTCCTCCCGGTGAGTGGAACACTTACGACGTTTATTGGACGGCACCGCGTTTCGAAGAAAACGGAGACCTAAAATCGCCCGCCTACATCACAGCAGTCATCAACGGCGTGCTGGTTTTGAACCATTTCGAACTCCAAGGCGACACACCCTACAATCGCCCGCCTGCATACAAGAAGCACGGCGACAAGGGGCCGATCGCCCTGCAAGATCACGGCAACCCCGTTCGCTTCCGTAACATCTGGGTGCGTGAATTCAGCCCAGCCAAAGGCGAACAAGAGCGTCCGCCGTACATTAAAGATGGCGACAAAGAAACGCCGATCGCTGCCAAGGGAAAAGAAATCAAGCCAGAAGATTTGGTGGGTACTTGGGAGTACACTTCCGGTTGGCGTGATGGTGGCAAGATCGACAACGACCGATTCGAAAAGCAGAACGTCGAATTCACAAAAGATCAGCTCACATTGAACGCTCAAGGGCAAAATGGCGAAGCGGCTAAATTCGTCCTGTCATACAAGATTGACAACAGCACGATGCCTAAGAAGGTTGCGTTGGAGATTACTGAAAGCCCCTTCGGCGGTGGAATCAAAGCCGACGGCATCATTAAGATGGAAGACGGCAAGTTAACGATCTGCTATCCACCCATGGGCGGTGACGCTCCAAAAGAATTCAAGGCAGATGAGGGAAGCGGCTTCCACATGTTCCAACTCGAAAAGAAGTAGTCAAATGACGAATAACGCGAAGCAACGTCTTCGATTGCAGTTCGGCATCAAGACGTTGCTACTCGTCATGCTTGTTTCTGGCTTGCTTGTCTCATGGTCCATCAGCAAAGTTCGCAGGCAACGCGAACAGCTCCGCTTCATCAAAGAACTCGAAACCGACGGCAATTTTGGCCTGCAGGTTGCCACGCCCATTGACTTTGAGGGCACATCCGATCATTGGTTCGGACAGCTCTTCGACAAATACTATTTTGACTCTACCAGAGTCCTCGATACGGACGACTTTGACCCATATGCTCCAGACGTCATAAACAAGTTCACGCTGCTGAGAGATCTCACTTCACTTAGTTACAGCGGATTCGAGTTAGACTTGGGTTGCTTAAGCGGTCTCACGAAACTTGAGAAACTCACAATCATTCCCGAGGTTTTCGCCGACTTTGCGCGCGAATTCGAGTACCCGACCCAGATAAAAAACGCCACCGCACTGTCTCGCATGACAAACCTTAGCGAAGTGCGAATCTGTTGTTTGGAATCGAAAGACCTCAAGTTCCTTGCCCAATGTCGCGAACTTCAGCACTTGGACCTAAGGAACTGCAAAATAGGTTCACTCGAGGGACTAGAGGGTCACACACAGCTGCGATTCCTCGCGATCAATGACAGCCGAGTAATCGATCTCGAACCAATTAGAAACGCACATCAGATACGCACTCTTTTCCTTAGTGGAACCAGCGTAAGCGATCTTTCTCCGCTCACAGGAAAGAGCCTCCTGCAAAAGCTAACGCTCGCAAAAACCGCCACCTCCGACCTTAGCCCGATTCGCGACAGTACGAAGCTCGAGTATCTGGACGCAAGTGAAACTAGAATCACGTCGATCAGCGCACTCGCAGAAGCAAAACAGTTGTCTCTCCTAAACTTGGCGGGCACGAACGTCAAAGATCTATCACCACTTCGCGGGTCCACAACTCTCAATGAGATCGACCTACGAGGTTGCAAAGCGACGGATTTGTCTCCACTTGTTGGTCTCAAGGCCAGCATCCGGTTGTTGCTGGACCAACAAATTGATCCGCCACACGTTGATTTGAAAAGATACATTACGCGCGGTGATCTCTAAGTTCGCCAACGACCTATCACCTATCTCGAAACGAGAAAGCGTGAACAGACTTACAAAGCTCTTTCGAGGCTCAGCAAACGAACCGCAGCAACAACGCACCAATTGCTGATCAATCCCGACCAACTGGAAAAGTCCGCACGAAACATCATCCCTCCAAGACATATTCGCGGCTCCGCGAACGCGAGCGTTGTGGCAAGTACTATCTTTTCGCAACGCTTCACACTGGACTGCCGAATGATGAACACGACAAGATTTGATTCGAACCCCGAATGGGTCGCCGGACGCATTACCTCAAACGCAAAGAAATACGCAATCAGCTTGACCTGCCTTACGGTATTCTGGAGCGTCATTTCCGTTCCGTGTGTGTATTTTGCGTTTAAAGACGAAACCTGGCTCGCCCTCGTCTTTCCTGCGATCGGCGTGCTGATCCTGCTGTTTGCCGTACACGCTTGGTATCATTGGTTCACGTTCGGTCCTTCAGAATTCGCGATGGATCAAACACCCGCGCCCATCGGCGGCCAACTCTCTGGCGTGGTGCGACTGACCCGCAATCTACCTGACGACTATCAGTTTCATTTGCTCTGCACCAGAGTAAGATCGAGTCGTGGTTCCAAGAACAGGACCGGGCCGATCCAAGAATATAAATCCGCTCCGGTGAGCGTAAGTGCTACTGCTGGGATTGAGGGCACCGAGATTCCGATTCGAATAGCGATTCCCGATGACGCTCACGAAACAGGCCGACATAAAAAAGATCGCAGGCGGTCGGTTACCTACACTTGGCGACTAATCGTCAAAGCAAAGAACAGTGGATTCGGCGCGATGTATTGCATTCCGGTTTTTGGTAAGGCGACAGACACATCAACAGCGTCACAATCCAGCTTGCGTCCTGGCGTATCGGTATAGCCACTATTTGGGTCCAGCACATCGCACAAAAAACGCCGTCATTTGTAGACGGCGTTTTTTGTTTTGTAACTGTGCGTCTTTAAAGACTAGACAGAAGCCAACGAGCTGGCTGCATCAGCCAACTTCTTTGCCATGTCGGTGCTCTCCCACTTGAACTCGGGCTCGGTTCGACCGAAGTGACCGCCGTACGTGGTCTTACGGAAGATCGGTTTTTGCAAGTCCAAGTGTTCGATGATTCCGCGCGGATTCAATGGGAACACATCACGAACGACTTTGCAAAGATCTGCGTCTGCAACTTTGCCAGTGCCTTCGGTATCGACGTGGACACTGACTGGCTCAGAAACGCCAATCGCGTAGGCAAGTTGAACTTCGCAACGCTCGGCAAGGCCTGCTGCAACGATGTTCTTGGCAACGTGGCGAGCCATGTAAGCAGCACTGCGGTCCACCTTTGTTGGGTCTTTGCCGCTGAAAGCGCCACCGCCATGTCGGCCCCAACCACCGTACGTATCGACGATAATCTTACGGCCCGTAAGTCCGCAGTCGCCGTGAGGTCCACCGACGACGAATCGACCGGTTGGATTGATGTGGTAGGTGATGTCTCCATCGACAAGCTCAGCAGGAAGTAGTGGCTTGATGACTTTGTCGATGACAAAGGCACGAATCTCTTCGTTCGTAACGTCAGGCGAGTGCTGAGTCGAAACGACAACCGTATCAATACGAACAGGCTTGTTGCCGTCGTACTCTACCGTGACCTGGCTCTTGCTATCTGGTCGAAGCCACGTGACCTCTTCCTTTTGCCGAGCTTCCGTCAGACGATTGAGAATCCGATGCGAAAGTGCGATCGGCGTTGGCATCAGTTCAGGTGTCTCGTTACACGCGTAACCAAACATCAAACCTTGGTCGCCGGCGCCGACATCTTTGCCAGCCGCAGAGTCGTCATCAACACCTTGGGCGATGTCGGGACTTTGCTTGTCGATCGAAACCATGACTGCACAGGTATCCGCACAGATTCCCATTTCGTCGTCTGTGTAACCGACATCTCGGATCACGTCGCGAACGATTTGTTGGTAATCAACAACAGCTTTCGTTGTGATCTCGCCAGCGATGATCGCGATACCGGTCGTAACCATGGTCTCGCATGCGACACGGCTTTTTGGGTCTTGGGCTAAGAGTGCATCCAGCACGCCGTCGGAAATCTGGTCGGCCAGCTTATCGGGATGCCCCATGCTGACGGACTCACTGGTAAACAAGAAGCGACCTGATGACACAACAAAACTCCTGCTGAAGTATTTCAACGAATACGGTGAAGAATGATTGGACCTCATTGGGTCCACGCCGCGAAAAAGCGGACCGCTTATTGTAGCCAAAGAATCTACTGACGCGAGAGTCCCACTTATGCGGATCGCCGAGCACGTTTTATCGCAGCGTTAGGATAGCGAAGCCCGGCAAAGTTATCAGTTTGGACATTTAGATGTTCCGAAAACTCGACATCCACACCTTCAAGCAATATGCCCAGCATCTGAATCGTCGTGTCGGTTGCACCTCGCTGAGACTGCACCACTCGTTGCGCTCGGCGACCTATTTCCGTTCGATAGTCGGCATCACCAAGGCAACGATCGACGAACTGCGTCATCGAATCGCTATCCGTTACGACCACAGCTGCATCTTCGGATAGCAACAGCTCAACGACATCTCGAAAGTTCCGAGTTTTCGGCCCGAAACAAGTCGCAACACCGAAACCTGCCGGCTCAAGCATGTTTTGACCGCCGCGTTTTCCCATACTCCCGCCGACAAAACCAACGTCGGCACATCCCCAACAGCCTCCCAGCTCACCCACAGTATCAACGAGAAGCACTTTTTGATCGTCAACCGGTTTGAACTCACTGATTTCGGTGCGGCGTGCCCACGACACATTGCTCTGCGCGAGAAGACGAGCTACTTCTTCACCGCGTTCTGGATGTCGTGGAACCAGGATCAATCGCAAGTCAGAAAACTTCGTTCGAAGCTTTTTATAGGCTTCTATCGCGTATTGTTCTTCAGGAGCTTGTGTACTGCCGGCCACGAAAACCTGCGCTCCGACAGACGGAATGTTGGCAAGCTGCTGGATTCGTCGCGTCGCCTCATTTTGTCGATCCGTTTTCGCCCCGTCGAACTTTATCGATCCTGTGCAAACCACGCGATTACTTGGAACCCCCAGTCGCACGAACCTTTCAGCGCAAGTCGGACTCTGAGCCCCGACTGCGGAAATGCAGCGAGCCCAACTCCGCATAAGACTTCCCAAACGTAAATAACCACGTGTGCTGCGATCGCTCAGTCGACCGTTGACGATCGCAACCGGGATTCCATGACGGTGTGAGATTGTAAGCAAGTTAGGCCAAAGCTCGAGCTCGACCAGTACAATTAGATCCGGCTTTAACCGTCGGAGTGTTGCTTCCACCGCCCAGCTAAAGTCCAAGGGGAAGTAGCAAACGCCCTCTTCTGAAAACTTTTTCTTGGCCAGTTTGTAGCCAGTCTTCGTGGTCGTTGAAACGACGATCTCAATATTTGGCGAGGAAGCACGAAGCTTTTCCAAAATCGGCACGAGCAGATTGACTTCACCAACGCTAACGGCGTGAAACCATATTCGCTTGTTTGTTGCGGTTGGTAAATCTGGGACCAGCCCAAAGAATTTCTGACCCAAGCCTTCGCGATACTTGCCTTTGCGAATCGCTGCGTAAACCAGAAATGGCGATAGCGCAATCAGAACAAGTACGTAGCAGATATTCAGCAGATACCGCATCATCCGTGATGCCTTTGTTCAGTTGGTTTTGATCGCGTACCCGCGACTAGCTGTTGGCCGTTTTTCTCAAGCAGCAACTCTTGTACTTCTTACCACTGCCACAAGGACACGGATCGTTTCGCCGAACTTTTTCGCCAACGTTTCGAATCGTTTCGATCTGCTGCTGGTCTTCGCCCGCTCCACGATCGACAGTCTCGTTTTGCTGCTTGGCTAATTCCGTGGCTGTCGGACCTTCTTCGTGAACGGCACGCGTTTCCTTGAACGTTGATCCGACGAAACCCTTGTCCAACATTTCCATTCGGAAAATCAGGTCGGTTGTTTGCTGAGCAATCGATTCCCACATGTTTTCGAACAGCTTCATACCTTCGCGCTTGTATTCGACTTTCGGATCGACCTGCGCGTATCCAACAAGGCTGACCGAACTCTTCAAATAGTCCATCGCCAGCAAGTGATCTTTCCAGGCACCATCTACAATGTGCAACAGCATCGACCGCTCCATGCGACGCATCTCGGGCCGATAATGATCATCAACGGCACCAACCAGCTTTCGCTCGAGTTGTGTCTTGTCAAGATTCTTGATGTCGTCTTCTTTGACTTTGTAGTTGATCGCGTCTTCGAGCCATTGCGACAAACTAGAAATGGCGCCGTTGCCTCCAGCCGCTTCGTCCAATGTTTGCTTTTCGTTGTCACCAAAGAGCGAATCGAGCTTGTCGAGTAGCTCTTTCTGTTTGCTTTCGGACAGATCCAGGTGTTTCTTACTGTGCTCGACCAGCACATCACGAATCTCGTTGTGCTGCTTGTTCTTGAAGTCTTCGACAGAAAGACTGGAAGTTTCGAATCGAGATTTCGCCCAGTCGACCAGTTCGTCGCGGTTGACTCGCTGTTCGCCAGATGCGAAACGAATCATGCCGGCCATGACGGAGAATTCTGTTTCCTTCTCCTCATATTTGGCCAATGCTTCTGCTCGCACCTTGGCACTGAAGTCGCTAACTTCGGCGTTCAACATGGTTGCCGGATCGATTTCGATGCCAAACTTGTGCTTTACCCAACCGCAGGCTGACTTCGTGCCGAAATCGGACTCCAGCAGTTTTGCACCTTCTAATAGGTCCACCTTTTCAATGGCCGTACGAGCCTTTTCGATCAGCAGCTCATCAACACGATCGCGACCAAGCTTCTTTAGATCGTTTGCTCGTAGGTTCGTTCCGTATCGGCTATTCGAAAACGTTGCGAGAGCGTTCCAGTTCCATTCGCTGGCTTCTTCGCCGCTGGGCAGAGACTCGTCGATTGCATCGAGAATCTGCACCTCAGATTGACGCTGTGCTTCGTCTTTGCAATAGCTACTGGCCGCCTCGAAATCCATGCCTCGGATATCGCGACTATCGATGTCGCAAACCAACGACTTTCCAGCCCACGAGACAAACGAATCACGACCAAAGCTAGAATCCAGAATCGTCGACAGATTGCTTTCCACTTCGTCGTCGATCATTTCCATGATCAAGTCTTTACAAGGCTGCCCGTCCAAAATCGCTTGGCGATATTTGTATACTCGCTTTCGCTGCTCATCCATCACCTCGTCGTATTCGAGCAAGCTCTTTCGAATGTCGAAGTTGCGTTCTTCGACTTTCTTCTGGGCCGCTTCGATCCGCCGTGTGACCATCTTGCTTTCTATCGGCTCGCCTTCGGGCATACCTAGCGACTTCAAGATTTTCTCGACCCAAGGGCCAGCAAAGATCCGCATCAAATCATCGTTCAGCGAAAGGTAGAACTGACTGCTACCCGGATCACCTTGCCGACCGCAACGACCACGAAGCTGCAAGTCAATTCGCCGCGACTCGTGCCGCTCGGTACCGATCACGTGAAGGCCGCCAATTTCCTTCATGGCCTCGCCCATTGTCGCCATGCCTTCGTTTTTATCGATCTCATCGACAAGCTGGTCCCACTCGTCCTGCGGCACGTCCAATCGTGTTTCGTATTTGTCTTGCAGTTTCGCCCATGCCATCGTTTCGGGGTTACCACCGAGAACAATATCCGTACCACGACCGGCCATATTTGTAGCGATAGTAACCGCGCCCCTGCGTCCCGCTTGGGCGACGATTTCTGCCTCACGGCGATGCTGCTTCGCGTTCAGAACCTCGTGTTTGATGCCACGACGCTCAAGCATGCCCGAGAGTTTTTCACTCTTCTCGATCGACGTAGTACCGACCAGAACCGGACGGCCCTTGCGCTGGATATCGATGTTCTTGTCAGTCTTCGAGTACGTATTCTTTTCTTTTGAGCCCTTCGGCTGGAATGTAATCTCGTCGTCGGTTTCGCTAACGATCGTGCCCCATTCGTCTGAATCCTTGCGAGCAAGTACATCGTGACGGTTGAGTTTCTCGATCTCCTCCGCCATCGCAGTGTATTTCTCTTGCTCGGTGCAATAGATCTTGTCGGGCATCGAGATCCGCTGCATTGTGCGGTTGGTGGGAATCGCCACTACGTCGAGTTCGTAGATCTTCCAGAACTCGTTCGCTTCGGTCATCGCGGTACCCGTCATACCGCAGAGCTTGCCGTACAGCTTGAAGAAGTTCTGCAATGTCACCGTCGCCAGCGTTTGCGTTTCTTCTTTGATCTTCACGCCTTCTTTGGCTTCGACCGCCTGATGCAAGCCATCGCTCCACTGACGTCCTTCCATGAGACGACCGGTGAACTCGTCCACGATGACAATGCTGCCCTCTTTGTTGACGTAGTTCACGTCTTTCTTATATAGATGGTGCGCCTTGAGCGCATTATCCATCAAGTGCGGCCATTCCATGTTTCCTGCGGTGTAGAAACTCTCGACGCCAGCCAATTTTTCTGCCGCACGCACACCTTCGTCGGTCAAACTGACGTTGTGGTCTTTTTCGTTGACTTCGAAGTGCTCATCTTTCTTCAGCTGACGAGCCACCCGATCCGCTTCCGCGTATTTCCGCAGATTATCGTGAGCTGGTCCGGAGATAATCAACGGCGTTCGGGCTTCGTCGATCAGGATGTTGTCAACTTCGTCAATGATCGCGTAGTGCAGTGGTCCCTGCGACTGTTGCATTTGCTTTGGATAGTCATCATCACCGCGCGCGGCGGGGCGCATGTTGTCGCGGAGGTAGTCGAAACCAAATTCATTGTTGGTTCCGTAAGTGATGTCACATGAGTACGCAGACTGTCGACGCTTGGTACCTTCTTGTCCTTGCATGTCGCTTTGGATTGCATCGACGGTGAGTCCCAACCCCATGTACAGCGGAGCCATCCATTCCATATCACGACGTGCCAGATAATCGTTGACCGTCACAACGTGAACGCCTTTTCCTTCAAGCGCATTCAGATAGGCCGGCAACGTCGCAACGAGTGTCTTACCTTCACCTGTTACCATTTCGGCGATCGTACCGCTGTGCAAAACCATGCCGCCGATCAACTGCACATCGTAATGACGCATTTGGAGGAATCGCTTACCACCTTCGCGGCAGACAGCAAATGCTTCGACCAAGATGTCGTCGAGCGTTTCGCCCTTTTTCAATCGCTCGCGGAATTTGACAGTCTGTTCGCGCAGCTGCTCATCCGACATCGATTCGTATTTCGACTCGAGCGCCGTAATCTCGTCAACTTGGTTTTGCAGTTTCTTGATGTAACGCGCGTTTGCCGATCCGAATACGGACGTAATCGAGCGTTCGAACAAGCCGAGGATGCCTCCAAAGAAACCTTGGAGTAATTCCCAAATGCGTTCCAGCAGATCCATAATGAGTTAATTCCTGGAAGCGTCTGGCGCTCCAGCTGAGTTGAGTGAATCGACGATATTATACGCAACCATATGATGTACCTTCATCGACATCCCGCGAACCAAAAATCGCGGAAGACGAGCGGACCTTGATCAAATGGCCGTAAATGCTTTTGACACGGTAATTTATTGCGATTGCTGAGGTCGGTCAATGCGATTCGAAACCTCCCCAACGCCGAAAGTCATTTCCGGGCGAGTTTGGGGCTAAACCCGAGGTTCACCCCACTTCAGCAAGCCCAATTCGGCAGAAATTTTAAGGTTTCGGCAACTAACCTGGCGACAGACAAGATTCAGCCAACCGCATCAAAGGGATACGCTCAAATGATGCGATTCCGTTTTTCACTACGAACGATGCTGGCATTCACGCTGCTGGTTGCTGTCTGTTGCTGGCGATTCCTTTCGCCAACCGATGCCTCGATGGCCGGCGAACAGCCTAAAGCTTGGGCACAAACCCTAAACGCGCCAAAACTGCGATTCGCGTGGTGCTTTGTAGGCGACCTTCAAATGCGGCGTGTCGATGTTCTTTTCACCCTCGTGCAAAGAATCGACACCAGCGATTACGATCCCGGAACAAAGTAGAGTGCGGTCGACGGGATAGTTTGCCTTGTTGTTCAACACAAGGTCTTCGATGTGTCGTGAAAGCGGGTTGAAGAAATCGGCCGTCGTGGAACCGTGCGTAGGCATCGGCAAGTACATCTGACAGGAAACGATCTCTCCCGAAGCGAGGTAACCGGCGTAGTTGAAGTCCTGGATTTTCGTTAGCAGCATCGTCGTCCTGAAACCGTCCAGATGTTCGACGAAGTACGCGGTGGGGTTAGGGAATGTGCGTTTCGCCCAATCGTAGGTCACCGGGCCACTGGGAAAGCCACCTTCGACCGGCAGGTTATGACTGCGTGTCAGCGCCGAAACGACCAACTTGCGCGTTGCTTCGCGATCTTCGGCGTCCAATTGATCCCAAACTTTCTTACCGCGC
>CAYNJG010000171.1:0-16450 GCA_964397295.1 uncultured Pirellulaceae bacterium
ACAATGATACGATGGAAAAGCTCGGAGCGGTTGAAGGTGAGCTAAAGCAAGTTCAAGAAGACGAACTAATTCAAGTCCAAATGGACACAACGGCCACGGATGCCAACGTGGAACTGGAAAGCGAAAGTCATCAACAGAACACGGCCGAAGAGACGGTGGCTGAGTCACAAAACATTGCCGCTGAACAAGCCGCCGTCGAAACAGACGAACCGTCGAACCTCGGCGAGCAGGTGGAAAAAGACGCATCATTGTTGGCACCAGCTTCCGGCGCTGCGGTCATGGGAGCTGTTGCTACTGCGGCTGCCAGTGGAGTATTCGAGCCCGTGATGACAACGTGGGCGAACGTCGGCGAAGTGACGGAGGATGAACAAGCGCCGATTAAAGCTGACCATTCTCCACCGCTTTCCAGCTCTTTCCCCGGATCGGAAGAGCAAAGCACACGGCATTCAGAAGCAGGTGACCCAGAACTTTCTCAAGATACACCGACGCCATCAGACGCTATCGATTCCGTCAGTGGGAATGCAGCGGCAGTCGTCGCGGATGCTTCGTTGGACACTGCGGATGCGGTGGAATTCCATTTCGAAGTAAATGAAAACGCTGACGCCCAAGACGAGTCTGCAGAATCGCTGGAGTCCGTCGCGTCTTTGCCTGAAGAACTATCTGCACAAGAGCTTTCCCGGGACGAGTCGCCGCAAGAAAGTCCCGATGCAAGCGATCTCGGTGAGCTGACACTGAATACACAATCGTGGTCACCCGCGTTGGGGGCATTGGCGAGATTGGACGATAAAGTCGAGCCCAGTGATTTCGAACGAGCGATGGCAGAGCGTTTGCTCGAAACGGAATTCGGTCATCACATCCAAACCATGTCGAACAGGATCACGCAGACAATCCAAGACCCAACGGTGTTGTTCTTCTTGAGCTTAGAGCCAACAGAGCAGCAAACCGACGTTGTTGGAGGCTTGGCGATGTATGTTTGTGCCCAACGTGAAGCACCAACGCTTTTGGTTGACGCGGACACCACACAGAAATGGCTTTCCAAGAGGCTAGGAAACATTGGTGACGGATTGATCGAGGCCACCGATGACACGCGGCCATGGTATGAATCCGTTGCAGCAACATCGTGCGAGCGGCTAAGATACCTGCGAATCGGTAACGCAGAGCTGGATGCTTCGAATATCGACGACTTGCGTGGATCTGTAAAATATATGATGTCCGATTGGAAAGACTCGTTCGGCCTAGTTTTGATTGACGGTGGAGCGATTGATAGTAAGCTGGTTCCCATCTTTGCCGATCTTGCAGATGCAACCTATCTAACTGTGAAGCTTGGATCGGACGAGCGAGAAGAGTTGGCTTGGGCGACCGAGCAACTTTCTGGTTTTGGCGCCTCCCTAAAAGGATGCATCACGACAGGACCAACGAGCTAACCAAATCGACTTAGAACTCGCATAATGCACGCGCGGATCGAAACGTTTCTGTCGAGCGATGACAAAGCGATCTTATTCGGCAGTGAAACTACCGCACCCGATTTTCTATTCCCTGGATCGTTCAATCCGATTCATGACGGTCACCGCCGCATGGCTGACTACGTGCGAGATCGTTTTGGCTCACAACCGACTTTCGAGATCTCCGTAACCAACGTCGACAAGCCGGTGTTGAACGCCGAGGAAATTCATCGGCGACTGTCCCAGTTCGATTCGAGCAGTGTTTGGCTTACGAAGGCCACGACATTTGCCGAAAAAGCGAAGCTCTTTCCCAAGGGAACGTTCATTGTCGGCGCCGACACCGTGAGGCGTCTCTTTGACATGCGTTACTATCGGGGGCAAAAGGATTACGAACAGTCGCTCCGAACGTTGGATGAAAATGCCTGTCGATTCCTAGCCTTCGGTCGATTGATCGAGAATGCTTTTCAGGAATCCAGCTCTGTCACAATACCTGAGTTCGCACGAGGCTGGTTCGAATTTGTTCCCGAAGCGGACTTTCGTTTCGACCTGTCTAGCACAGAGATTCGCAAGAATAGCTCGGCGGAACCGTAGGCAAATTGCCGCACATCTCGACACGCCGTATACTCTGTTTCGCCCGATCACCTCGACAAGAAAAGTATGACTGACTACCTGGAAATAATTGACATCCAAGACGCACAGTCTCCGTTTTTTCTGGGGATCGATATCGGAGGCACTGGCATCAAGTTCGGTATCGTCGATGATCGGGGCCGCACGGTTGGTCGTACGAGCATTCCGACGCAGCAAGAGCGTGGACCGGAAGATGCGTGTCAGCGCATGCGAGATTCGGCACACAGCTTGTGCTCTGATTGCGGTGTCGACTTCGAGTCGATTGTTCATGTCGGGTTGGCCTCGCCCGGTACGATGGATTTAGCAAAAGGCGTTTTGTTGCAGCCACACAATTTGCCCGATTGGTGGCAGTTTCCAATTCGCGATCATCTACGCGATGTGATAGAAAAGCCCGTCGCGTTTCAGAATGACGCTAACGCCGCAGCCTATGGCGAGTATTGGGTCGGACGCGGGGCAGACTTCAACAGTATGGTCTTGTTCACCCTTGGCACGGGAGTTGGTGGAGGCATTATCGTAAATGGTCGCTTGATCAACGGTGAACATAGCCACGGCAGCGAGTGTGGCCACACGTTTATCGAAACGGGACCCAATGGACGAGATTGCGGTTGCGGTGCCAAAGGGCATCTCGAAGCCTACGCCAGTGCGACAGCCGTTGTGTTGAGAACGCAAGAAGCCATCGACTCCGGCGCCGAAAGTTCTCTATCTAAACGCATTGCGGCGGGCGAAAAGTTGACTTCGTTAATGGTGGCCGAAGAAGCTGACGGCGGGGATGAACTTTCAAATCAAATCGTAATGGAAACTGCGGACTATCTGAGCTACGGAGCGGTGAATCTCATGCACTTGATCGATCCGGACGCGATCGTTTTCGGCGGTGCGATGGATTTCGGCGGCAACGAAACGGAGTTGGGCCGCCGGTTTCTGGGCGGCATCATCGCTGGTGCTCGCAAACGTGGCTTCCCTGGATTGGCAGACAAAACGCTCATCGATTTTGCGACGCTTGGCGGAGATGCCGGCTACATCGGCTCGGCTGGTGTGGCTCGGGCGGATTTCTTGAGCACTCAGAGCAAGCCCGTTACGTAGTCGGAGAACTCTCGCATATCACTTGGTGCATCTGGGCCGATGATCAGTGCTCCGTCGTCCGGCGCGTTTTGTAGGCCGTGGCTTCCGCGAACAAGCTTGGGTTTAAGTGGCACGACGTCCATGCGATAGCGAAAGCCCAACTTCTTCTGAGCAAGCCTAGCCCCGGCCCGCAGCTTGGACGTCATAAACAGCTCGCACGGGTCGTATCCTGGTTTGCGATGAATATCCACGGATGTTGCAAAGTCCGGTGCTCGGTTGTTGTCGAGCCAGTAGTAATAAGCGAACCACGTGTCGGGTTCGGAAAGTGCAATCAACTCCCCTGCCCTGCTGTGCTGCAAGTCAATTTCTTCGGGCGCAATCACATCGGCAACACCGTCCAACGCAAGCAATCGTGACTTCACATCTGCCAGAGGTACGTCGCGCACATAAACATGGGCCAACTGGTGATCCGCCACCGCAAAAACTTTCGAGTCGAGCGGTTGCAACATTTCACCAAACGGACCGTCTCGAACGGTCAGCCAGCCAGCACGGCGAAGCTCTTGGTTGATCATCACTGGACGCGAAACTGGAACGAGCCCGTATTCGGAAACAACGATCACCTGCGCGCCGATATCGTTTGCCGCTGCGATGACTTTTGCCGCACATACGTCCACTTCGGCAACGCGATCGGGCGACTGTTTGGAAAAGCGTTGGTAGTCGTAGTCCAAATGCGGCAAGTAGACCAGCGTTAGCTCGGGTTGTTGCTCTCGCATAACGATTGCCGTCGAATCGGCAATCCACTGTGACGAAGAGAGTCCAGCCATCGGCCCCCAAAATCCATGGAACGGGAATGGACCGAGCTTCCGTTTCAAATCGCAGCCGGTTGCGTCGATGATGTCAAACTCTTTGGAGCCGTCGCTGCCGTAGTGCGGTTTTGGCGTGACGGAATACTCGCAACCCGAACCTTGATTGAACCACCAAAACATTTTTGCGGTGCGAACGCCTTCGTAGAACTTTGGACCTTGCACAAGTGCATTGTTCTGCTGCCAAAATCGAATTTCGCCCGTGTCCCGGAAGTACCAACCATTGCCGACAATCCCGTGCTGAGACGGAGGCAGGCCGGTTAACAAGGTGGCTTGCGAAGTCATCGTCACCGCCGGCATCGGTGGGCGCAGCGGTTTCGCGGCTCCAAGTTTCGATAACTCGGGGGCGTGCTGAAGCAAATTGGGCGTCAGGCCCACAATGTTCACGATGCATAGCTTTGTCATATCGCATCACAGTTTAACCGAATCGGTTGCTCGCGTATGATTCGTAGATGAACGAATCGCGTAAACCATCTTTCAAGCAGAGTTTCGAAGCCCGGCGGCGTGTCGAGTCGCTAAGCCGAGACGACTTGACGGCTCATCAGTTATCGGCCTTGAATGGATTGCTAGAAACGATCTTGCCGCACAATGCGTTCTATGCAGAAAAGCTGGGCAATCTGACGCTACCGATTGAATCGCTGGCCGATTTTCGGAAGTTACCCGAAACGACGAAGCCAGAATTAGTCGGTCGCGACGACGACTACGCACGGAACCGAACGTATCCGCTTGCTGAATACACACGTTTTCACCGCACCTCCGGTACGCACGGGCGTCCTACGATCGTCGTCGATACCGTGGACGATTGGCAATGGTGGATCGACACATGGCAGTTCGTTTTGGACGCAGCCGCAGTCACGGTCGAGGACCGCGTGTTGATGGCGTTTTCGTTTGGGCCCTTCATTGGATTTTGGAGCGCCAACGATGCGCTGTTCGCACGCGGGGCCATGGTTATTCCCGCCGGTGGACTTAGTTCGCTCGGAAGACTGGAACTGCTGGAATCGAGTCAAGCTACTGCCGCTTGTTGCACGCCTAGCTACGCATTGCACCTAGCGGAGGTTGCCAAACAAAATGGAATCGATCTTGCATCGAGCTCCGTCACTCGATTGATTGTCGCTGGCGAACCGGGTGGCTCGGTGCCTTCGATCCGCAAACGAATCGAAAGCAGTTGGGCGGCGCAGGTCATCGACCACAGCGGCGCGAGCGAAGTGGGGCCTTGGGGCTATGCATCGGCGGATGGAACGAGTCTGCATGTTGTGGAAAGTGAGTTCATTTCCGAATTCGAATCGATCGAGACTGGTTCTCCGGCAAAGGAAGGCGAATTGTCCGAGCTGATCATCACGACGCTCGGCCGAACAGGTTGCCCACTGATTCGTTACCGAACCGGCGACCTGGTACGACCAAGTTGGAGTCACGAGGGAAATAACTTCGTTTTGTTGCAAGGAGGAGTACTCGGTCGCACGGACGATATGATGGTGATCCGCGGCGTGAATGTCTTTCCGAGCGCGGTGGAACAGATACTTTGTACTTTTCCCGAGGTAGACGAGTACCGCATGACCGCGTACAAAAACGGAGCCATGGACGCGATGCGAATCGAAGTCGAAGATCGTGCCGGCGATCCTTCACGTATTGCGAAAGAGCTGAACTTGCGTCTTGGGTTGAACGTGAACGTCGAATTAGTCGACGTGGGCACTTTGCCGAGGTTTGAATCCAAGGGCAAGCGGTTCGTAGACCAAAGAAGATCACAGCTCGACGCGTAACGAGGGATATCGAAAATGAAAAGCACATTACAAGAGATGGTCCGCCAGATTCGCGGCTACACCCGCAAGTTGCTCAGCGATACGGATCCCGATTGGATCTTTTTCGCACCGCAAGGTACGTCGAACCACATGCTCTGGCACGCTGGTCACGCGATTTGGGTCGAAGATAAATTGTGCGTCGAACGCCTCACGGGTAAGAGCGAACTGCCCGGCGAGTGGGCGGACAAATTCGGAATGGATTGCCAACCGGTTGCCAAACAGAAAGACTGGCCTACTCTAGCTCTCATGCAGCAAATGTTAGCCGGTCAAGAAAATCGGTTAATTGAGTTGATCGAAAACATGACGGACGAGCAACTCGTGATTGACAAGTCAAACGACCGAGATTTGGTTGGCGGCATCATTCATGGTTTGCACGACGAAGCTAAACATCACGGCGAAATGTATCTGCTACACAAACTGTGTGCAGCAAAGTCGAACTGAGGAAACACGTGAAAACTAAGCCACGCGAATTGTCGCTGAACGACGAGGGTGACCTTGTCATTCTCTGGAGCGACGAAGCAACCCGAACGTACAAAGTCAGTATCCTCCGAGACAACTGCCCCTGCGCAACCTGCCGTGAAAAACGCAAAGCACCTGCGCCAATGGATTCGCTTCTTCCTGTTATGGCTCCCGAGGATTTCGACCTAAAAATCACAGCCATGAAACCGGTAGGAACCTACGCCTACGGCATAACCTTCAGCGACGGTCACGACAGTGGGATTTACACGCTTGAGCATCTCTTCGCGCTCGGCGGCGAGGGTAAGTGATTGCGTTCCCAGGGCTGCCAATAGTCTTCCGTTCGCTAAATATCTATCGCTGACAACTGCAACTCGTTGAGCGGGGAAACGTAACGCTCACGCCGCCATAGCCCGGTTGGCTCCAGTAAAACGGGGCGCGTGGTGCATCGCTACCAAGTTCGTTCATGCGTCGGGCTTTGAAGATTCGGCCATTTGCAATCGTGTATTCGATCTTCTCCGTGTCGCGAATATTCTTTGTCGGGTCGGCGCCGTTTTCTATCACGATGATGTCCGCGAGTTTTCCCTCTTCCAACGAACCGATGTCACCATCTAGACCCAGGTACTTGGCGCCGAAGAGTGTGCCGCAACGCAGCGATTCCATCGGTGACATTCCCCCCTGCACGAAACTCCACAACTCCCAGTGCGTGCAAATGCCGTTCAGTTGACCGTGGCCACCGGCTTGCACCATGCCTCCTTCGGAAACAAGATTTGCCGCGATCTGAGCGACCTTGATGTGATTGTAGTCTTCCAATGGCGCCTTGCTCCGGCGACGTGATCTAGGAGTCAGTACATGAGGAGGCACAAATTCGCGCAGACGAGGATGCAGAAATAGATCGTCAACTTCGTACCAATAGTTTTCACCGCTGAGCCCGCCGTATGCCACGCAAAGGGTCGGGGTGTAGCCGACGTTGGTTCCTCGCCACAGATCCATCACGTCGTCATATGCTGTTTGTACGGGTAGAGTATGCTCGATACCCGTGTGTCCATCGACGACCATCGTCATGTTGTGCATGAACGTCGAACCGCCTTCGGGTACGACCATCATTTCCAGATCTCGCGCGGCCGCGACAACTTGTTGCCGTTGATCTCGGCGCGGTTGGTTGTAGCTCTTCACCGAGAAGGCACCCACGGCCTTCATGCGGTGAAGATGGAATGTCGCGTCTTCCAACGAATCAATCTCCGCTTTGAAGGCGCCAGTCGCACCGTACAGAATCGTGCCGGTTGAAAAGGTTCTTGGGCCGGTAATGATTCCGGCTTTCGTCATCTCACTCGCGGCAAAGATTGCCTGCGTGTTGTTCGACGGATCGTGAATCGTGGTTACGCCAAAAGCGAGTCTGGCGTAGTCAACCCAATTACGTTGAGGCGTAATTCCACCGGCGCCCTGCGCGCCATGAGCGTGCGTGTCCACGAATCCGGGTAGCACTGTTTGCCCCGTGATCGTGAGTACCTTAGCGTTTTCTGGAATCTCAATATCGCCACTGGGCCCGATCGCCGTGATGCGGTTACCTTCGATGACAATTGTTCCGTCATCAATGATGCAGTCGCCGTTCATCGTAATGATTCGACCGCCAACAAGGGCCGTTGCTCCCTCTGGCTTGTGGTACTTTTGCTGAAAGCCGATCGCGGTTGTAGTTACTTCGTCTGCTGGATTTGATTCCGGGTCGTCGTCAGCAAGAGAATCGATTGCCGATTCCAGTTCGACGCTGAACAGTTCCGGCCCAAGAGACCAGTGCAGCTGACTGCTGTCGCCACTGAAGTGAATCCAGTCCCCCGCGTGCTGACTCACTTTTGCGACAGGCAGATTACTCGCCTTGGGGCCAACGGTGATCACGCCGCCCGTTTTCGGAAACGGAGCAAGATAGACGTTGAATCGTTCAACGAATGCGATCCACTTTTCGTCGGGTGAGACTACATAGTCCGTGGCCCACGTGCTCTTGTAGTGCTGTATCTCTTTCGTGCCATTCAAATTGATCGAGTACAACCCAAGGTTGTCTGCGTCCTTGTCGCCATTGCCCTTTAGAAAAAAGATGCGATTACGGTCGCTACCGAAAGAAGGACGCTGCCCCTGTTTCGTAACCAGTTTTGCTTCGCCTCCGTCAACCGGCAGTTGAAAGACACCACGCTCGTGCGACCACAGCGGAGAAACGAGACTACCGCTACGCGTCTTTTCGAAGACGACCGTTTTTCCATCAGGCGATAGGACTGGGTTGCGAAAATGTCCGGGCTGCTCGGTCAACTTCGTTCCTTTACTACCGGCTTTCGCCTTCGTGATCCGGATTTCGCCCAGTTGGTCGTCATTCCACGTGACGTAAACAATCTTCTTTCCGTTCGCCGAGAAACTTGGCATGAACTCAAAGTGATCGGACTGGGAGGTCAGTCGCTCTGGCTCTCCATTCGGTAGATCACAAAGATAGATATACCCCAACGCGTGATACGCGACTTTCGATCCGTCTGGAGATGTGACGACGTTTCGCAGCATCTTGACATCGAATTCGTCAGGGGCCACCTCAATCGGAAACCGTACTGCTTCGCTGACCTGACGGGTGTCATTGATATGGAACGGGATCACCTGAGCCTTGCCGGACTCAACGTAGATGCGTCTGATCTTGCCCTTCGCCCATGCAACGATTGACTTGCCATCGGGAGTCCAAGCGAACGCGCTGTAGACGCCGTGAATCGCCCAAGCTTCTTGCATGTCGCGTTCAAGCTGATCATAGACGAGTCGCACTTGCCCCGATGCCGTATCGAATAGGTGCAGGCCCGTTTTCGCGCCTACGCGTCGAACAAAAGCGATTTGTTTTCCATCAGGCGACGGAGTCGGTCGACACGCACCACCCGCTCCCGAGACATAGGTTTCGGTCTCTCCGGACTCAAGGTCCAGCCGCTTTACAACGTAGATCTGTTTGTTTGAGTCCTTGTCGTATTCAAAAGTATCGCTTGGCGAGACATCCTCCGAGTAGTAAAGATATTTCCCATCGGGAGAGAAGATTGGTTCGTTGACATCCTTCTGGTCGGTTGGCTTTTTAGTGAGCTGAATACCACTCTGTGCTTTCGCGTTGGCGGCTAGTCGATGGTACATCCACATCTCACCTGCCCCGAGTGACCGGCGACTGGTGAAATGCTTGCGAGCGACGATGTAATCACTATCGGGTGACCAGGCGGGCCCATTCAATAGCCGATAGGTCTCCTGTGTGACCTGATTCAGATTTTCTCCGTCGACGTCTATCGTCCAGATGTTGTCACCGGATTTCTTGTTCTTGCCGGTACGGTCACTGGTAAAAGCAATGCTCTTGCCGTCGGGACTGAAGCGAGGTTGCATGTCCCACGCGACGCCACTGGTCAACTTTGTAGGTGACTTGGTACCGTGAGCCCCGGTGATCGGCATCAAGTACAGATCGCCAAGTAGATCAAAGACAATCTGCTCGCCATCCGGGCTAACGTCGAGGTTGATCCACGTCCCTTCGGTAACATCGATCTCCTGTTCCGAAGTCGCACCCGGAGGAGATTCGATGTCCCACGCTTCACTTTTTTCTTCTTCCTCGTCAGCGAAAGCAAGGAATGGTGAGAGAAGGAAAGTGAGTACTAGTAAGCGCAACAGCATGATACGGTCTCTCGGGTAGTCGGATCGACATAGTATAGCCAACCGTTAACGTTCACCTCTGATGTTTTACTGCTGGGCTTTCACGCACATTCTCTCGTGCACATGTCTAAACGTTTGCCATCACAGTTTTGAATTCGTAGCCTATTCCGGCAAATGAACGCTGTACTAACGTTCGGCGGCTGGACTCACGCCAGTGACTTATTTCGCATCATCGAGTAGTCGATTAAGCTCAACTAAGAAGTCCTCGATTTCAGATTCTAATTTAACGACGTTCTCATTGAGAACGGAACGTCCGGATTTGGCAAGAGATTCGATAGCCAACGCGGCTTCAGCGGCTCGTGCACCACCAAGGTTGCCAGAGCTGCCCTTCAGCGAATGAGCCGTTTCGGTCAGCTTATCAGCGTCGTAATCGCTGATCGCGTTTCGAATTGCGTTGAGTTGTTTCTTGCTATCCTCTTGATAACAGGTGACCATCGTTGACAGTAACTCAAGGTCGTGTCCAACGCGGTGCAGAAGACCGTCTTGATCGAGAACGACTAGTTCGTTTTCTCCGGATTCCTTGGAAGTACTTTGAGATTCAATTCTCTGCGATTCGGCAAACTTGGATTCGCCGCGAGACTTTTCCCTCAGACACTTGCTGATGACTCTCATGAGCTGATCGACTTCGATCGGCTTGGGGGCGTAAGCATCCATTCCCATTCGCAAGCATGTTTCCTTATCTCCCTTGAGCGCGTGAGCGGTCAAGGCGATGATTGGCACTTCACTCGATTCACCTTTGCGAATCGCGGCTGTGGCCTCGAATCCATCCATTTCTGGCATTTGCACGTCCATCAAGATTACGTCGATCTCTTCTGTGTTTGCGATTTCGACGGCTTCACGTCCATTGTTGGCGATAAAAACGGTGTGGGATGCGCGCTCAAGTATCAACGTCATCAGTTGTTGATTTACAACGTTGTCTTCCGCGACGAGTACTCGTAGGTTCTGCAGAGTTCGCTCGGCACGTTGGGGAGATACTTTCTGCTCGGTGGTTGGTATCTCGTCGTCTCCACGATGAAGTACTGTAACGATGGAATCGAGCAGTTCAGATTGCTTAATTGGTTTTACAAGGTGAGCAGCCAAATCGAGCTGTTTCGTCTTCTCAAGAGAGCTTTGGCAGTCGTCTGACGTCAGCATCATCACCTTCACATCGTGCAGTCGTAGCGTGTTGCGAATTCGATTCGCAACCTCGAAGCCGTCCATTTCCGGCATATGTGCGTCGAGCAAAACGAGTGAATACGGGTTTCCGGCGTCATCGGCTTCCTTCAGTTTTTCAAGGGCCGTCGCCCCGCTTTCCGCGACGGTTGGCGTCATCCGCCAGTTCTCGACCATTTCTTCAAGGATGAGGCAGTTCGTTGGGTGATCATCGACGATCAATACGCGCAACCCATCGAATGAGCGGACTTGGCGTGGTTTCTTTTCGTTCGCAACGAGATCGGGACTAGCAATTTCCATGCGCGCGGTGAAATGAAAAACACTTCCGCGATCTAATTCACTCTCTAACCACATCTGACCGCCCATCATCTCGACCAGTCTGCGAGTGATTGTTAGTCCCAAACCTGTCCCGCCAAATTTGCGAGTCATTGATCCATCGGCTTGCGTGAATGCTTCGAAGATTTCATTTTGCTGCTCTTTAGAAACACCGACTCCGGTATCCTCGACCGAGAAGTGGAGTGATATCTCGTTTTCGTTCCGCTCATGAATATCAACAGAAAGGAATACTTCCCCGCTTTCCGTAAATTTGACCGCATTGCCGATCAAGTTGACCAGTATCTGCCGGATTCGTCCTGCGTCGCCGACGACATAATCGGGAACCACGGGTTTTACGCGGTGTGCAATCTCAAGTCCCTTTTGGTGCGCATTCAAACCAAACAGCTTCATCGTATCGCCGACAACATCACGCAGCTCAAAAAGCTGCGGGTCGATTTCGAGCTTGCCGGCCTCGATTTTCGAGAAATCCAAAATGTCATTCAGGACACGCATCAGCGAGTCAGCCGATGTTTGCACGAGTTCCAGTTGTCGCTGTTGATCGTTGTTTAGCTCCGTATCCAATAACAAATCCGTGAGACCGATGATCCCGTTCATCGGAGTTCGAATCTCGTGGCTCATATTCGCCAAGAATTGGCTCTTGGCGAAGCTAGCCGCTTCGGCTGCTTCCGCGACTTTTTTGAGTTCAGTCGTTCTTTCTTCGATCTTTTCTTCGACGGCTTGATTTGTTTCTTCCAGGTTCGCTGTCCGAGATGCGACTTGCTTCATCTCGCGCGTGCCGTAGTAACACGAAATCACAAGGAATATGTCCTCAAAGATGACCCAGCCAGCATGCTCCAGCCATCGCCAGGTCGAAACGTTGAGCACACCATACATCGACTGAGGCCAGAACCAACCGCGAAAAAAGTGGTCGATTGTAGTCACCGCCGTTGCCGCCAACAGCACTCGCCAATCACGATAGATAGCGAGGAACGCCAACGAACCGAAAACGTGAAAATGGGTTTCAATCCTGCCGCCAGTTGTATGAATAAGCAGCGACGAAAACAAAACTTGTGAGACGGCTATCACGTAGCGTGTTCTGGTCTCACCGGGATGCCGCCATGCAAGGTAAACGGGCAAGCTGGCTATGACGCCACCGAGAAAAACCGCGGCAATAACATGGATATGAATCTGCTGCTCGGTACCGGCCCACGCGAATGGCGATATCCAGATCGAGGCCGCAATGGCAGCCGCCCATTGAATCACCATGAGTACTGCGAAGAGTCGATCGGTACGCTTGTATAGCTGGATTTTTTGTTCGTGAAACAGCTCAGCAACACGGCTCTTCGCGACGGTTGATGCGTTAGAAGAATTCATGATTTGAGATCCGATGGATTTGGTTTTTCGGAAGACTGATCAAGGAGTGGACAGCCAAAAACAGGTGCGGTGGACTGCGAAGAACTGCCTGTCAAAACGAGAGACTCAATCGATTGACGACCGACGTTGTCTCCTTGGTGACCTCGGGACGAAGTGATGCCACCGCAGAAACGCAGTTGTTCGTTCTCGTCGTACACGACAGTTTCGCCAGATGTATGTATGGAAAGACGTCGCGCACAATGCCCGTCGATGTCTTCTTTGACAATGATCCCCGGAATCCGTTCCGCCTGCTTTTTTAGGTCAGTTTCTATCCAATCACTACTAACATTCTTTGGCCGCACAAACAGAACGTAAACGCTAAGTCGTCCGTTGCATTGCGCCGTAAGAACGGCCAGTTCATTCAGACTGGCACGCGTGCATGGGCAACGTGGATGCACGAACATCACCAGCGTGGGCTTGGCAGAGTCCAAAGAAAATCGCATTTCTGTTGGCCATCTGTTGTCTGGCGTTCCACTCTGGCCTGGTGCCTGTTGGTACGCAGTAAGAGCACAGACGCCCGCTAGAATCGTCAATACCCACACAGGCAGCAGAGTCGAAGAGTGCATCTGTCAAGTCGCTAGTGTGGGTGGTAAGAGGTGGGGATTTATGAGTCTACGTCACAGATCCGTGACGTACGGTTGTTAGTTCTGTAGCAGCAGATCGCGACGCTCCGGTGTGTCTATCTGTGGACGCACCGATCGTATTTGCCCAACGCACGCAACATGACTTCGCCTCCTCTCGTAAATAGCGTTCCGCGATCTCACGCCCTCGCCACGCGGGTGTTGATCGTTGACGACGAAGCAATGAACCGAGCAATGCTCGGCGGAATGGTAAAGCGTCACGGCTATCGTGTCATCGATACCGGTGACGGTTCACAGGTATTGGATCTGATCGCAGAAGACGTCGGGCTCGTGTTACTCGACATTGTCATGCCGGAAATGGACGGATTCGAGGTCCTCACGCGCTTGCGGAGAATTCGGTCGGCGGTTGAACTTCCCGTAATCATGGTCACAGCAAGCGACGACAAAGACCAGGTCGTTAAGGCGTTCAGGCTTGGGGCCAACGACTTCATCACGAAGCCCGTTGATGTCGATATCGCGATGGCCCGCATCGAGACTCAGATGCAACTTCGTAACTCTCAGGCTGCCTTGCGAGAGAGCGAAGAACGCTATGCTCTGGCGGCAGACGGCACCAACGATGGTCTTTGGGATTGGCAAGTTTCTTCGGGTGAGGTGTATATCTCACCGCGGTGCAAATCCATGCTGGGGCTCGGACCAGACGATGAACTGGCATCCATTGACGACCTGTTGATGCGTATACACACGGATGATCGGAAACGCGTTGAATGGGAATTGAATGCACACCTGCAGGGGCTGATACCGCATTTCGAAGCCGAACTGCGTATGCAACGAGATGACGAGAGCTTTCCTTGGGTGCTGTGCCGCGGGACGGCCATTCGCAACGAGAATGGTGTTGCAACTCGCATGGCGGGTTCCCTGACGGACATCACCGAAGGGAAAGTGGCCGATGCATTGACAGGACTTCCCAATCGTCTGTTGTTCCGTGATCGACTACAAAGAGCCATTGACCGACGGCTCGGAAAATTCGCTGTTCTCTATCTCGATCTCGACAATTTCAAACTCGTCAATGATAGCCTAGGGCACGAAGCAGGAGATCAGCTGTTAATTGCGGTTGCCAAGCGTTTGGAAAACTCGGTCCGCAAGAGCGAGTGCATCATTGCCAGGTTGGGTGGCGACGAATTCACCGTTTTGCTGGAAGGAATCGATTCCGCCCAAGAAGCCAAACAGGTCGCCCAGCGTATCATCGATGCGGTTTCCCAGCCGATTACGATCGAACGCGGGGGCCGAGAGGTATTTCCGACGGTAAGTGTTGGAATCAGTTATGTCGAAGGCCGTGGCCGCAAGGTGGACGACATACTCCGCGAGGCTGATACGGCCATGTACAACGCCAAGTCGAATGGCAAGTCAGGTTACCGTTTATTCGAAACGGAAATGCACCAGCAGGCTAAGCAACGCCTCGATATTGAAAGTGAACTGCGTCGGGCTCTCGAAAGAAATGAAATCCACTTGGAGTACCAGCCCATCGTCGAGCTTGGTACCGGGAAGTTGTCCTGCGTTGAAGCACTTGTCCGCTGGGAACATTCTCGCCTCGGATCGGTGAGTCCCCTGAAGTTCATTCCGATTGCCGAAGAGAATGGCTTGATCGAACCTCTTGGCATAGCCATTTTGAAAATGGCCTGCAATCAGTTGGCTCGGTGGAAACAGGCTCGTCCCGCCTGCGAAGATCTGAGCGTAAACATCAACCTTTCCAGTAAACAACTTTCTTCCAACGAAATCGTTGATGTCATTGCGGAAATACTGGACGAAGAAAACCTTCAGCCGCGCGATCTACAAGTCGAGATTACAGAGAGTGCCCTCATGGAGAATCCACACCAGGGCGTTCGTTTGCTGAAGAGCATGCGTAACCTTGGTGTCCGAATCGGGATTGATGACTTCGGTACGGGTTACTCCTCGCTACATTGTCTTCATCAACTCCCGCTAGATTATCTGAAAATCGATCATTCATTCGTGAACGAAATGACACACTCTAAAGACAAAGTCGCGATCATCAGTACCATTCTGGCCCTTGCCCATCACATGAATCTATCTGTCGTTGCTGAGGGTATTGAAACGGATGAACAACGGCTGCAGCTGCTAGGCATGGGCGCCGAATTTGGCCAAGGCTTCCTCTTCGCACGCCCACTGACAAGTCGTCAGCTTTTGTCATTGGTGGATGAAATGGAAGCTAGGTGAATCGGACTTGAGAGCTATTTCCGGCCGAAGTCAGCGGGGATCTCTCCCCAGTCTCTTGTTTGCCATTTCAGAATGGGGTTGGTCAATTCGTTTTCTTTCAGCCACTTTTCAGCGCGGCGGATGTAAACGAAGAGCTTTTTGTTCGCGACGCTTTGCGGGAGCTTCGTTTTACATTTGCCTTGCTTCACCCAACTAATGCCGATCTTTGAATCGGAATAGATGGCTTGGTCAGGGCGTTTGGGCTTGAGCAACGCTAACGCGTGGACAATCGCCAAGAACTCGCCGATGTTTACCGTGCCCTCGCGATACGGGCCTTGGTGAAAAAGGTCTATTCCTGAAGAAAGATCGACGCCTTGGTACTCGAGGTCACCCGGGTTTCCTTTACAGGCTGCGTCGACACAGACCGAATCAAGCTCAACTCCCATCGCTTTCAATTCGTCGAGCGACTTTTGAGAAGGCGTGGATTTGCCTTGCTTCTTTTTATCTTTGCCCCAGTGCTGCGCGGAGTCTTCTGTGAATGCTTGTTCGGCTTTCGCCATGGAGTCGAACGACTTATAGCGTGCGTTGGAGAATCCAGTGATCTGGTTTTGGCATTCAGGCCACGTTTTATACACGCCGGGAGTGTGGCCTTCCCAGACAACGTAGAATTTTGGTTTCTTTGGTTTCGCCATTTCGGGATTGTACAGCGAACTGCGGCTTAGGTGATGCGTGATCGCAACGGAAGAGGCCGACGCTATCCACAAAATAGCGTTGTAGTCAGCATATACGATCTAGCGGGATCGCAAGTCGTCGTTTCCTCCACGCATTGAATG
>CAYNJG010000172.1:0-16378 GCA_964397295.1 uncultured Pirellulaceae bacterium
TCGCTACTCCGTTCGCGCGGAGGCCGTACGTGGTATTCCTCAGGACCGTCCCTCGAAACAGCAGAGGCGTTTGGTGAACATAGCACCGTTGTGATTCTGGTGCTTCGATTTCGTACTGGCCCTCGGCGGCCTTCTCAAGGCCACCCAAAACACGCAGCAATGTTGACTTCCCACTGCCATTCGAGCCCATGATCGCTATGCGTTCGCCTGGTTCTACATCAAGTTTGGGAACATTGCAGATCAGCGTGCTGTTCTTGCGGACAAACAAATTACGAATTCGGATCATGATGCCTGCTCCTCACGACCGAGCAACATAATCACGAACGTTACTGCCACGGCGAGCAGCAACAAAATAAGTCCCATCGCCATGGCTCGAGAGAACTCACCCTGGCTTGTCTCCAACGCTGTTGCTGTTGCAAGCGTTCGTGTTTGCTCCTTCAGGTTTCCTCCTACCAACATGGCAATCCCGAGCTCTGTCAGGCAGCGTGAAAAAGCGGTGAGGACAGCAAGCAATATTCCGACGCGAGCCTCAGAAACGTACGTAAGGCACCGCTTCCATTTGTTAGCACCCAGCGTCTTCGCGGTTTCTGCAACGCGCCGATCGAGCGAGGCGATCGCGCCGTGACTTAGCGACGCCACCAGCGGCAACGCCAAAAGGAACTCACCAGCAATGATCGCCCACGGCGTATACAAAATCTCGAGCGGCCCGAGTGGCCCCTGTCGGGAGAAGAATGCGTAACAGATCATGCCCAGGAATACAGTCGGTAAAGCCATGCTCGCGCGTAGCAACGCGACCACGATCTGTCGCCCAAAAAAAGAGACCCTGGCCAACGCTGTTCCTAATGGAACTCCAAGAACTGTCGCGAACAAGACGGCCAGGCCTGAGACAAACAAACTACGGGTAGCTGCGTCAACGACCTGGGCGTCGAAGCTGAAGATCAGTCGCACCGCGTCGAGGATGGCTTCCCTGATCAGTTGCATCGGCTATTTCGCAGGGTCGGTGTGCGCTGGATGAAAGAGAACTTCGCCACCTACGCGATATTCCTCGATTGCAGTTTGTGTTTCTGACGAAATGAGATAATCGACGAAAAGGTTGCCAAGCTCCGCGTCTATTCCGTAGTCCTTCTCTGAGTTTACTACAAGGACGCCGTAGGGATTCTCTAGCTGTTCGCCGGATCGGATGAGAGGCACGAGATCGACTTTCGACTTGAACTTCAGATACGTACCAAAATCAGAGAGAATATAGGCCTGCTTCTGATCGGCGATGACAAGGCTGCTGCCCATGCCTTGCCCGGTTTCAAAGTACTGGCTCCACGGTTGCAGATCGGTCTCAGCACATTGCCAAATTTGTAGTTCTCTCTGATGCGTGCCACTCTGATCTCCACGAGAGACAAACGGTTGCTTTGATTTTTGAATCAGCGCCAGTCCTTCCGCAGCGGAGCACCTTTTGATGCCAGCGGGATCTGAAGAAGGGCCCAGTACAACAAACGAATTTTTCATCACTGGCTCGTGCCGCACGCCATGCCCAGCCTCCAGGAACGCCAGTTCTTGATCTCGCGCGTGGCACAGAATGACATCCACATCGCCGGCTTCACCAAGCTTCAACGCCGCACCGGTGCCAACGCCCAACACCTCTACCCGTGCGTGATGCTGTTCTTCAAACGCTGGAAGTATCGTTTCCAGCAGACCAGAATCTCGAGTGCTTGTCGTCACAGCAAGGCGCAGCACCTTCGTTTTCTTCTGTTGCGAAGCCTCGCAACCGCACATGCCGAGGATAAGTAGAAGTAGACCGAAGCGAATCATGGGCCGATTGTACATCCGCTCAGTGTGGGCGGGCAACAGTCCGGCAAGCTCGGGTAAGTATTGAACCAAGGTCTAGACAATCAAACGCTTTGTGGAACGCTACTCCATCCCGAACTCTGGCGACGGTCTTCTTTAGCGGTGTCTTTTCGATCGCGACACAGCAGTAAGACATAGCAGCTAGGCCCAAAGAACAACGCCAAAATCGTTGCACCGGAAACGCCACCAGCGATGGCGGTTGCCAATGGTGGCCAAAAACCGCCACCTTGCACGAGAAGCGGGATGAATCCCGCAATGGTCGTGAGAGTCGTCGAAAGCACATGCCGAGTACTGCGGACGACGACTTCGGCGATTGCATCCGCGTCACCGGCGGCTGCATTTTCTTCTTCGCGAATCGCCGCAAGGACGACAATCGTGTCGTTGATGGCAACTCCAATGAGCCCCATTGTGCCGATGATCGCCATGAATCCGAACGGATGTCCGAATACGGCGAGGGCTCCCAGACTCAGCCCAACCGACAGAAACGCAACCGCGCCAATGATCGCAGCAATCCGGTAGCTTGAAAACGAAAGTACCAACGTCGCGACCATTAACACCATAAGAATGCTGACGCTCGATAGAAGATTGCCCACAGCTTCATCGCGTTTTGAAGACTCACCCGCGTATACGAGTCGATAGCCCGGCGGCAATCGGAAATCCGAGGCTGCGAACTTCTCGCGAAATGCATCCAGCACGTCCGCCGGCAGTACTCCTGCGGTAATGTAACCTCGCACTTCGTTCATTCGCTCAGAGTTAAATCGCTGGATAGCGGAAACTCTGGAAACCAACGTCGGCTTTGCTAGATTCGATAGCGGAACAGCTTTCCTTGTTCCGTCCGGAGACGTTGCCATGATTTGCATCGACTCAATCCCATCCATGTTTGATCGAATTGCATCCGTCGCACGAACGCGGACAGGAAGTGTCTCCGTCGACTCCATCACCATGCCGCCCAATGCCCCTTCCAATGTGGCGGACATTTGCCGCGCGATATCCGCGCGACTCACACCCACCAGCCTTGCTTTCTCCTCGTCAATATCTAGCGAAACAGTGGGCAATACATCGCTCAAATCGGTCGTGACGTGAACAATTTCATCGGTTCCAGAAAGCAACTGTCGAACTTCGGTGCCCAGTGAACGCAAGCGATCTAGGTCGGGACCGAAAATACGGATTTCGATTGGAGCTTCAAACGGCGGACCCTGTTCGAGTTGTCGGACTAGGAAGCGAGCATTTGGCAGTTCTTTGTTGAGCTGCGCCTGAAGACGATGGATGAATTCAGTTGCTCCATCCGCTGTGTGCAAATCGACCTGTGCCTGCGCGTATTGCGAAACACCTCGACGACTCGCGAGCATATTGTAATAGAACGAAGGAGCGCTACTGCCCAAGTACCAGTCCACTTCTTCGACTTCTTCGTGCGCAAGCATTATCTCGCGCGCTTTCTCCACCGTTTCGCGCGTCTGGGAAATCGATGAAGTGGGTGACAATTCCATCTGCACATTGATTTGATCACGTTCCGCAGGAGGAAAAAACTGCTCCGTCAGTGTTGTCCCAGCTCCGAATCCCAGCACAGGAATAAGCAGACTACCGAGGACGCCGTAAATTGGTTTTCGATATAGCCATTGAAGGAAGGATCGGTAACGTCGGATCAACGCCTGACTTTGCAGACCTTGCCGAAACCATCTTCGCTGCAGCCGATCAGCTTCCCGATGCGGTTGGAGTATTGCCGCCATTGCAGGTGTGATGGTCATCGCAAGCAAGAACGAACTAAAGATTGCCAACAGTACGCTAATCGCAATCGAGCCTACAAATTCGCCAGCCGGACCAGGCATCAACGCAATCGGTGCGAACGAAAACGCTGTCGTTAGTGTCGAACCAAACAATGGTATCGCGAGATGGCCGACGCTTTTCCGAACAGACTGAATGGGCGTTGCACCGCCACGCACTTTCTGCCCCACTTCATCGACGATCACAATCGCGTTATCAATCAGCAATCCCAGCGCGATAATGAGTCCAGTGATGGACATCTGGTGCAGTGGAATCTTCATGAAATTCAACCCCGCCAAAACCATCAAAGAAGCCAGCGGCAGTGCTAGGCCGACGACCAAAGCGCTTCGCCACCCCATCATGCCCGTGATCACCAGCATTACAGCGGCTGCACCAAGGAAGAGATTCCTCGCGAGTTCGCTCAAACGTCCACGCACATACGTATCTTGTTCGAACCGCACCCGCTGCTTGACGCCGGAAGGCAACGTGGCGGCGTTTTTCTCAAGCACTTCGCGGGCAGTGTCGAACCATGTGTCGACGCGTGTCGTCGGAAGAACAACAACGCCCAAGGCAACCGCGTCGCGACCGGCAATCAGACAAGCACTACTCAGCGGTAGTTTTACATCTTTGCGAACCTCCGCGACGTCCCCAAGCGAAACAGACTGACTACCAGCACCCAATTGAATCGGAGTTCGACGAATTCGAGCAAGAGAATCAAACTCGCTTCCCATTTCAAGTAAAAGGTCATTTCTCGCGCCTCGCTGCATTCCGGCGGATACTTTCGCGTCACTTGCACGGAGTTGATCTGCGACCTCTAGCACGGTGACGTTACGTTGGATGAGCTCACGTTGATCGAGTGTGACCAGAATCTCTTCTTCGGGATCGCCGAAGATGTCTACTTCTTTCGTCCCCGCGAGGGCTCGAAGACGATCATCCAGTTCTTCCGCGTATCGACCGAGGATCGCATAGTTCGGTTCGCTATCTAGCTCCCAAGAGATCGCTACAATTAGTGCATATGCTGTTATTTTCAGCTTGTCGAACTCGGGCTCGAGACTCGCCTCCGGCAATCCGGGGGTCGCATCGGACAACTTGTCTCGCACACGCGACCATACGTTTTCCGCCTGCCCAGCAGCCACGGAGTCTTTCAATTCAACGGTGATCGTCGAAATGCCCTCCCGACTCGTTGACCGCAACTCCTTTATCTCTTCAATCTCTTGAACTTTGGATTCGATAACGTCTGTAACTAGCGTTTCGACCCGCTCAGCACTCGCACCGGGAAAGACCGTGTTGATAATCGCGGCGCGTTGCGTGAGCTTGGGATCTTCCATGCGAGGCAAAGTGGCGAGTGCAGAAAGACCGGCTACAAGAATCAGGCATATTGCCAACGAAAGAAGTCGCCGGTCACGCACGAAGATGGTGGCCCAGTCTTTGGAGGACTCGATAGGCAGATGCGTCTGAGGAGACTTGATCACGGCGCACGTTCTCGCAAAACAATTGCCACGGTTTGTCCAGCAGCTACCCGATGTGCACCCTCGACTACGACTCGTTCGCCGTGTTGAATTGTTCCCGAAACGAAAGAGGTGTCTCCCAATGTATCGGTCAGCGTTACGTCTCGCCGTTCAATAATGTAGGCAGCTTCGTTGGACAATACTTCGTCCTGCGATGGAACAGCAACGAACAATGACCAAAGGCCGCGCGGACCAGGCATTAGCGCAGGTGTGGGCAGCGCAACGCAATCAGCTTCAATTCGTTGCACTATCGACACACGCACGATTTGTCCATCAACCAACCCTAATTTGGACGAGTCGTCGGTCAGTGAGAAAATGGCGTTCTGAGTCCGCGTCTGCTCATCGAGTGTCGGGCGCAGTGACTTCAGTTTCAATCCGATTTCCAAGGTTCCAATGGAGCCGATGTAAGTTTCACCAATTTCAAGCTGACGAGCAGACTCCGGAGGCAATCCAATCCAAGCTTCCAGTTGACCGTCTTCGACAATCTGAAACGCGGCCATTCCCGGTGTAACAACGGTGCCTTCGTCGAGATGTCGGTCCGCAATGCGACCAGCAAACGGCGCGAACAGTTCACCATCTTCGAGTTCCAACTTCAACGCACGGACATCTGACTCCAGTCGCGCAACGGTTGCTCGCTGAGCATCCATTTGCTCGATTCGCGTTCCGGCCATTAGTTCGTCTAGCTTCTTTTGTGCGGCGTCACGTCTTGCTTCTACTGCGTCCAGCTGGAACTTCGCAGCGTCGAAACGTTCGCGTGATATGGCACGGCTTAAGAGCAACTTCTGCGATCGTTCGAAATCCTTTTTTAGTCGAGCAACATCCGCGTCAACGCTTGTTAGGTCCGCTTTTGCTGTGGCAATCGTTTCTGCTCGTGGACCGACCTCGAGTTCAGCAAGTACCGCAGACGCCTGATGAAGCGCTGCTTCGGCGGATGCCATGCGTGCTTCGATACGTTGGCAGTCCAACCGGGCAAGTCTCTGTCCAGCCTCGACAAGAGCACCTTCGTCGACGTCTACTTCGATAAGTCGGCCGGGGATCTCAAAACTCAGCTGGCTTTTCCGTGACGCCGAGAGTACTCCCGTGTAAGACCGCGGCCGCATGAAGTGATCGACACGCAACGCTTCCTCAATCGCTACAACAAGCCGAGGGTCTGGAGCGACCGAATCTTCAACATTCGTATCACTGTCAGGGACCAGAAACCACATACCACCGATCAGCACGACAAGGAGCACAACTGGCCATGCGGAAGAATATTGACGCCTTGTCATTATTCCTCCTCCCCAACTTGGAGCTTCGCTTCGTCGAGCAGCTCTTGCTTCAACGTGTCAATCAGCTGACTGTAATCCACCTTCGTCGACAACGGTGTCCAGCCGTATCCATCCAGCATCCGATTTTGATTGCGGCGGAGTGCCTCGATGGGAAACGAAACCCCGATTTCTTGAAGTGACTCGCTGCTAGAGATGATCGTAAACCCACCAGTATTGATCGCCCAAAGTCCAAATACGAGATCTTCCGGCGTACAACTATTCGGTAACGTCAGATCGCCGTGAGCAATGCCGTCTCGCACAATGCCACTCACGATTGTCATGCAACGAGTCTCGCACGTTTTCATCAGCTTTCGTCGTTCTTCGCTGGTTTTTTCCCATACGGAATTGATTCGCATGAGTTGTTCAATCAGGAAGAAGTGTGGGCACTGTTGCACGAAAACTTCGGCTGCCGCACCAATCGCAGCGAGTCGATCGCGAGATTTTCGTCGCATCGTAGAGGCGTGTGAGAACAGATTTGACCGCTGTTCCCAGGCTTCATTAACAAGTGCAAGGATGATTTCTTCTTTGTTCGGAAAATGCTGATAGATGGTGCCCTTGGAGTACTCCACTTGCTCAGCTATCTGGTCCATGCGAAGCCCCAAGTAGCCTTGCTTCAACAACATTTCCAGGCCCGCCTTTAGAATGAGGCGTTCGCGGTGGTCGATTTCTCTCTGCTTTCGGGATGATCGTGCCATACATCAACAATACCTCAGCGCCAGAAATTGACAAGCTGTCATTTTTGTGTTCCACGCAGGCAAATACGGCGGTTTAGCGAGATCTACGAGAGATGGCATCCACCTGTTCCTCAGCGTCCTTCTCGCACCAATCGGGATTGCTTCGATATTTCGTTAGACTAAGCACCAGAGCTAAGTCAGTATCTTCCCTCCTCCTCAATACGGACCCGCCATGCCTGTCGTTAACGTCTTTGCAGCCATCTCGCTATGCCTGTTGCTCGCAAGCCAGTGTTTCGCAGAACAGATTTCTCATTCTTTTCTCGGGCTTGGCAAAGCAAACCGTTCAGCAATCGTTGGCGAAGATGGGAAAGTCAAATGGAGAGTTGATCTGCCAGCGAGTGATGGGTGGGTGCTTCCGACCGGAAACGTTTTGCTTGCCGTATATCCAACCAAACGGTTTCCCAATGGCGCTGTCGTTGAAGTAGATCGAGACACAAAAGAACTGTTGATGTCGTACCAGGGCCAGCAAAAAGAGATCAGCACCGTGCAGCCATTAAGTGACGGCAAGTATCTCGTCGCGGAACTTGGTCCGGAGCCAAGGGCAATCGTGATCGACCGCAGCGGAAAAGTCCTTTCTGTCATGGCGTTTGCTTGCCAGAAGGAAAATGCACACATGCAGACGCGAATGCTTCGCCAGTTGAGCAATGGTCGATACATCGCACCGCACTTGCTCGACTTTGCTGTCAAAGAATACGACACAAAGACGGGTAACGTCGTCGTCACCATGCCAACGGACGATCGCGGAAGGGACAAAAAGGATTGGCCATTCACGGCCATTCGTCTAGAGAACGGTAATACGCTCATTGGTTGTACAAATGGCAATCGAGTCATTGAACTCGACGCGTCCGGCAAGATTGTCTGGAAAGTAGACAATGACGACATTGGCGAAAACCTGTTTGACGACGCCTGTGGAGTGCAGCGATTGCCGAATGGAAATACGGTGATCACGAGTTATCATGCGAAAGGCGATTCCGTCAAATTGTTCGAAGTGACTCGCGCCAAGCAAGTGGTTTGGCGTTTCTCAGGAATGCAGGCTGGCTTCCACCATTTTCAGGTTCTCACAACGAACGGCGTACCTTTGGCCGACGCAACGATGAAATAGTTGCTGCTGAAATCAGTCAGTTCAAAGACTGCCGATCCAGTTCCAGCTTGTGCAAGCAATCCGTCAATAGTGACTGAAAGATTTGAAACGAATCATCGGCCAACAGTTTTTCGTTGACTAATTCACTGACCGCTTTGTGGCGCATTTCCATCAGCTCAGCCTCAATAGTGTCCAGCCGATCCTTCTTCACATTGGGTGAATTCAATTCCGTAAGCAGTACGTCCAGTCGCTTATAGTATTCGTCAATGCGATTCTTCTTTCGTACCGTGAGCCATTTGCTGACACCAGCAGCAAATCCGCATAACGCTAGAAACAGCGAAAGAAGAAAAGCCATCGGCTCCGCATAGCGTTCTAACATGCCAGGCCGTTGCCGCTGATAGTATGCCATCGCTCCGTGGTGAATGGGAAACTGAATCTCGGACGCGTCGAAATGCTCAGAAATATCTCGAGCCTCGCGATGGTCCCGCATCAGTGCCGCTTGGTTTGTCACAATCGACTCCACGATCGTGTGCGCGACGTCATCCGGTAAATCACTGCGACAAATGAGAGTCGAGCGAATGGCAAAACTCTCGCACGGCTCTTGTGGCCGACCGTGACGGTCGTCATGCACGGGGTAAACGTACATCGGAATGGTAAATCGTTCGACGTACGGATAGGTCACCGCGAACCCGTCGACTTCGTTGCCTTCGCCTGATCTGTTCGCTAGTGAAACGTAGCGAACGTTGCCACGCTTAACCAGATTCGTAAGCGATTGCGAGGTAATCGCTGTGACGACTAGCGCCGCGTCAACGTCACCTTCCTCAAGCTTCGACCCACACGCGGGCACCGTCTCGTACAGTGGAACGAACTCATGTTCTTCTTCGAGTACACCAAAATGGCTGAGCAACTCATGTACGAGATGGTAGTTGCCGCTGTTTTCGTTCCCGACGCCGACCGTTTTCCCGCGGAGGTCATATATGTCTTGAATGTCGGAGTCTTGAGGCACAAGGAAGTGGCATACCGCCCGATGCAGCGGAATTAGCGTATGTGCGTCAACACCATCGGGTTGCGTATCATTCTGGACGATCGCTAAATCGACGGATCCATCCTTCAATCGACTCATGTTCTCCGTACTGCCGACACTGTCTGTCGTGAGATGGATCGTGATGTTCGGATTCGAACGCTTGACATACTCCGCGATGCCTTCGCCCATCGAATGAAAGGCGCCACCGATGGGACCTGTCGCAAGCACCAGTTCCACCGGCGCGGGTTTCTGAGCTTGCAGAAAGAACAAAAGGCCCGCGATTGATGCGGCACCAACAACGATGAAGAAGAATTGTCGCCACTGCATGGGCTACGCCATCCGGAAGATTATTGTTTTAGCCAATTCAGAACCGTCTTCGTGACGAATTCGGGTTTGTCATGTTGAACAAAGTGCTCGGCCTCGGGAACGGTAACGATGGTAAGCTCGTTGTCGACCCACTTCCAGGTTTCATTTAAACCCGAGGACAACAGGTACTTGTCGCCCAAGCCGTGAATCACTAGTACGGGTGATTGCACCTTGGGTGGTGGAGCCGTCGGTGCTTTGTACGGCTCGGCAGGGTAGTTGGCTTTATAGTAGTTCAACATCCCCTCGATGGAGGAGCGTTTGAAGGCTTCCACGTATCTCTTCTTGGCGTCATCCTCCTTAACCCAACCTGCAAGTCCTTCTGCAGTAACGAATTTTCCCGCAGCCGGCTGTTGAAAATTCCTTGCGTACTGGCTGTTCTTCGCTTGTTCAGGATTCGTAGCCAGTTCTCGCTGAAGGCCCCAAGGATGAGGCAGGTTGAGTACGACCAAACGCTCGAGCTGCTCGGGATACTTCATGGCGAACGACCAAGCAACGAATCCGCCCCAATCATGACCAACGACTGTTGCCTTTTTCGCGCCGAAGTGTTCGATCACAGCTTTCACATCATCGACCAACTTGTCGACTTTGTACTCGTCGACGCCTTCGGGTTGGTCACTCTTGTTGTAACCGCGCTGGTCGATGGCAACGACCTGGAAGTGCTTTGACCACTCCGGCATTTGATTTCGCCAGGAATACCAGAAATCAGGAAAGCCGTGCATCAAGACAACCAAAGGGCCTTCTCCCTTGGTGACGTAATGGATGTTCACATCACCTGAACTAGCGTACCCATGCTCGCCCAATGGTTCCTGCCCTTTGACGATGTGCGTGGCAAAACACATAACAATGAGACCAACAAGCAGTCGTTTAGAACGCAAGAACATACTGGAGCACCTCGAACTCTATCTTTTGTTGGCAACACGACCAAAACGCAGTGTCACTCTATCCAACAGTATAGCGGAGCGTTGGCTCACGTTCTCACCATTGATTAACCGAGAGTGAAAACCCAGAAGGACAGATCGTTCGACCCGTCCTTCCAAGCTTCGCTTCCTGCTACTGCGGGCTTTGCGTTAGCCATTTCCGAAGACTTGGTCCACTGCCGCCGGCGCTGGCGCTGGCCGCTGCCCAAACGAGTTGGATAGAACTACGAAGTCCGCAAAACTCACAAGGCCATCGCCGGTCGCGTCGCCGCCAGAACGACCATCGACTTCAAAACCAAAGTTCCGTGACAGGATTAAGAAGTCCATGAAGTTCACGATACCGTCGCCATCAAAATCGGCGCGCGGAACGGTGGGTTCACTGGTGTCGACACCCACGTAGATCGTCGACGCCTCGGTGGACACGGCTTCTCCATTGACCGTCGTCGAAGTAATCAGATCCATCGAACTGAACTCGCCCTCGGTTGCTTCGTCCGTGGCAGTAAACATCCACGTTTCGCCGGGCGAAAGAATGCCGTCACTGTTCTCATCAGAGGTTACATCTGCAGTCACTACCACGCCGCTGTCGCTGACAACTTCGACGGCTTCCAGTGAAACGTTTCCATCGTTGGAAACTTCGTAGCTCCAAGTAACCGTTGAACCAACCTCAGCTTCGACAATTTCATCCGTCGAGGCTGGAGAACCATTGATCGCCGCCATCACAGACACCGCCGCATTTTGCATCACCGAACGGCTATCGCTGTCGGTATCGACGACGGCTCCGTTGGCGCCCGTTGCGATAGCCGTCGCAGTATTGACAATCACGCCAGCGTCTATGTCTGCCTGAGTGACGTAGTAGGTACCCATAAACATGACAGCCTCGCCAGGCTGTAGCGTACCGTCGAAGTCTAATAGTCGCGAAGCATGCAAGGTGAAACCAAGATCTGCGTCCGCAACAAACATTTCGGGTGTTGGAGTTCCGTCAGTGCCGCTCGCTTCAACATATGAGTAGTAGCCGTCAACTCCGCTGGGATTAGCGCCTTGGCTCCAGAACCAACTTGGGGTTGTTTCAGCGTTAGAAATTTCCGCCGTGATCGACAACCAATAGTCGCCTGCGCCGAGTGTCGTGAATGGGAGCATGGCGTGGTATTCAAAGAATCCACCGGATTGCAGTTCTGCTCGCAGGTTTTCGCCCGACGCTACGAAGGAATGCAATAGACTTCCTACGACTCCATTTCTATCACCATAGATCTCAATCGAGAACTCCGTATCGAGTTCCGTTGCCGAGGACGATCCGCCGAACGAACCTGCCCATGTCACTGCATCTAGCACGGTGACATCGTCAATCGCAAAGTTGTCCCATGCTTTGCTCTCATTGAAATCGCTAACCAAGTCATCATCCAGCGAGGAAGCAGCACCGGGACGGCTCGACAGATCCGTCAGTTGGTCGTAAGCGACAAGTTGCTCGACGACTGAGTCAAGCAAGACAAATCCTGGCAGTGGGTCGGAAACCGAAACGTCCGACAAAACCGTTGTGCCCGTGTTTGTTACATCGAACGCGTACATCAGCTCATCGCCGACATTAAGACCGTTATGCAAGTCAGGCGTACCGTTGATGTCCCACAAGAACTTGTCTAGCTGAATAGCATCGCCAGGGTTGCTTACAACGACGTTGTTGCTTATCGAAGGCGTCGGTGTCGCTGCAGTGAACGCCCCGGTTCCGTCAACAGAGCGAGCGACAGACTCTGTATCCTTGTCGCCGTTCTCGTCTTCATTAATGACGCCTGAGATCCCGAATGCTGCGGGTAAGGTGCTATCGGCATCGGAACCGGTTTCGTAGACCAGTGAATCCAATAGATTCACACTGGTGGCCGAAGTTCCATTTGGGAAGTCGCTGGCGTTACCAACAAACAAGGCTACGCCATCTTCACCATTTTGGATGTCGCTGCCAAAACTCACATCACCAGCGACGTCAAATCGAGGAGGAACCAAATCCACGCCCACTACGTCACCATCCCCAACAACGAAGAAGCCGCTGGCGTCAGTCGAAAAGCCATCAAGATCAATCGCGTCGTAGGACACTGCCCCGCTGCCATTGAAGAGCACCACCACCAATCCATCTAATGCGGTATTGCCGATGCCACCGTCATAGAGCTCGATAAATTCATTGTTCTCGTCAGTCGTATCCGAGTCCAATTCATTGATGAGAACATTCGTGGCCGCGACGACCGTAGTCCCCACGCCTTGCACGGCAAAAGCGTAGCTTGCTTCATCTGCGTCGTTGCTTGCAATGGTAACAGTTGCGTTTCGAACGCCCGCCGCTGACGGATCGAAGGTCACTGTGAACGTAGCAGTTCCGTTTTCGGCAACAGACGCTGGAACTGATCCAACTGTAAAGTCAGCGGCATCCATCCCGGTAACGGTGATTTGGCTAATTGCAAGTGAAGCAGTTCCCGAATTGGAAATCGCAAACGCCCTAGTGACGGATCCACTTGCAACATCAACAGAACCGAAATCCGTGCCGTCCGTAGCGGCTGGTGTCGTGGCACCGGACGCGATCGCCTGACCATTACCAGTCACTTCGATGGCAGGAGTCAGCGCTGCCGTCGTGATTCCGGTCACATCCAAAATGAACGTTCCTTCATCGGCATCGTCACTAACAATGGATATCGTGGCTGCTTGCGAACCTACCGTGTTCGGCGTGAAAGTGACGGTAAATGTAGCCGTGGAACCTGCGGCAATCGAGCTTGCGGGTTGTGTTATCGAAAAGTCACCCGATCCCGTGATCGATGCTGTTGAAACAGTAAGCGGACCATTGCCGCTGTTTGCAATGGTAAAAGTATTCGTGACTGCACTACTGCGTTGCACAGCTGAACCAAAGTCCGTGGTACCCACAACATCGATCTCTGGTGTGAGCACAACTGTGGCATTCGCGACGCCAGGAGTAGGAGCCACCGCTAAGAATGGGCCCGTACCATTGGGAACGCGAGAGATGGTCTCTGCTTCTCTGTTTCCGTTGGCATCCTCGTCAATTACTCCACTTACGCCAAAGTCGGTGGGTAGTGTCGAGTCGGTATCGGATCCCGTCTCGTAGACAACCACATCCAATAAGCCAGTGTTCGATGCGGCTGTTCCATTGGGGAAATCAGATACACTGCCAACGTAGATCGCTACGCCGTCTTCACCATTTTGTATGTCGCTACCTCCGCTTGTGGCACCCGCTGTATCGAAGCCACCAGGAACAAGTGCAACGTTCGCCACACCGGCATCACCAATCACAAAGTAGCCACTCGCATCGGTGAAGAAGCCATCGAGATCAAACGCATTGTAGGAGAGGCCGTTACTGCCGTTGAATAGCACGACGACCAGACCGTCCAACGACGTATTGCCAATGCCACCGTCATAGAGCTCTATGAACTCGTTGTTTTCATCGCTGGTGTCAGAGTCAACTTCGTTAATTACTAGGTTGGTGGAAACCGCGACGCCTGTACCCTGCACGGCGAACTCGAAATTTCCTTCGTCGCTATCGTTGCTCTCGACCGTAATCGTTGCGCTGCGTATACCCGTTGCCGTTGGATCGAACGTCACTTCGAATGTTTCGTTTGCTCCGGCTGGAATGCTGGTTGGCAAGGTGCCCAGCGAAAAATCACTCGCGTTGGCTCCGTTGATCACTATGTTGCTGATTACAAGTGCAGCGGTACCGGGATTCGAAATGGTAAATACGCTTACTGCCGATCCAACAATCGTATCCACTGAACCAAAGTCCGTACCGTCGGCCAGATCAGCAGCAAAGTCGTCCTCGGCAATCGATTGTCCGTTGCCGCTGATGTCGATCTCCGGAGCAGAACTTATTGAAACGACACCAGAGACGTCGAATGCGAAAGGGCTTTCGTCCCCATCGCTGTTGGCGATCGAAACGGTAGCGACTTGTGCGCCGATCGTTGCAGGTGTAAACGTGATCGTGAAAGTCTGGCTGCCACCGGCTGGAACGGTGGAACTAGACGCTTGACTAACAGCAAAGTTGCCCGATCCACTTATCGAAATCGTGCCGACCGACAATACATCGTTGCCGATGTTATCGATCGTAAATGTTCGAGTGATTGCTCCGCCGCCTTCAACTGCGGAGCCAAAATCGGTGTTGTCCGTAGCGGTTGGTGTCACATCACCCGAGGTGATAGATACATTGTTTCCGCTAACGTCAATTTCTGGACTCACAATTGTCTCGCTGTTGGCTGCTCCTGGAGTACCAAAATCACCGCTGGCGAGCGGCGTGACGGAAGTCGACCAATTTGCGCCGAGGTCATTATCAGTGCCGGGGTTAGTAACGGCGTTAAGTTCCATCGACGCACCATTTGGATCTGGGAACGTTGCCCCATTGTCCCATGTCACGGCATCAATGACGGTGCCCCCAGCATCTTCGATAATCAGGCCGTCCGTACCGTTACCCAGTGAGATCGTGGAATACACATAGTCGACGGGGATGCCACCGTTCGTCGATTGGTCGTCATTGACGCCCAGAACCAAAAAGCCGTTGGCCGCAATCGTCAACGGCGTTCCGCTATCTATCGTGTGAACTTCCGCAGAGCTGCCTTCGTCACGGATCGTCCAACCATTGATATCGATTGATGCTCCCGTGGTATTCCAAAGCTCGAAGTACTCGCCCTCCGAATCATTCACTGCCGATGGATCTTGCATTACTTCGTTGACGACCACATCGCCAGGGCTGAAGGTAGCAACATCGTTGTCTTGGACAGCTGCGGTTATTGGCGTAGACGTGAGTCCGTTAAATGCAGTGTCGCTGCTAGTCGTCGAAAAACTAAGAACGCTGGCGTGCCCACCTTCTGTTGTAGAATCGTCCACAGCATTGATCGTTACGACTTGTGCAGTATTGGCAGTGCTTGGTGTGAAGATCAGTGTCAATGGATTACCCGCACCAGCACCGAGATCAACTTCAGCGTTGTCGGGCGTGACAGTAACCATCACGTCTGCCGTTGGTGAACCACTTAGTACGATATTGATCGTGTCAACAATTCCCGACTCGCTGACGACCGTGCTTCCACTGGTCTCGGTCGCCGAAAGGAACCCCACAGTTGTACCGAACGGGCTGACCCCATCTTTTTGAAACCCTGGCGTGAAGTCCAAGCCGGAACTCGACGAATTATGTTCGACAAAAGCACCAGTTAGGTCGGGATCGCGCGTCAGAGAATTGTTATTTCCACCCTCGGATCCGTAAGTCACGCTCGTCGTCGAAATGTTGTCACTCAGTACGACGGTATCGCCCCCATTGTTGAGGCCGAGCGACCCGCCGGAAGCAGTCATCACTAGCGCACCACCAAACGAACCGGAGGGCATTCCGTTTCCAAAGACGACGACAGCCTGCCCAGCCGCCACGTTTGTCGGCGAGGGAAAGGTATGCCGGGGTGAAGTGAGCGGAGCGGCCGCATCCGTTAACACCCAACCGCCAATATCGATCGCTGGTCCGTTGTTAACGAGCTCGACGAACTCATCTTGCGACGTACTGGCCGTCCCGTCACCGTTGGCATCAGATCCGCTAGGCGGATCGGCTAAAATCTCGTTGATTACGAAGTCTGAGAACGCAAGTAGGCGGCGACCTTCCAATGTTTCCATGCCTGCCCCAATTGCGTGGTAGCCTGTACGTTTATTTGAGTTCCTTCTTCGATTTCTCTTTGGGCGTTTTTGAAAAAAATTCCTTCTCTTCTGCAATGACATCTGAAGCTCCTTCGGTAGACGGCAAACTTGCTCGTGCTGACGATTAGCCGGCTGTATGCTCCTCGGCTAAGATTAAGCATTACCGAAAAAACTGCCGATGTCGTCAAGAAGGAC
>CAYNJG010000173.1:0-16289 GCA_964397295.1 uncultured Pirellulaceae bacterium
CTTCAAGACGGCGCAAAACGACCGCTCCCACACCATCACTGAACAGCGTGCCTGCTGACTGGCTATCGAACGGGCGGCAGTGACCATCCGGCGACATAATGCTGCCTTCTTGGTGAGTGTGCCCGCAATTCTGAGGAAACGTCAACGAAGAACCACCTGCGATCGCAACGTCGGTTTGCCCCAGAGCTAAGCTGTTGCAAGCTTCGATCACCGCGACGAGCGAAGTTGAGCAAGCCGTGTTTACATTGACTGCCGGCCCATTCAAGTTCAGCTTGTGAGCAACCCTCGTTGCGATGTAATCTTTCTCGCTGTAGACCCCCATCTGGAATTCGCCGGTCCGCTCGACGATATCTGGGTTAGTGAGAATATTCTTAGTGAAGTAGCTGTTGTTGTAGCTTCCTGCCCAAATTCCGATGGCTCCGTCGAACTTGTCAGGAACGCAACCGGCGTCTTCTAAAGCTGACCAAGCGACTTCTAACATTAGTCGCTGCTGAGGATCAATGAGTGCGGATTCACGGGGTGTAATACTGAAGAACTGGGCGTCGAACTTTTCCGCGTCCTTTACGATCCCGCGTGCTGGAACGTAGCTAGAGTCTTGCGTAACATCGTCAGGCAACGAACTATCAAGTTCCTCAGGAGAGAAGAACGAAATCGATTCCTTGCCAGCTACCAAGTTGCTCCAGAACTCCCGGACGTTTTCGGCGCCTGGCATTCGCGCAGCCATTCCAACGATCGCAAACTCGTTAGCAGGGGAGGGCACTCGTTTTGAAGTTGCTTGGCCCGGCGAACTATGTTTGCGGTCCAGATAGCGGCAGACTTGCGAGATGGTTGGGTTGTCGAACAATTCCGGAGCCGTCAGCTCAATATCAAGCTCTGCCTGCATCGCAGCGATCGCACGCAGCGCAAGGATCGAACTGCCGCCGATCTCGAAGAAGTTGTCGTTTACACCGACACGGTCCAGACTCAACAGATCGGACCAAATCTGAGCCAACTTCGATTCACGCGTCTTGGACGGAGCAACAAATGGACAAAGTTCGGGCCGTTTTAGATTTGGCTTGGGCAACGCATTGCGATCTATCTTGCCACTCGGCGTCTGAGGAAATTCATCCAACAAAACGATAGCCTGAGGAACCATGTAGTCCGGCAATTTGCCTTCGACGTCCCGCCTAATTTTGGTCAGGTCGACTTCACTCGTGTCAGGTATCAGATAACCGATCAACCGCTTATCGCCAGGCGTATCTTCACGCACGCAAGTGACCGCCTGCTTTACACCGGACTGCGAAGCCAGAACGAAATCGATCTCTTCCAACTCGATTCGATGACCGAACAATTTCACTTGGGAATCGATCCGCCCCAGGCACTCAACCAGTCCGTCTTTCGTAAATCGCGCCAAGTCGCCCGTTCGATAGACGGGCTCACCTTGAAACTCGACAAATCTGTCTTGCGTCAGTTCATCTCGGTTTAGGTATCCAATCGTTACGCCATCGCCACCGATCAGCAACTCGCCTTCTTTGCCGACACCAAGAAGTTCGTCACTTTCATCAACGATATAGAGATTCGTGTTTTCCCAGGGCCGGCCAATGAGAATCGGATCGTCGGCGTCTGTAACCTTATGACGGGCGGACCATACGGTTGTCTCTGTCGGTCCGTACCAATTCCAAAGCTCATCGCAACGGTCCAACAAAGGCTGCACCAAGTCGCGAGGTAATGGCTCGCCTGTCGATACAACTCGTAAGCCTGAATCCTGTTCGCCTTTCCAACCAGCTTCGATCAGAAATCGCAGCGTCGACGGAGTTGCCTGAATAAAGTTTGGTTGGTGTTTGCCTATCGCGCGAATCAGTAGTTGACCATCACGAGCAGTTTTTCGATCAATGATCGCCACTTTTCCGCCGGTGATCATTGGCACGAACATCTCTGCGACTGAGATGTCGAATGAAAGCGTGGTTAGTCCTAGCACCACATGTTCTGGCGTGAAGAAGCCCTGTGATTTGATGCCCCATAATAAGTTGACTGCATTTCGATGAGAAACGAGAACTCCCTTTGGCTTGCCCGTCGATCCCGATGTGTAGATGACATAAGCGACCAGCTTCTCCGCACTAGCCTGAGGGAGATCTAGCGTGGTAGCTGGCTCTGTCTCAAACTTCTTTCGATCGCTGTCGAGATAAAAAATTGGTTTGCCGAAGCTACCAACTAGCTCTTCCAGCGACTTGTGAGCAAGTACAAGTTTCACGTCGGCATCGCCAGCCATGAAACTCAAACGCTCCGTTGGGTACTCTGGATCCAGCGGCACATAGCCCGCGCCAGCTTTAAGGATTCCCACAAGCGCGATGGCAGTGTCGAGGTTCCGTTCACAACACAGGCCAACGAGATCTCCTGATCGAACGCCCTTCTTTGCTAGATGACGCGATAGTTGATTCGACTTCGCTTCCAACTCGGCAAACGTTAATTGCGCGTCACCTGACTCAAACACGATGCGCTGCGGCGTCTGCTTCGCTTGCTCCGAAATAAGCTCATGCAGCAGCCTATTCCGCGGGTAGTCAGTGCTCTTTAATTGATGTGCTTGTGGTGGCTCGATGGCGTCGGGCATGGATGGTCAGACCCCGGAAGAGATAGCGGTCAACGACGACACTGATCCGCGTCGTGTTGAGAAACACTCAAGAGTAGGTCGCGATCGGGCGGTTTTTGATCGGTGAGAAGCCCAATTTGCCACGACCTCAAGTCGGAACGTAACGAATACAGGGGACGTACCGCGTCTAGGCTCCCGGAGACAGGACGACGAACTGAAGTGGCCGAATCGTTAGCGATCTGCGGTTGGCTCGGATCCGATCACGCTGCCACCCCCAGCTAGCAGGCCAACTAATGGCGTAAGGAATGTGCGAGTAAAGCGTCATGTGATTAGCACGCATAGCAACCCGGACAGAAGCCCCCACTTGAATCCAATGAGTCGTTTTGTTTTCCTATCAACAGTTATCTGCCTAACACTGTCCTTCCAAGTAGGAGCACAACTCTTGTTCTTTGGGCGAAAGCAACCCGTCAAAACGGTCTCGGCAGAACAGGTTCATAAGCTCCTCGACAATCAAACTTCGTCGGAGGCGAAAGCCGTAGCGGAGACAAACGAGAAACCTCGCGCCGAGTTCGTGTTAGTCGATGTCCGCTCCTCAAAGGAGCAGGACGTTTCCATCATACCAGGGGCAATTACGGTGGAACAGTTCGAGAAGGATCGCAAAGACCATCTTGGGAAAACAGTCATCACTTACTGCACGATTGGCGTACGCAGCGAACACTATGCGAGAAAGCTGCTTACTTCCGGACAAAATGCTCTGAATTTCAAAGGAAGCATTCTCGGATGGTGTGACGCGAAATATCCGCTCGTGACGCCGGACGGCAAATCAACGCAACGCGTCCACACCTATAGCGCGCGATTTAGCAAGGTCCCGGCTGAATACACAGCTGTGTATTAGGAGCAAAGCGGAAGCGGGCGATTGAAACCCTATTGCGTCGACGTCCCAACCGGAGATTGCGCCGATTGCAGGACGTCTTCAAGTGACATCGGTCGAGCGTGATAGTATCCCTGCGTGAAGTCGTATCCCGCTGCCAACACGCATTCTAAATGCGACTCGGTCTCAACGCCCTCGGCAGTTAACTCCAGGTTCAAAGATTTCCCTAGCGTCGCGACCGCCTGAACAATACCCATCGCTTCGTCGCAGTCCGGCGCGTCGTTGACGAAAGACCGATCGAGCTTGATGCAATCAAAAGGGAACATTCTCAAATTGCTCAGCGACGAGTAGCCTGTCCCGAAATCGTCCATCGCGATGTTAACGCCCATTTCATGCAGTTCATCTAACGTTCGCATCACTTCCTCAGAACTCCGCAGCACCACCGATTCGACAATCTCGAGTTTCAAACGCGTTGGACTCAAGCCTGTGCGTGTCAGCGTCTCATGAACCGTTGTTAGCAATTCATTGTGGCGAAACTGCACTGCCGAGACATTGACCGAAACACCAACTTCGCCCGGGAACTTCAAAGCATCTTCACACGCTTGCTCGACAACCCATTTACCGATGGGACCAATGAGTCCGGTGTACTCGGCGACCGAGAGGAATTCGATTGGCGCCAACAGCCCACGTTTCGGATGGTTCCACCTGATCAAGGCTTCGTAGCAGGACACTTGCCCTCCGGCGTCCATGATCGGTTGATAGTGAAGCACAAATTGGTTCATCGCGATGGCCTGCTCAAGCTCACCAGCGATCAGTCTTTCCTGCTTAATTCGCCGATCCATGTCTTCTTCAAAAAAGCGATAACAGTTTCGGCCGTCGGCTTTGGCCCGATACAAAGCCAAGTCTGCGTTTTTCATGATCTCTGACGAGGTGCTTCCGTGCTGCGGCGAAACGGCAATGCCACAGCTCATTCGGATCTGCAAGCGATTACTTTCGATTTCAAACGGAGCTTCCATGACACGAAATAGTTTTTTGGCAAGCAACGAAGCACCGCCTTTGACTGACGGCGCCTGCAGAATCGCAAACTCATCACCACCAAGCCGGGCAACGCAGTCCATCTCGCCAGCTACTTCTTCTAGACGCCTAGCCACCGCCTGGACCAATTGGTCTCCCGCCGGATGCCCCAGAGTGTCATTCACACCTTTGAAGGCATCCAAATCGATTAGATACACAGCCACTTCACTGTCGCTACGTAGATTTACCTCAGCCAATGCGTGTTCGAGCCGCTCATTGAAGATGGTTCGATTGGAGATCCCTGTTAGCGGGTCTCGCAGCACCGCGAGTTGCAATTCCGCGGTCCGTTCCTCAACCAAGCGTTCGAGATCGTGTTGTCGCAGCCGCGCATCGTGAGTCAATTCCCATTTCTTCGTCAAGGCGATTACCAGCTGCGCGACTTCCACGTTGTCAAACGGCTTCTTGAGAACCAACAACTGATCGGTGTAACCAACCTGATGGCAAATGTCATTCCACGTGTGGTCCGAGTACGCCGTACAAATAACGACTTGCAGATCGGGTTGCACGCGCCAGAGTTCTTGCGCCGTGCGCAATCCGTCCCAGCCTGGCGGCATTCGCATATCGACGAAGGCCATCGAGTAAGGCCGATTGTTTTGCAGTGCGAGCCGTACTTTCTCTAGAGCTTCCTGCCCTTGATACGCAGAATCGACCTGGACATCGACCGACAGCTGCATGTTTTCCGCTGCTTTTTCATCCCTAAAAAAGTCCGCTTCTGCCTGCCGTGAGTCCGCTGACTGGCTAGACGCATTGAGCAGTATCTTACGATAGTCTTCGTGAATCAACGGATTGTCGTCGATGACAAGAATGCGTCGTGATTGTTCGTTTTCTAAGTTGTGCATAACGCTTCTTGATTCCTCCGGGCAGGGAAAGCGAGCGTGAAGGTCGCTCCTTGCCCCACACCTTCGCTCTGAACAGACAACGAACCTCCGAGCGTTTGAGCGGCCAATGCGCTACTATGCAAACCGAATCCATGACCGGCGGGTTTCGTGCTAAATCCATGTGTAAAGATTCGATCCATGTCTTCTTTCGCGACTCCAACGCCGTTGTCGGTCACATGGACGCGAACCGCATCAGCGACCATCTCTATCGTTAAAATCAATAAACCATTCGCGTTGCCTGAGGTCGTCAGCGAATCGCGTGCGTTACTGATGAGATTGATAAGAACTTGTAAAACTTTGTGTTTGTCGGCAGTGGTTGCGGGAACTTGACCGTAATTTCGCACCAAGCGAAAACCCTGCTGAACGTTGTCCACGGCATTGATCTTTAAGGCGTCATCTACCACCTCAACAATCGAGAATTCTTCGATGACTGCCTTTTCCCTGGCAAAGGTCTGCTGAAAGTCGATCACTTTGTGCATGTGATCGAGATTCTCCCGAAGGGAAGCCAGTTCCGTTTCTCGTTCTTCTTGCTCTGAGAGCAGTTCACTGGAGAGCTGCTTAAGGACGGCTGGGAAGTGCTGACCACGCGAATCGCCTGTAAGGAATTCGGCGAGCCCGGATTGGTGTTGGCAAATGATGTCCGATGCCTCGGCCAGTCTAGTCACTCGACTCTTGCGATTTCTTTCCAACAACATATTGGCGGAGACATTGACGCTATTGAGCACATTACCGACGTTGTGGAGAACGCCAGTGGCAACCTCCGCCATCCCCGCTCTTCTAGAAGCCTGAGCCAACTCACGAAAGGCATGTTCGCGCTGCTGCTGAGTCTTCCTATGTTCCTCGAACTCAGCCTGTAGTTGACTATTCGCGTTTGCCAATTGGCTTGTTCGCTGCTCAATCCGATCCCCAATGACAGCATTGGTTCGCTCCAACTCCGCCTGCCGCTCGCAACTGCGATACTCTCCGGCTAACTGCTGAACACTCGACTTGACCAAGAACACGTTGATCCATGCCAGCCACATTGCAAGCTCTAGCAACCGATAGGTGCTGTCAACTGTGACACCATAGACTGCCATCGGCCACAGACTTCCGCGAACAAGGTGGTCTAGAAACACAATTACACTATTGATGACCAGCAACCTCCACTCGCGATAAAATGAGAGGAATGCAAGCGACGCGAACGCGTGAAAGTTCGTTTCGATCCGCCCGCCAGTGAGATGAATCAACAAACAACTCCACACTGCCTGCGCGATCGCGATCGTGAGCCGTGTTTGTGGGGCACCCGGATAAAGCCAGGCAAGCAACGCCGGAGGAACTGAAATCAGGCCCCCAAAAAAAACGGCAAGATACACGTGCGTGTGAACGTGCGGCGTATCTCCGATCCACGTTGTTGGTGACACAATATGTGCGACGGCAATTCCAGCGACCCACTGCAGCAACATCAACCACATGAATAGCCGGTCGGTCTGTGCACATACACGTCGACGCTCTTGATCATGAAGCTGCGTGACCCTCTCCTTGAACGCAGGTGTGCCTTCGACGGCCAACTGTGCCGGGCCGTTTTCTGCCGAGTGAGTATCCACCATCTGATCAGTGTGCATGACCAACTTCTTCTTTCTTGACGATCGAACAGCCATACACAGGGAAACTTGGATCTGCGACAGGAACACCTTCCAGGATGCGGGTCAATTTCGTCAGGCCCATATTGTCGCCTTCATGGACACGGCCGCTGGTAATACCACCCGAGTACCGCACAATCCCGTCCACTGAAAACAGAAGTGCATGTCCCGAGGTCGTCACATGAAACTGTTTCGCCATCACTCCGTCCACGTCGATCACAGGTTGGTGAGCGCCAGCGTCAATGAGGCGATCCCAGAAATCCGCTCGTGCCCACGACTCTTCTTTAGCAGCCGGCAAAAAAAACACTGGCTGAACCACCATGCGATAGTTCCGTGCCAACAACCGTTCAAGGGCCGCAATACTTGGATGCGTGCACGGACAACGCGGATGCAGAAACACGACGAGTGTTGGTTGGTCTTCGCTAAAGGGAAGCTCGGCTTCCGTCGGACGCTCGAGCAACGGTGCCAAGGCAACGCCCGGCGACATCGAATAGGCCGTCATCCACAATAGCCCCATCGCAAGAAGCACGGCCCACAGAGACAACCAGATATATGAAATGCTAAAAGCTTTTGAGTTTGTTGTTGCCATGCCATCATCACCGCCGCAAGGAAGCAAAGAAGATTACTACGGTTAGCCAGGAGGGTACGCTCCACTAAGAATTCATTGCTTTCGCAGCATGCGTAGTCAAGCGAGAACGTTCGTGCAGAACGAACTTAAGGCGGAACAGCAATTCATTGCGGAAATCCGCAGAGTAGATGCGCATCTAGGAGGCAAGCGATGCGATCATAATTTCGTTCTACGAGGTCCGCAGCGGTATGGTGAGTCGCCCGAAGTTGATCTGCGAACTCGGTACAGTGATTGGTGGATCAACTAGCAGAACATCATGGATCTCTGGAACGTCGGCCGCATCACCAAGGAAAGTTATTGCGTCAACACCCGAGCCTGCCGTGAACGAAGCGGTGAATAAAAGCTCTTCCGTTCCACCTCGATTGTTAAAACTCAAGATAGCGCCAGCCTCATCGAGAAGGCCTGCATTATCGAAAACTTCGGCCGAGTTGTCTGGGAACGCAACCGAGGCGGGAAAAACTAGCGGAGCGATAGCTGTGGCCGATGTCTGCGGGAATGCGATATCCAGATATGCAGAGAAAAGACCCGACGGCACATCCGATACGTCTTGCACGAACACCTGCAAGTCAAACGCTTCCCCCTCGGTCAACTCTTCGACGGTTGCGCCGGCCGAGTCTATGACTGCGAAGCGGAAACGGACCAACTCGTCACCAAGGATGCGTAGCTCAACGGTACCCGTATCTGTTCCACCGTTTCCATCCGACACCGTGTACGTGAAGCTGTCGGTCGTCTCAGCATCAGAAGCTAGAGTGCTCAGCCCTGCTGTTGAAGTGGGGTCGTACGTAATCGTTTGCCCATTGAGCGAAACACTCGCACCAAGAGCACTCGCAGAGGATACCGAGGTGATTGAGAGTAAATCACCGTCCGAGTCGGTGTCATTACCCAATAGTTCTGAAGAGTCAATGGAAAGCGTTGCGTCTCGAGCAGTAGTGAACCCAGCATCTGTGGCGGTAATCGGAGGTGCGTTGCCGCTAAGAACCACGATATCGAAGCTCGTGGTCACCGTTTCATTCTGGTCGTCGGTCGCGGTCGCTTGGATCACGATGGTGCCGATGTCCGTTTCCGCGGGAGTACCAAGAAGCTGCCCCGTTGCCGCATCGAAACTTAGCCAAGCGGGCAAGTCAGCTCCGCCATCCAAAGCAACCGACAGTGTCAGTGCATCGCCAGCGTCGGTGTCAACAAACGCGTTCGCAACGTCGATAGCGAGTGCATCCCCGGCTTGCACTTGCGAGTCCGCGATCTCTTGAACCGTGGGCGCGTTGTTGAGGAACTCGACTTGAACCAACGACGTATCAGTGAGGTCGCCATCCGTGACCTCAACCGTTAGGTCAAAGGTAAGTGAGCTAGACAGTCCCGCTACGTCATTGACGGTCACATCACCGGTGACCGCATCGATCACAAAAGTATTGGAAGCGTTTCCGTCAATAACTTCGAAAGTCAACGTGTCAGTTACATCGTCGTCCGTCGCGACAACCTCGCCGATAACATCGCCAACGACCACCGCCCGCGAGATCGTGAAGTTCGCATCACCAACAACTGGTGCGTCATTCACATTCAGAACCGTGAGGTTGAATGCCCCGCTCGTCGCCGCCCCAGCGGAATCAGTAGCAGTGACTTCGATGGCGAGTGATGCAACGTCGTCGTTGGTCGGTGTACCACTGAACTGCCCCGCAGAGGAAATTGTGAGCCACTGCGGCAGCGAGTCGCCCGAAATCAAGTTCGCGCTAAACACCAGTGTGTCTGCTGGATCGATATCAGTGAAGAACGGCGCTGCATCAAAGTCGAACTGCGCGTCCTCTGGTGAAGTGAGATCGGGTATGACGGATACCTGCGGAGCGTCATTGACATTATTGATCAAAAGCGAGAACGACGTTGTTCCGGTGTTCGCAGACAAGTCCGTGGCAGTAACTCGGATTGCCAACTCGCCGGTATCGTCGTTCGATGGCGTACCGCTGAAGGTTGCGTTAGCGGCATCAAAGCTCAGCCATGCAGGTAGTGCAGAACCATCGTCAAGCGTCGCAGCGAACGTGAGCACTTCATTTTCTGGATCCGTAAACGCGTCGACAACGCTGAAGCTGAACGGCTCGTCTTCGGTGGCGGTTTGATCGGCAACGGGGTTCGCGACAGGCGGCTGGTTCTCGCTCACGACAATCGTGACGGTCGCCGTATCACTGAGCGACGGATTGCCAGAGTCGCTGACCTGCACATCAAACGGGAATGTGACCCCGTCAACCAAACCGTCATTAACGTTCAGAGTGACTTCGCCCGTCGCCGTATCAAGGGAGAACGTTGGCTCCAAGGTGCCGTCGGTGATCGCGAATTCGAGCGTGTCACCAACGTCGGGATCATTCGCCGCAACGACTCCGACCACTGTTCCGACTTCGGCATCGGTACTGACAGCTAAAGTTTGATTCTCAACAACTGGCGGATCGTTTACGTTCACAACAGTAATCGTGAACGTGTCGCTTACAGACTCTCCAGCGCTGTCGGTGGCAAGTACCGTCACGTTGAGCTCACCCACATCATCATTGAGTGGTGTGCCAGAGAAAACCCCCGCACTAGCATCTAGTACCAGCCACGTCGGCAACGGCGATCCATTCACAGATGCGGAGTACGTGAGGCTATCGCCGGCGTCGATATCGCCAAACAACAACGACACGTCAACCGAAAGGGCTTCGTCTTGATTCACACTAATATCGTCGGCAGACTGAAGTAACACTGGAGCGTCATTGACGTTTTCAACAGTGACGTCGAATGTACTTTCTGCCGAAGCACCTGCGACGTCCGTCACAACAGTCGTGACCGTAAACGTGCCGACATCATCATTGCCAGGCGTGCCCGAGAAATCTCCCGCGTCAGTAAAGCTCAGCCACGCGGGCAACGGGGAACCGTCTTGCAGCGTGGCGGTGAACGAGAGACTATCGCCGGCGTCCACGTCTACTGCAAAGTCAGTAAGGGCTAGTGAGAACAATGCGTCTTCTGAGGCAATCTGATCCGGAACTCCTGCCGAAAATGTCGGAGCATCGTTGACGTTACTTACTGTGAACGCGAATGAATCAGAAGCGCTCCCACCGCGACCGTCGCTTGCCGTGATCGTCACGTTCGTTGTTCCCACGTCGTCGTTGGTAGGTGAACCGCTTAGCTGTCCAGCGCTAGTCAACGTGAGCCAAGCGGGTAGCGGATTCCCATCGCTCGCCCCGGTAAAGACGAGGGTGTCGGCGGCGTCGGCATCGGTAAAGTTCGCACTCACGTCGAGAGCGAACGCATCTCCTTCAGCTAGAGCCACATCGCTGAATAAGCTGACCAACTGCGGGGCTTCGTTCACATCGAGCACGGTAAGGACCAGGCTGGCCGTTGCGCTCGCTTGGTCTTGATCGGTAGCGGTAATTTGCAGTGTCACCACGCCCACGTCATCATCCGTTGGGGTTCCTTCAAGAGTACCGGCTGCCGCATCGAACGTGATCCAATCAGGTTGGTCGTTTCCAAGCGAAAAACCCAGCACGTCGCCGGCGTCCACATCTGAAAACGCATCCGCTATCGACAACGACAAGAATTCGCCTTCATCGATCGTGACGTCAGCGATCGTGGAAGCAGTCGGTGCGTCATTCGCATTACTTACGATCAACGTGAACGCTTGAGTACTCGAAGCGTTTTGCGAATCGGTGGCGGTGACACTCAGCGCAAAGCTACCAACGTCGTCGTTCGTGGGCGTGCCAGAGAACACACCAGTTGTGCTGTCGAAGTTTAGCCAACTCGGCAACGCTGAACCGTCCACCGAGCCAGCGGTTAATGCAACCGTATCACCGCTGTTGGGATCTGAAACAAAGCCACTCACGCCAAACTGTAACAGTGAGTCCTCGCTGACCGTTTCATCGGGAATCGTCGCGATGGACGGAGGCAAGTTGTTAACCAACAGTGTAAACGTGATCTGCTCATCGGAAGTGGTCGCATTGCCTGCTTCGTCGGTCGCTGCGAAGCTAAGGACACGGACACCTTCCGATAGCGGCCCCCCGTTAATCGTCTCCAAATCGGCGTCTGTGATCGTAAAGTTGCCACCGGCATCGATTGCCACTAAATCAAGTATTTCGGATGTCGCTGGGCCGTCAATTCCGATGCGCAACGAGGCCAGGTCTGCTGATTCCGTGATCGTGCCCTGAACCGCAGCTGTGGTCGTAATGCGGTCGCCTCCGGAAGTGTCAGTTTGCAGGCTCACTTGGATTTCAGGAGCGACTTGATCGCCGATCAGAGTCAGCTGAACTTCGCCAAGGCCTGCGTTTTGCGAAACGAAGCTCAGATCCGCCGCATCGACTCGGCCACTGCCATCCACATCGAATTGAAGATCCGACTCTGGCGTCGCCGACAACCCAAGCCTACGGAAGAGCAATGCATTCACATGATTCGAACCAGACAATTGCCGTGCAAGCGACGCACTGACCACAGTAAGCTCTTGCGAATCCACACGACCGTCTAGTCCACTTCCTGCCGCGAGTTGATCACCCACCAACAACGCATTAACGGAGAAGGTCACATCGGATGAAAGACTGTTTGACGCGACTACCAGATCGTAAGTGCCCGCCGCCAGCTCAAACGTTCCACTCGACTGCGATGCACCCGAGGCTGCAAGCGAGCTTATGACCTGCCCATCGGTGGACCGCAACTCAATTGGCAACAGCGACGCAGAGCTATCGGCTCTCGCCTCAATCACAACGACAGCTTGCTCTCCTGCGCTCAAACCGGATCCAACAACGTCAAATCGAATCGTTTGGCTAGGGCTTTCTGATGTGAGCACACCTTCCAGCCCATCCAAGCTGCCGCTAGGGCTCCCTGGCGTTGTCGGCGGATTATCGACTGGGTCGTCAGAGGGATCATCGACCGGGTCCGTGTCAGGAGCAGCCTCGACGACCACGGATTGAGTGCCAGTGGCTGTATTGTCGCCATCGCTAAACGAAAACTCAATCGTCCGAGTGCCTTCGCTCGGTGGCGTCGCCACGTTGTCAAAACGAACAGAACGCAAAGCGTTTTGGTATTCGGCCAGCGAAGCGGTACCGCTAAGCGTCAGAGTAAGCGCGGTCGCGTCGTAAGTCCCGCTGATCAAATCTGTGTCATCGAAAACGAGTTGATCTTGGATGACGAAACCACCACTCACAATCGAAACCGCAGCTCCGTCCAGAGTCGTCGTATCCACGTCCACCAGCGAAACCGCGCCGTCGATGATTGTCGGCGAGTCGCCTTCCGTGAATGTCGCAGACACGGGACTCACCAAGATTGAAGGCGGTTGATTTACGGCCGTGACATCGATGGCTCGCGTGGCCTGGCCTTGCGATGTTCCGTCAGCAGCCTCAAAAGTAATCACTCGCTGCGTTGTACTCGGATTCCCAGAATCGTTGGCAAACGCAACACTTTGCAGCGCCTGTTCGTAGTCATCTACACTTGCCAACCCCGAAAACGTGAGCGTTCCTGTTGCGGCATCAAAACTGCCTACGATTCCTGACGGGACCACGAATTCGAGCGAGTCCGCGCCAAACTGGAAACCTTCGGAAATCGTGACGCTTGCGGAAGAAAGTTCGGTTGAATCTACGTCGTTGAGCGTCAGACCACTGTCGATTGTGATTGGCGACTGACCTTCAGTAAACGTAAGCGGCGTCGTATTCACAAACAGCCCAGGAGCGTCATCCACGGAAACAACGTTTACTTCAACAGAATCGGTTGCCGTACTATTGCCATCAGAGATTTCAATCGAAAACGTTCGCAGACCTTCGGTAGGGGACTCACTTGCGTTTTCAAATATGACACTTTGCAACAAGGTCTGATAGTCCGCGTCAGACGCCTCGCCGTCAAATGTCAGCTCGCCGGTATTCGCATCGAAACTCCCTGTGATACCTGACTGCGCGGTGAAGCTAAGAATTTCGCTGCCCGACTCAAAACCAGAAGAAATCCGCACGATGGCTTGCGTAAGCATTCCGCTATCGGGGTCACTAACGATGATACCCGGTGCAATCGCAACTGGAGCGCCTCCTTCGGTAAACGAATTGGAGACGGAACTCACTGAGATCGACGGTGGTTCATTCATGGCTACCACGTCGATTGCCCGCATTGCTTGGACCTGCGTCGTCCCGTCGCTAACTTCGAAAGTAATTACACGTTGCGATGTGGTCGGGTTGTCGGAAGTGTTGGCAAACGCAATGCTTCGCAGAGCATCTTGGTAGTCATCAATACTGGCCAGGCCAGAAAGCGTGAGGGCTCCCGCCGCAGCATCGAAGCTGCCAACAATGCCTAACTGATCCACAAAGTCCAGCGAGTCTGCACCCGACTGAAAGCCTTCGGAGATCGTAATGGTCGCCGAGGAGAGTTCCGTCGTATCGACGTCGGTAAGCGTAAGACTACTATCGATGACGATTGCGGCTTGGCCTTCAGTAAACGCCGTCGGCGTCGAGTTCACAATCAACTCTGGCGCGTCATCGATGGAAACCACGTTCACTTCGACGGAATCGCTCACGGCATCCGTGCCGTCAGAAAGCTCAATCGAAAACGTTCGCAACCCTTCGACGGGCAATTCACTAGTGTTCTCAAACGTGACACTTTGCAACAACGCTTGATAGTCCGCGTCGGACGCCTCGCCGTCAAACGTTAGCTCGCCCAAATCCGCATCGAAACTTCCAGTGATACCGGCCTGCGGCGTGAAGCTAAGAATATCGCTGCCCGATTCGAAACCAGAAGAAATCCGCACGACGGCTTGCGTAAGCGTTCCGCTGTCTGGGTCACTGACAGCAACGCCCGGAACGATTGCAACCGGAGCGTCGCCTTCGGTGAAATCAAAGCTGGTGGTCGGTAACGTTAACGTAGGGGCAACGTTGGGCAATTCGCCCTCCGCCGTGACATCGTCGAGCCTTAACGTTGCAGCTATAGGGTCGCCTTGAAAGCTCGCGTCCTCTGAACTAAGGATTCGCAACACGCCGACGTCGCTGAAAACATCGTTATAGCTGGCGACGCCTTCGACCTGTGTCAGACTGGCTTCATCGATTTCGAATACAACCTCTCGCCATTCGCCATCTCCGGGAAGCGTGAATGATTCCGTCGACGCAAACCAAGTAGTCGCTTGTTGATTGTTGGACGCCAGGGCGACTCGCAAATTCAACGGTTCGTCTGAAATGGCAGAAACCTGCGCACGGATACGAGTAACTCCGGCTGCTAGATAGTCACCTGTCCAAAGCTCGCCTTCGTTAAAAATAATCAGCCGACCTCCCGGTCCGCCTTCCCCGGTAGCTACGGTTTCGACGAAAGCATCACCCACGCCGTCGGGCCCGCCATCAGCAACGTTGAACGGCTGAATGGTAGCACGACCGATTTCCCATTCTTGTGTCGTACCATCTTGGAAATCATTGATCGAGGACGCCAAAGAAACGTCAAGCAAACAACGCATCTCCAACGACTCGAAACGACCCAGCGAACGCTTTCGACGCAGCAATGAATTGGAGAAAAAAGAATCCAGTGATTTGCGAATCCAGTTGAACATATGAGGCCGATGAGCTTGTTCAGGTCAGAAAGTAAGAGTGCGCAGCGTATTACGCATACTTTCCAGCTTATTCGGCGATTCGGAAATCGACTGTGAAATCAATCTATCAAGTAAGATTTTCGACCCGGCATTATCGATACATTATGCCAAATTGTGCGGTGGCTAACGCGTTGAGGCGGCCGAACTACTCAGAAAACGCATTCGCAGCGGTGCGTCTGCACCGCTGCGAATGACTTAAAGAACGAAACACAACCTAAGGTGTGATGAAACCTTCAGGTGATTTGCCGCGATTCTGTTCAACGAATGCGCGAATCGCGAATGGATCGTATCGATCCAGCGTTTGCAGTCGTGCCCACGAAGCCAACGCGATCACATCATCGTTATCTGGTCGTGGAGTCAAGATCACCCCAACACCACCACCGTTTGCATTCGGACTTCCATCCAGCACGAGTTGCTCGAGCAATTGTAAATCGCCATCGGTTATCTGCTCGGGATCGTAGCTGATCCAAACGTGACCATGCTCCAGGTTATGAATGAGATCTTCCTCAGGCTGAGGAGTCGTGTAGATGCCGGTGGTACGTGGCGTCTCGCCCGGATTCACATCGATACCATTTGGATCAAAACCGTGGTGATCACCATAGGTTGGTGGATTCGAATGCAGACTGTAGTCCACGTCCCCATCAACGTGGGCCGAGGTGATGGGCGGAGCACCTTCCACTAAATCAGTTCTAATCCCTAGATTGTTAGCGTCTCGGAAGTCGCCAGGTACGGCCGGTCCAAACAATTCGTTCTCAGTAGTTACGTTGATTTCCGCGGTCGCGATGTTGGATGAAAGTTCACCATCAGTCGCTTGGTAAGTAAACGAGTCTTGCCCGAAGAAGTTTTGATTAGGCGTGTAAATCAACGAACCGTCAGAAGCGAGTGTTAACGTTCCGTTTGCCGGTTGCTCAACAAGCACCGCCGTAAGTTGATCACCGTCGCCATCCGAATCGTTTACAAGCACGCCTTGCGCGGCTGATACGTCGATCACTTCGTTTGCCTGCACGTTGAACGAGTCATCGACAGCGACTGGGGTCTCATTAACTCCATCGTCAACAATGATCGTGACGGTTGCAGCATTGGACACCACTGCCCCATCGC
>CAYNJG010000174.1:0-16160 GCA_964397295.1 uncultured Pirellulaceae bacterium
GATCGAAGACCATCCGATTATTCGGCACGTCGAAGTTGCCTCAATGTCATTTGACGGAGCGGTTCAACTAACCGCACCAGACAAATCGCAGGTGCTCGTAGCGAGCGAGGGAGTGCCGTTGATATATCGCGTGACGGAAAACGGCCAGACTGTCATCGTAGTAAACCTCGACCCAGTCGCGTCGAACTTTTACTTCAGCGCCTGGTTTCCTGTACTCGTTCATGGTTCTGCAACACACTTGGCCGGCCGCGAAGAAGAGTTGTTTGCTTCCTATCGGCCGGGGGATGCGATTCCAAACCTTAGCTCGTCGGACGAAGTGGCAACGCAAGTGATCTTGCCCAACGAGACGGAAATCCAGACGACTTCGGAGCAAGTCAATCGCATCGATCAAGTCGGTTACTACCAACTAAAGAATCCATCGGGAGTCTGGACCGTCGCCAGCAGTTTACTGAGTAAACAAGAGTCCAATGTCGACAATCAATCCACTTCCGACACGAGCCAACCGATTCATCGTGGCTGGCCACTTTCGCACTTGCTGACGGTGCTTTCCGTAATCGTTCTGGGCGTCGAGTCTGTCCTCTATCATCGGCGAAAGGTGGGCTGACTTGGAATTCCTCACCTTTCGCCCATTGCTTTGGTTGATCGTGCCTCTGTTGATGTTGGTTGGGCTCCGATATAGCTTGGTCGATCAGCCTGCGAGGCAACGTGTTCTATCCTTTGTCTTGCGGTCGCTTGGGGTTCTGCTTCTGATCATTGCGATGTGTCGTCCGTATTTGGGTACGTGGCGAACAGATCTGCACGTGCTTTTTCTCGTCGACGTCTCGCAGTCGGTTGACCTAGATGCGGTGGACACAGCGCTCGACGAGGTACAACAAGCGATCGACCAGCTGGAAAGCCAGGACAGTTCGTCGCTCTTCTTTGTTGCCAACGGATTCCGCTACTTCGAAACGACGGAAGAAGCGAAAGACTTACTCAAGGAGTGGAAAGATACGTTCGCCGACGCCGAGTTTCGAAGCGAAAGTCGATTGGCTGAGGCTTTGCGAGAAACACGGTTTGCTTTTCCAGCTGGCAAGTCGCACCGCATCGTCTTATTCTCGGACGGACAAGAAACTCGGGAGCAGCTTTCGGCATCTTTGACTCAGCTCGAGAAGGAAAACGTCGACATTCGTATTCGAAGTCTTCCCGGGCTGGCGAATCCAGAAGCTTCCGTCGTCGCCATTCGTCCGTCGACACCACGTGCATTTGATGGTGAAGTGATACGGATGTCTGCAGATCTGATGAGCAACCAAGACATGAACGCGACGCTTCGCATTCTGCACAAAGGCGTGAGTATCCAAGAGCAAAACGTGACGCTCAACAAAGACGAGCCGCTAACGGCTCATTTCGATGTCGAGATGACGACAGCCGGAGCGAGTCTTTGGGAAGCTGAACTCATCCCAGAGCAGGACCACTTTCCACTGAACAACCGACTTTCCTGCACGGTCAATGTCCGCGGTAAAGCTCGTGTACTTGTGTTGCACGAAGATAGTGAAGAAATGCGGTCGATCTCGCGCGCACTGCGGGAGCAAGATATCGACGTCGATGTGCGTGGCAAGTTCGGCTTACCGGAAGACTTGCAAGGCATGCTTGCATTTGACGCGATCGTGATTGCGAATCTGCCGGCGACATCGATGGCTCCGCGACAAATGGAGAATCTAAAACGTTACGTATCCGAGTTCGGTGGCGGCTTAGCGATGCTCGGCTCAGACAACAGCTTTGGCCTTGGTGGTTACTACAAAACGCCGGTTGAAGAAGTGCTACCGCTGGTATCGCGATTCGAAAAAGAAAAGGAAAAGCCATCGCTCGCGATGGTGCTGGTGATCGACAAGTCCGGCTCGATGCAAGGCGTTCCAATCGCTCTCGCGCGACAGGCGGCGAAATCGGCTGTCGAGCTGCTCGGCCCACGCGATTCGATTGGCGTGGTTGGGTTTGATTCACGAGCTTTTGTTGTCTCTGAAATGCGAAGCGCGGGTGATTCGGATGCGATTCAGGCTTCGATTGATAGTCTTGCTGCGGGCGGCGGAACTTTCATGTACACCGGCATGGTGACGGGCAAGGACATGCTCGAAAACGCGACCGCGAAGATTCGCCACATGATTGTGCTCAGCGATGGACACACGCAGCATGCCGATCACGAAGGACTGGTGCAGGGCATGGCCGACGCTAGTATGACCGTCTCGACCGTGGCTCTCGGTGGTGCGGACAAGCAATTGCTAAGTGGATTGGCGGAACTTGGTCGAGGTCGTTATTACGAAACCGACGATCCAGCAAACGTTCCACAGATTTTTACTAAGGAGACGATGCAAGCTTCGAAGTCGGCGATCAAAGAAGATTTATTTGGTAGCGTTGCGGTTGGCGATCATCCGATGCTTTCGGGCTACCGAGGTGCGGAGTTTCCGTTTTCGTTGGGATACGTAATGACCGAGGCAAAGCCGACAGCTCAAGTATTAATGGTCACAGAGACGGGCGATCCACTGTTGGCAGTATCTCGATTCGGTTTGGGAACAGGGCTCGCGTTCACGAGTGACTTGTCCGAGCGTTGGGGCGGTGAATGGTTGGCGTGGAGCGAATGCGGCAAGTTCTGGGCTCAGGCGATTCGCGGAATCATTCGAAAAACTGACTCGGCGGGAATGCAAGTCACGCAGTCTCAGGCGAAAGATCTTTGGCGAATGGACATCGTACGAACCGCCTCCGACGGTAGCCCAATCTCTGGAATTGCATGGGACGTTTCGGCTCTCAACGAGATCGGCAAGAAGACGTTGATCAATGTCGAGGAAGTGGGGCTCGGTCGGTATCGTGCGGAGGTGCCGCTTGAGTCGGCGACGCAATTGACGTTGCGGCTTCGAGATACCGATCACGAGAAACAACGCGTGCTGACGTACAATAAACCTTACCCGTCGGAGTACCGACTGAGTACGAAGCTACCGAAAGAGTTGGAGCAGCTCGCCGCCATCACTCCGGAATCGATTCGTGCAGACGTGAAACCGGTACGCATGCGGAAGTCGGTTGCGCATTGGGCTCAGATTGCGGCGCTGATTTGCCTGCTAAGCGGAATTCTGATTCGGCGTATTTAGATGGCCATCACGCCGTCGAAATTCTTCTACTGGTACACCGAAACGTGGTTAGCCGTGAAATAAGTCCCGTTCGAGGCCATTCTTGTTCTAGCATCGAAGCATGACTGTGGGAGCTAGTCCTTCTTGTTCAACAATCGTTCAACCAGCTTCGCCACCAGTTCTGGTTTCTCTTCCGCAACCACGTGGTCGATTTCCTCTTGTTTGAGGCCCAGTTTTTCCAGATGGCCGGGTAGTGAGTCCCAGAGCTTGGCCCGCTTTTTTCCTTCGGCTAGATATAGTTCGGTTACCAACTCCTGAACGCGCTGCAGGGCAATTCCCTCGCGGTTGTTGTAGTAGTTCTTGATGATGTTCTGTTGGTATTTCGAAAATTGAGCCATTTTGATGCGTTTCCAATGCGGCGGGTTACGAGTATCGGATGCGAAATTCTTGCTGATTGTCGATCCTAAATCTACCAGAAGTGGCCGCTGCAGGCCGGAATCTGGCAAAATCTGAGCTGCGGTTTTCTGGGCGGACTTCCGGTGTTAAATTACGCAGATCGATATCGGTACTACAGGTAGTGTCGTCGTTTTTCCGTCCCGTTTTTAGCGTTTCATCAGTGCAGCGTTACAAGGCAAAATCGCCTCCCCTCGGAGGAGGAGTAGTAGCTTGTGCGACTGCCGTGTGTGCCACTCTACACTTGGAATAAGTCATGCCGTTAGTCAAGTTCGTCAATGAGAACAAGGAAATCGAAGTCCCAGACGGAGCGAACCTTCGGCAAGAAGCGATCAAAGCTGGCATCAACGTACACCAGGGCGTGAACGGCGTCGGTGCGGGCGTCAACAAGTTTTTGAACTGCAAGGGATTCGGGCAGTGTGGAACTTGTCGCGTGTTGATTACCAAGGGTATGGAAAACACCAGCAAAATGGGTGCGGGCGAGAAAGCTCGATTGAGCTATCCAGTTCCCACACCAATGGCTCCATTGGCATTCGATCCTCTTCCGGCGATGGCCTACGTCGGCAACGAAGAGACCATGCGCCTCAGTTGCAAGACAACGGTTAACGGCGACATCGAAGTTGAGACCGGACCCGAGCTAAATCTGTTTGGCGACAATTTCTTCAGCTAAGCTTTCGCTTGACTAGCAACTTACGGACGCTACGCTGGATCCAGTATTTTCCACGGAGCCTGCGATGCGTCAACTTTTGCTAGTTACTGCTGTCCTGTTTGCCAGCTCGATTTGTCTAAATGCAGACGAGCTACCAAAGGAAATTCTTGGTCGCTGGGACCTCGTCGTCCAAGGCAAGAGTGGCGAATTTCCGTCTTGGTTGGAAGTTCGAAAATCGGGTAACTCCACGCTGGTTGGGTCTTACGTTGGTCAGTTCGGCAGCGCACGACCGATTTCAGAAGTAGTGGTTACCGATGAAAGGTTCTCGTTTGCTGTACCGCCACAATGGGAGCAACGCGACGATAATCAAGCATTCGAATTCACTTTAGCTGAAGGCAAGCTAAGCGGTACGACGACGGACGAAACGGGTGCTCAGCTCAAATGGACGGGAGCCCGCGCTCCCAAGCTTGATCGACCGGAAACGCCAACGTGGGGCTCACCGATTGAGATATTCAACGGTAAGAATCTCGACGATTGGGATGTTCAAATGGACGACGTTCCCAACGGTTGGATTGTTCGAGACGGCGTGCTGTTCAACGAAAAGCCTGGCAACAACTTGGTGACGAAACAGAAGTTCAACGATTTCAAACTACACGCTGAGTTTCGCTATCCGAAGGGTAGCAACAGTGGCGTCTACCTCCGTGGTCGATACGAAGTCCAAGTCGAAGATAACTATGGGGAAGATCCCGAATCGCACTTGATTGGTGGTGTCTACGGTTTCCTAACGCCATCCTCAAATCCAGCGAAGAAGCACGGCGAATGGCAAACGTACGATATAACGCTCGTTGGTCGTACGGTTACGGTGCTACTGAACGGTGAACGTGTCATTGATCGTCAAGCGATACCGGGAATTACGGGCGGTGCACTCGACAGCGACGAGGGTTTGCCCGGTCCGATCATGTTGCAGGGTGATCATGGGCCGATTGAATTCCGCAAGCTAACGCTGACGCCCGCACTCGTCTCTCGTTAGACGATCTCGTGAATAGGCTGGTAGCCACCATCGACGGGGTAATGCGGTCGACCAGTGAGATCGCGGTACGTCGAAGTGTGCGGGTCGATCCCCAAATTGTGATAGAGCGTTGCGTGGACTTCTTGAAAGTGCACAGGCCGATCGTCTGCTTCACCGCCGATTCGATCCGTCGTTCCGATAGCTTGGCCGGTTCGTAATCCGCCACAAGCCATTAACGCACACGACACGTTGGGCCAGTGATCTCGGCCACCGTCTTTGTTGATGCGTGGAGTTCGACCGAATTCGCCCCAAACGATGACCGTTGTGTCGTCCGCCATGCCTCGGTCGTGCAAATCGCGAACGAGCGCCGTAACCGCCTGATCGAGATCCGGCATATTCTCACGGCAGCGTTTGAAGTTTTGGCTGTGATAGTCCCAAAAACTGTAGCTAAGCGTTACGCAACGTACGCCCGCTTCGACTAAACGGCGTGCGATTAAGAACTGTTCGTTCAAGCGAGCAGCCGCGTCGCCTTGGATTTCTTTCGTACCCTTTCCGTACATGCGACGCGTGGATTCGGTCTCTTTGCTGATATCCAACGCGTCGGCAAGTTGGCTGGACGTGAGTACACCGAATGCTTGCTGCTGATAGGAATCGAGTCCTTCAATGGCTCGGCTGGAATCTGCTGTGCGACGAAAGTTATCGAGTGAATGCAAAAGCTGTTTGCGATTCTGCAAGTTTTCAAGCGTGATATCTTGCAGGATAAGATCAGCTTTTCCATCACCGTGTGGCTGAAACGGTGCGAATGCGGGACCGAGACAACCGGGTTTTCCCGAGTTGTAAGGCGTGTGTTGCATCTTTGGCGAAAGCCCCACGTACGGAGGTATCGCATCTGCCGTCGGTCCACGCATTTGTGAAACGATCGAACCAAATTCTGGTCTTCCGCCGGGTGGTTGCCGATCCCGCAAGTGACCAGTCATGCATTGAAATGACTCGTGGCGATCCTTAGCGCCGACGATCGAGCGTATCGGAATCAGCTTGTCCATCATGCCGGCCATTTTGGGCAGCATCTCGCAAATCTGAATTCCAGGGACGTTGGTCGAGATCGGATTGAACTCGCCACGGATCTCTACGGGTGCGTCCACTTTGATGTCGAAGAAGTCTTGATGACCGGGTCCCCCTGGAAGGAACACCATGATCACGCTCTTTTGTTTGTTTTGGTTGGCGTTCGCCGCGTCCGCTTGCAACAACTGCGGCAGCGACAATCCACCCATAGCCAGTCCGCCGATCTTTAAAAAGGATCGCCGCGATTGACCATCGCAGAAGTTGTTTTGGTTTCTACCAAGAATGGAGAGCATGAAGTGACTCGTGCAGAGGCGTTTTCGAAGGGACTGCATTATAGCCAAGCCAAGCCGCACGTAAAATTGAGATGCTAAACCGAATCGATTGTGTTGTTTGCCTCACGTAGCAGGATTTCGCAGATCAAACGTCCGATCCAGTCGTTGTCGTTATTTTCAGACGTAGCGATCGCAACTTCCTCTTTTACCGCCTTCAACATTGTGGCGGCTTGTTGCCGGTCGCCCTGTTCTGCCAACGACATTGCTTGGATTAAGGCCACCTGCGGTTTGTAATAAGGATTATCAAGCTCCTTGCGACCAAATGACGCACGGCATCGTTCCGCCCATGTTTCGACAGACACGTGATCGTTTTCTCGATGCGCCGCGAACAGCCGAGCGATAAAGTGCCAATGCTCTTGATATTGATTCTTGCCATCAATCGCAGCATCCTTCGCAAGCTTTAGGGCTGGTTCAAGATGTTCGTCATTTGGAAGTAGCAGACAAGCCTTGGCAACTTGTTCTGAGTCTTTCCAATTCTTCTCAATGTTGTGTACCGCGCGGATACGTTCGCAGGCTTCGAGGTAAGCTTCGTGATCATTTCGATACGCGTGAAGAACGGCAGCGTAATAGTTGAATCCAAGCACATTTGGGTTGTAGTCAAGTGCATCATCAATCCATCGGGCGGCTTCATCGTACTGCCCATTTTTTGTGAACTGACGGACCTTTGCATATGATTGCTGCGACTCGCCGTACGCTTTGCCCATGAAAAGAAATGCGACAATCCAAACGAAGTGGAACAGGATTCTCCAAGGCCAACGCCACGAACGTATTGCCACAAAAACGGCAACGGCAAGGCAAGAGCAAAGCAGCAACGGGTAAATAGGATTGGTGACCAACGTATGAGTACCCACTGTATCCATCATGCGTCCACCGTAGATCGCGATCATCCAACCGGATATGAGACTCACGGGAAACGCTATCTCCAAATATCGAAACGTCAGCACAAGCAGATTGCCAGACTTTTCTTTGAGATACGCACCCAGCATGGTGCCACCAACGCTAGGGAGTAAGAGCGGTATGACAGCGGCAATGCCAATCCATACGGTTGAAGGAATGCGAAGCAACAAGCCCGAGATGGCCAGGTCTGTCGCAGCGTCGGCTCGATCTTCTGGACTCATCGAAGCAAGATCAGGGTGGTGGCGAAAAAAGAACCTCTCTGCGCGAGCCTTTTCTTCTGGTGTTGATAGCGCGATCTTTGCCAACATCTCCGTTTCGCGAAACGTGGGATATGCGGCGCCGAATGTCACTGACATGAAGCCTGATCCAAAAGTAAAAACCGCGATCATCAACATCAATCCAGAGACGAGTCCGATCGCCAAAGCTTGGCTGCCTGGCTTAGGACGTACTACCAACGCGTTGATCAGCCCGTTTATGGTGAGTAGCAGCGTTATCGATAGGATCCCCGTCTGAAACGGAAGCCGAGGAACCTCGGCGGCCGGTTGCGACTCGTTGGGCAGTCTTTCGTAGATCGCTGTCACGGATCCGGCACGGCCCCGGCGATCTTCGAGCATGTCGGCCCCGGTTTCACCAAAGCCAATCCCACAGATCAGACCAATGCCCAGGCCAATCAACATAGCGGCAGCAGCCGACTTGAGATTCTCGGAAAGAAAGCTCCCGATTTGTGAGCCCACCGATGGTGACCTTGCAGAGACCGGCTTGCCTTCGAGCCAGTTTTCTAAGTCGTCCGCGAGAGCACCCGCAGATGAATATCGATCGTTTGCGTCACGTTGCAGGCACTTCATGCAGATGAGGCTCAGCGTTCGGTTTACTTTCTTGTTGACTTGACGCGGCGTAACAATTTCTTTTTCGAGCACATTGCGAATAACGTCGAAGGAGCTGCCACCTGTGTGTGGGGGACGACCGGTGAGCAACTCATACAACATTGCGCCGATAGCATAGATGTCGGCGGCAGTTGTAATTTCTTTTTCGCCGGCGGCTTGTTCCGGTGGCATGTACGCCGGAGTTCCAACGATCGCACCAGTATGCGTAATGTCGCTGTCGGAGCGCACATCTTTTGCCAGGCCTAGATCCGTAACAACCGGATTGTCCTGGGATTCCAAAAGAATGTTTCCCGGTTTGAGGTCGCGGTGAAGAATTCCACGCTGATGCGCAAAGTGAACCGCGCGAGCTACCTTGGCCATCAAGCTCACCGCCGATTTGGTGTCTTTGAGCAGTTCCGGCATCGCTGACGCCAACGAACCACCTTCGACTAGCTTCATCGCGAAGTAGTGATGGCCTTCATGTTCGCCGATATCGTAGATCGGGATGATTCCCGCGTGATCCAAATTCGCAGCTGCTTCTGCTTCTTGATAGAAACGCCGGACTTCGTCGTTCGATGCAAAGCGACCGTTGAGGATCATCTTTAGCGCGACAGTACGATTGAGCGTTTCGTCGTGCGCACGATAAACAGCGCCCATTCCTCCTCTGGCGATTTCGTCGATCAGCGTGTACTTGCCGATCTTTTCCTGAGGTAGACCATCCTGGTTCGAGCCGCCATATCCCGAGGTGGGTGCTGCTCCAGCGGGGCCTGGAACCGACGGAGCCAGGGTTAAATCGTCGCTGCCACCGGTTGTGCCGGAATCGGGTGTTGGAGGTACGAAAGGTGCTTGATCCGAGTCACTATCGCTGTCGGCTTGATTGCTGCTCATGGATTTGCCGCCGAAGTCGTTGTGCACCAACGTCCAGTCAACGCATTGTAGCCAAACCGCAAGAGTATTTCTTGTTCGAATGTCGACGACTAGCGATACTGTTTACACTTCCGACGATTGGAGACCTAGGAAGTGTGTTCTTCGGCAGATAACACCATGATTTTGCCATCGCCGATTCGATGCGTGCGACCCGCGGTTTCGACTTTGCGGATGATTTCGTCTGCTCGCTGGTCGTCGACCCACATGACGATTTCGACTTTTGGCAAGAAAGCCATCGAAAACTCGCCTTCACCGTAGCGGTCCAATGAGTTCTTTTGTCGATTGAAGCCTTTTACCTCTCGCACCTGCAACGCTTCCAGCGGCGCGAACCGAAGACTTTCTAAAATCTTCTCCGCGAGGAATGGTCTAACGATTGCGATGATTTGCTTCATTGAGTTCTAGAGCACGGACGCGATGGATTTGCACAAGTATTCTACATTGTCGCTCGTGATGCCCGCCACATTAATGCGACCAGAACCAACGATATAGATAGAAAACTCGTCGCGGAGTAGTTCTACTTGCGCTTTGCTGAGTCCAGAAAACGAAAACATTCCTCGTTGCTGTTGAATGAACCCGTAGTCTCGCGTGACACCCGCCGCAGCCAATTGCGAAACAAATAGATCTCGCATGCCATTGATACGTGTTCGCATGACACTCAATTCGTCGTGCCATTTTTTAGTCAGAGCTTCGTCCTCCAAAACGGTAGCGACGATCGATGCGCCGTGGGATGGAGGATTAGAGTAGTTCGTGCGAACGACTTTCTTGAGTTGGCTCATCACGATATCACGGGCTGATTTATCTTTTCCCAAGGCTACCAGTGCACCAACTCGTTCGCGATAGAGGCCGAAGTTCTTCGAGAACGAACTGCATACGAGAATTTCTTCGTGAGTCGCAAGCAAGCTGCGTAGGCCTGCGGCGTCTTCTTCGATTCCGTCAGCGAAACCCTGATACGCAAAGTCAACTAAGGGCAAAGCGTTGCGTTCCGCGAGTATCGCACCCACTTGTTGCCACTGATCAGCCGCAAGGTCAACGCCTGTGGGATTGTGACAACAGCCGTGCAGCAACACGACATCGCCGGCTGCTACATTTTTTAGATCAGCAACCATGGCGTCGAAGTCCAAGCCCATCACGGCGGGATCGTAGTAGCCGTAGGATTCGACCTCCAGTCCTGCGGCAGCAAACACGTTCGGGTGGTTCGCCCACGTTGGATTGCTCAGCCAGATTTTGGCGCTGGGAAACATCTTTTTGATGAAGTCGCCAGCCACACGAAGGGCGCCCGTGCCACCGGGCGTCTGAATGGTGCCAGCACGATCGTGGTCGATATTGCTACCGAACAAAAGACTCGGAACGAAACGTCCATAGTTAGCATGTCCGTTGATTGGCAAGTACGCTTTGCTCGATTCGGTTTCCACTAGGCGTCGCTCGGCTTCTTTCACGCACTCCAGTACGGGCGTCACGCCGTTTGGGTCTTTGTAGACGCCCACGCCAAGATTTACTTTGTTTGCACACGTATCCTCTTTGAACGCTTCGTTCAATCCAAGGATGGCATCGGGCGGGGCGGCGGTAAGAGTTTCGAACATTCTAGGTGTGCCTGAAAGACTTGCGAACGGAATGCGAATCCGATGTTGGACATCGGATTGCCCGGGAAGGTTCAGCGTAAACTTGGAGAAGTTTTTGGTAAAGACGGTAGGGCTTGGCGGCTTAACTGCGAGCGAATCGCCCAGTCTAGAAATTTGCTAACTTCTCTCGACGATCTATAGTAGGTCCACTACGGCTGAAGGATCTTTTCCCAGCTAGTTAGTTAAACGAACGCAGCAGCGACCGGCCGACAAATAGGTGAAACGAATCTTCTGCCGAGAGTGGTGCGTGGGGCGACCCAAGTGGTAACCAGCTGATGGAATCTTCGTTGACGATTACCCAACCGGTTTCTTCGTTTCGCTGGGCGCTGGCGATGAGTGCATTTTGATCCAGTAGCTTCGCCAGCAGCACGGGGTGAACTTCTTCGTATTCTTCGGAGCTCGTGAGACTATCAAGCATGCGGCTTAGATAGATTTGGTCGTTTCCAACCGTTCGGTCGGCTTCGATGGCCAAGATATCTGGATGGTCGACGTGCCACCCGGCGAAAATCGCGTACACGTCGTCGTGGCTGAGCCCGGTGAGACTTGGTTGGATAGCTCGCACCAACGGTCCCGCGATTCCAATGTTGGTGAATTCGCCCATTTCGAATTGATAGACAAACTGAAACAAATAACAGTTGCGTGGTTCTTCGTAACCGGGCCATGCTTGCTCTCGTTGATCGACGAGTTCGACGTGTTGTGGAGCGATGCCAAACTGAGCCGGCTGAGCGAGATAAGTTACGAATTCAGCTTCGGCTCGAGCCACAATGTTTGAAAACTCTTCGTCGACGTCGTCCAGGATGTCCAGCTCTTGGGCGTAGGCAAGCACTCGCAATCTCTCGATGGGTTCCGCCGCCATGGAAGCAAGCAGTTGTTTCGCGTCCTCGACACCAAGTTGGGTCAACGCGGCTGCGGCCTCGACACGCAATCGACGGTGTTCGACTTGCAGTACCTTGTTCAGGCTGCCGATCGCGTTCTTGTCGCCAATGCAAGCCAGAGCATCGCAAAGTGGAATACCTAGCGACACGGCCTCTGTGACTTGCCGTCCAACGTTCGTTGCTTCTTCGTCGGACTCGGGCTTCGAGTCTTGTAGTTTTCCCAATCGTTCCGCGAGCGTTGACAACAGAGATGTTAGATGGCTCGCCATGTGCGCCGCAGGATGTGGCTCGGTCATGCCTTGCCGAAAAACATAGTTTGCGTAGTCCAAGACAAACGCGGCGAGTCCGGGATTGTTAAGACCCTCTAGTAGTTTGGGGAAAAGTGCATCGGTATGTGCGCCGTTTAGCTTAAGTAAATCACCAAAGATTTCGACACAAAGGCGTGTGTTTGGTGCCGCGTTGTTCACCAACAGTTCGGCGAACAACGCAAGGCTCGGAGGAGTGTTGGCAGCAATTAGAGTGCGCGACAACAGACTTTGGAAACCAGCGATCGCGACACTTTCGGGGTACACGCGACGAAAATCCGACAATATTTTTTCTGTGAGTTGTGGTGACCCATTCGTGTGTAGTCGGCGGATGATTCCAACTAACGTCGCATTCGCAATGTTCGACGACTCGGCGCGTGTTTCAGCTTCGACCGACAGCACGATATGAAGCGCGTTTGATGCTGTTTCCTCGCTTGTTTCTGTCATCCAGCGCGCGATTTGCGTTGAAGCTTCTTGCAATGAAGCTTGCTCGTTTGGCTGTGTTGTTGCAGGCATCAGACTGCAAATTTGATCCAGTAGCGTGGCGTTTGTCATGTGCAACTTTGGGAGGTGAAACGCGAATCCCATTCAGGATTGCCTAAAGATGGGAAACTACTATTGACGAAAAGGAGGCAAACTTGCTTCAATGCGCGAAGTTAGGTTGAACGTGGTATTTGACCAGTTGCTAACAATAACTTGTTTATGGGTTAGCAACTGATCATTGCAGTTTGTCCGATCTAGCGTGTTACAACAAGTAACGGAAATCGTTCAACGGTTTCAGGGCAACTCGTCATTGAGTAGCCAACAGTGTTTCAATCCTTTTGAGTGCTCTGGTTGAAACGTTACGTTGTGTGCCGAGCACTCTATTTAGGTTCAGGATCCATACTCATGGCCAAGAAAAAGAAGAAGGTTGCTAAGAAGAAGGCAACGAAGAAGAAAGCCAAGAAGAAGTCGACTAAGAAGAAGGCGACCAAAAAGAAGGCTGCGAAGAAAGCTAAGCGATCTACTAAGAAGAAGACCGCTAAGAAAAAGACAACGAAGAAGAAAGCCAAAAAGAAGGCTGCCAAGAAGGCTAAGCGATCTACTAAGAAGAAGACCGCTAAGAAAAAGACCGCTAAAAAGAAGAAGTCCGCGAAGAAAAAGCGTTAGTAGCGGCTTCCGGTCGCCCGTGCGACCCAATAAGATACAACGAGAAAGGCCGGTCATCTGTCGGAGACAGTCCGATGGTGCGCCGGCCTACTACGTTTTGTCTGTTTAATATTCTGTACTTGTTCTGATCACCACTGGTGTCTTCGTTTTCTGTGACTTCCTCCAATCCACCTCAATCAGGATTTAAGAAACTCGACCTTAGTCCTGAGATGCTTAAATCTCTTGAGATGGCTAAATACGAGGAGCCTTCGCCGGTGCAGGCTGGCGTGATCCCTGTTGCGTTAGATGGTCACGACGTTTTAGGCCAGGCGCAAACGGGTACGGGCAAGACAGCCGCGTTTGTCATTCCGATCTTAGAGTTGGTTGACATCGAAACCCGCTGTCCTGATCCGCAAGCAATCATTCTTGTTCCAACACGAGAGCTTTGCGTTCAGGTCCACGACGAGTTCGTTAAGCTCGCCTACGGACTACCGATCAGTTGTACCGCGCTTTATGGCGGTACGCCGATTCGAAGGCAGATCGAACAACTGCGTAAAGGCAGTAACGCGATCGTAGGAACGCCCGGCCGTGTCATTGATCATATTTCGCGTCGCACGCTCAAGCTACACGATGTCGATATCGTTGTGCTCGACGAAGCAGATCGAATGTTGGATATCGGATTTCGGCCCGATATTGAAAAGATCTTACGCGCGTGTCCGCAAGATCGGCAGACTCTGTTGTTAAGTGCGACGGTACCCGATCAGATCGACCGACTGTCCAAACGATATATGCGCGATCCCGTGCGACTCGAATTTTCGCCAGAGAACATTGCGGCAAGCACGATCGAACAGTTCTACTTTACGGTTGATCCCGAAAAGAAATTCGAGTTGCTGTTGCGATTGATCGAGCGAGAAGATCCAGCTCAGATGATCATCTTCTGCCGCACGAAGCGACGCACCGAAAAGATCTACAAAGAGTTGAGCAAGAAACTCGGCAAGGTCGGCGCGATTCATGGTGACTTGGCTCAGTCGGCACGAAATCGGGTAATGTCGGGTTTCCGTGGCGGAAATATTCGATTCTTAGTAGCCACGGATGTGGTCGGACGAGGAATCGACGTATCTACAGTCTCGCATATCGTGAACTTCGATATGCCACAGTATTGCGATGACTACGTTCACCGCGTGGGCCGGACCGGTCGCATGGGCAAGGAAGGTATTGCCTACTCCTTCGTTTCGCTTGAGGAAGGCGAAGAACTGACGAAGATCGAAATGCGAATCGACACGCTGCTCCAGCAGGATTCAATGGAGGGCATGACGCTTGTCCAAGAGCAAGTAGAAATCGATCCTGAGGATCTCGATCCTGAATCTCGAAAAGAGATGGAAGAGAAAAAGGCCGTGCAGTCTCGTTTCGGTCGCGGTGGTGGCCGCAAGCACAGTCGTCGACTCTAAATAGATCCACGCTAAACTCGGAGCACACCGGGTGGCACTGGCTCTGCCAGTGTTGGAGCTTGTGTCTTCGAGCAAATACACGAGTTACCCAAAAGTCAAATGGCACGTCGCCGAACGGGCTTGCGCCCATTCGGCTCTCATGTGGATAGAGACGGTTAGTCTTTCAGCACGAACGTTAGCTTCATGTTGACACGGTACTTGCTAATCTTGCCGTCCTTGATGTCGACTTTCATGTCTTGGACCCAAGCGCCTGTGATGCCTTGAAGCGTTTTCGATGCGCGGGCAATCCCTTCTTCAATGGCGTCATCGAAACTCTTCTTTGAGGTTGCTGAGATCTCGGTAACTTTTGCGACTGACATATCTAAGTCCTTGCGATTTGATGATACGTATGACACGCGATCGGTTGCTATTCAGCGATCGTGATGCTGACTACTTGAATCGGAGTGGTTGGTCGATCTGACTGGCTAGGCGCCTGTTCGATTTGACCTACCACATCCATGCCGTCGGTGATGCGACCAAAGACGGGGTGTTTCGATGCGCCGGGAGTAAACCAGTCCAGGTATTCGTTGTGAACCGTGTTGATGAAGAACTGCGATCCGCCGCTATTTGGTTGACCGGTGTTTGCCATCGATAGTGTGCCTGGCTCGTTGGAGATTTTTGCATCGTCCGGGTGCTCGTCTTGGATGCATCCGCCCGGAGGTCCACCTGTACCAGCTTGGCGACTATTTGGATCTTTGCTGTGCGGGCAACCGAACTGGATCATGAATCCTTGGATCACGCGATGAAAGTGAAGTCCGTTGTAGAACTCCGACTTTGCTAGGTCGATAAAGTTCTTGGCGGTGATGGGCATTTTGTCTAAGTAAATCTCGGCGGTGAAGTTTCCGAGCGAAGTTTCAAAAGTTGCAGTGGGATTAGGCATGCGCGCACTCCTTCTGGCGTTTGGCTTTGGTTTTTCAATGACCGATCACTGTACCAGATTCTCTGGTGGCGACCACGCGGTTGGAAGGAGAGGCTCAAAAACCCGTCTTTGTGGACGTTTGTCTGACGTCTAGACTGCACCGAAAGTAGGCAGACCAAGGACAAGGAACCATCTGACTATGCGAAAGAACATAATTCTATCGTGCGGTGAGCGACTAGAAGACCGAAGCATGCTGACGGCGGACGTCGTTGTGCTTGGTACGCTTGGTGTTCCGGAGTCGATCGATGTTGTTTCCGAGGGAATCGCGACGACAGCGATCTTGGCGGACATTAACCGAGACGGCATCGATGACATTGTCTACGGTTCAGGTCATCGCCGTGCTGAGCTCGATGATCGCCAATCTTCCCTTGGTATTGTGCTCGCTGAAAGTGAAAGTGAATTCGGTTTTGAAAAGAGCGCTGAGCAACTTGTGCACGACGATGTTATGACGCTCATCGCCACCGACCTGAATCAGGATGGTTTTCTCGATATCGTGGCCGGTGGTATCTATCGCCTGTCGGTGTTGCTCTCGGAAACCAACGA
>CAYNJG010000175.1:0-16049 GCA_964397295.1 uncultured Pirellulaceae bacterium
TGAGTCCGAATCGGTTGCAAGGCGGCGAGTTCGGATCGTTTTTGGGCTTCTTCCCACTGAATGTCTTCTCTATACCGCCGCAGCGGAAAATGGTGTCTCCTCGTTCCTTGGTTATTGCGAGCTGAAAGAACTCGCATCAGAGAATGGCGAGTGGTCCGGAGTAGAAGTTGTCTCTGAGCCGCTTCCTGCAGGCAACTACCAATTTCTAAGTGAGCATCACAATCCTTCTCCCTCAATCCACGTGCCATTGGATTCAACCTACGGCAGAATTACTCACGTTGTTCTTACGGATGCTGATGTCAGCCACAACGATTCGCCCTTGTTGATCGATTTGAGGTGCAAAGACAATGTACCTCCCCGCCAGCGCGTTCATCGCTGTATGGATGCGTTGAGAGATGACAATTGGTCTCTAAGAAAAAAGCTTGGACTCAACGAAATTTGCGATCAAGAACCGGATTGCCTCAAGGAAGTCTTTCGAATTGCACGTGACCAGGGCGCTTACTGGAAATGGAAACAGATAGCTCTTTCAACGATCGCGCATCACGCAGCCAACGACGAAAACGTATTGCCGATTTTAGCTGCCGAGTTGGATTCCAGCTGTCGCGCAAATATTGGATTCGTTTTCGAAGCTATGGAGAGGCTGGATTTCGATTCATTGCAGAAGTTCTGCCCAGCGGTGGTGCAACGCTTCGATGAACCAGATCGCTATACCCGGTGGCTCGTTTTATGGAGCATCGAGATGCTGGGAAATAAACAGAAACCCATCCGAAAGGAATTTTCCGCGTGCATGATTGCGGCACTTGAGGATCCGTATTCCGACATCCGACAAGTTGCAGCCCGCGCCATTGGGGAATGGGAAATTCAGGCTGCTCTTTCTGAGTTGAAACGCCATGCCGATTCCGATGTCTCCCCGGAAGTGCGTGCCTGGTGCGCGTGGGCATCGTGGAAACTCAATCGGGATCGTGATTTTGCATTGTCGGTGCTGAAGGATCAGTTGTTGGGGGCTGACATGAAGGGTATGGGATCAGCTGCCCAATTGATTCGTGACTTTGACGACGTGCCGGAAGTTTTTCTCGAAAGATTAAAGGAACTGGAGAACTTCGCCCCTCCGCCGCCACACCCCTTTGATTTTGATGAGGCATTGCAAATTCGCCACAACGCGAAATACTCGCTCAAAGAAATTCGCGAGAAACAGGCGTAGAACGATATCCGCTACGTTTGGCGAGGACCACGGAAAGGACCACGTATCCGGCCCGGTTATCTGTGAGTGGGCTCGGCAGAATGGTCTGCAATCACCGGACCGAATCCGGCGTGATGCAAACACTGTTTAGCCGCGAATAGTCAGATCTTCTCTTACTACCGGAACTTGGCAGCTGTAAGGAAGTAATTGCTGAGGCGAGATCAATCTGCGGGGAAGCCCTCAGAGGGCTCAACTACGTAAAAGACACCTGCCTGCGCGACAATCCTTCGCCGCGTTGACAGGTGGAATTCGCCCGAATCTTCTTAATTGATACTCTGAGCTTGTGGTGCCGCAGGTTTAGGGAGAGCACGCTTGGCGGGCTTTTGCGGCAGCGAGTCCTTCGAGGTGTCACGGATAGAAAGATCTGCGTACACAACCTTGTAGCTTTCGTCGCCGTTGGCCGAGTACCAGAGGATTGGTCGGTCGGCGTCGTTTAGCTTTGCTCCGCCGAAGTACTGCAGGTCGTTCTTCTTTTCGAGGTTGAGTACAAACGCTTGGGACCGTCCTAGCAGAGATCCAAAGTCGGTGAGTTGCTTCATCATTTCGCCTTGCTCTGCTTCGGTTGCACTATCAAACGCCGCATCCAATCCTGAGGTGTAATCTTTCATAATGGCCATCGGAGTTCCCTCATCATCGTTCATGGCCAGTGACTCCGGGAATCGAGAATCGTTGACCGTCGCACACTGTTTCAACAGTGCAACGAGGTCGTCTAGCCCGGAGGGAGACTGATCAACAACCGGACTTTCCATCTGGATTTTTCGATAGTCAGCGGGTGGAGTCAAATCAAACAGCTTGGGGTCCGGAGTTGTCTCATAGTCAAAGTCAGTCAGGACTTGCCACATGGTGACGTCAGAACCATCTGCGGCGGTACCAGGCAGCGAAAATCGCACTCGAATCAATAGTGGTAGTTGTTGATCGGGGTCGCACCATGCTTCTAGAACTTGCTCACCGACCGTTGATCGGTAGCCTGTCGCCTGAATGCCGTCGATTACCTTGGGCTCGATTTCGACAACCTGATTCGTATCAGCATTCTCGAGTGAAAAGTGCGTCCTAACGGTCTCTATCAATCGGATGGGAGAGGCCGCCATCATGCTTTTCGCCATGTCACCGGTCACCGTCAATGATTCTTGGGCATCATGATTCAGCATCACCATCGTACTGCGATTGGTGTCAATGATCTCTACGGTCCCGATGGATCGATCGAGACGATGGAGTGACGGCGCGACATATGTGAGCTTGTCGCCAGGCTCGTGGTGGGCAGTTTCCACCAGTGCGTCTTCGGCCATGATAACTCGGCAAGTGATTGCTTTGATCTTCGCTAATCGAGTGGCCGCTTGAGCAAACAAGCGATTGCTGTCTCCGCTGCTGGACAAAAAGAATAAGCCGATGACCAATGCCGCTCCGGCAGCGATCGAACTAATGCGGGTAAAGAAGAACATGACGCGTCCTCGTTTCTTTCGTGGATAGAGATCGTTACTGTTTAGGTGAACCTGTGGATGCGGTGGCAACTGTTGACGAACTTCCTCGTTCAACTCGGCAGGCAAATGTGAATCTGCTGCCGAAGCTTTCATTTCCTGCACTGCCTTTTTCAGCAAACCGTCAAGTTCGTCGTTGGGATCATTGTTCATGACGAAGCCTCCTGCGAGTTGGTGTGGTCGTCGGGTTTGGAATTCGGTGGTGCCAGTTGCTGCTGCAGTTGAGCACGAGCTCGACTGAGCATGACGCCCACCGCATTACGGTTCGAGTTAGTCCGTTCCGCGATTTCGTCGTAGGAAAGTTCTTCAACGTATCGCATCACAAACACTTCAGACTGTTGCGGCGTAAGTTGTGCCAGAGCCACTCGTAATCGGTCGGCAAGTTCGACGGCCACCAAATGGTCTTCTGCCCCGGGCTGCTGACAGACCGCTTCGCCGGCAGTTAGGTCGGATCCGGAAACGGTGGCTCGGCGATATTTCTTCCGCAGCGAATCCATGGCTCGCAGTCGAGCGAATCGTTTTAATAATCCGCTCCAATTCTCGACTTTGGACTTCTGCGAAAACTGATATGCCTGCAAGAACGTTTCTTGATAGGCATCTCGAGCGTCCGCTTCGTTGCCTACGAGGCAGCGCACAGTCTTCCAAACGTCTGGGCCATATTGCATTGAGATTTGCCGCCAATCAGTTGTCATACACATTTCCTAAAAGACCTCTCACTCGAGATCTAGTTGGTTTCGAGACCGACTTTTCAGTCCCTCAACGCCCCAGTCGCCAGTAAGCCCGCCGACTTACTCAGATTTTTCGAAAAGTCTGAAAAACTTCAAAATCTCTACCCACAGGCAATTTGAAGGCGGTTAGTCCCCGCACGCAATCGCCTGTAGCGTTTTTTGGCCGATAGTCATTGCTCGGTCCACACTGACCTGATCGCTATGAACCCCGCGTCAGGAAGCGAAGACCAAAGAACTATCCACTCATGAAGAAACCGAGGTGCAGCTGAAGAAAGAACTGGTCGACCAATGAGTTACGAAGATGTTAATACCATTAAGACCTAGGCTAGCATCTATTTTGTCTCGATTTAGAAATGTTCTGCTGTTGGGGGTTCTAAAAAACAGCTCCGACTAAACGGGACAGCTACGACTTAACGGACTAAACGGGACAGGTCTGCTCTGTAGAAAACCGCGGTTCGCTAGCTAAACAGTTTGTTGCTGTTGGTCGTACTTGTAGCAATGTCGAGTACGAGCAAATCACCGAAGCAAGTATTGCATGTAGCGTATGAGTTGGGCAGACGACGTCTTCGTACACATTGGCACAAGTACAGCCCGAAGAAGTTTACGGTACCTCAGCTATTTGCTTGTTTGGTACTGAAAGAATTCATGCGGCTGGATTATCGAAAACTATCAGCGTTGCTTCGCGATGCTCCTCAGTTGGCGAAAGCGATTGATCTCGACGTGGTCCCGCATTTTAGTACGTTTCAGAAAGCAGCAGCACGATTATTGAACTCGCGACGTGTCCAACATCTGTTGGATGAAACGATATCGACAGCTCAGCAACTTCGCATCATGCGAAAGACAGTGACGTTGGCAGCGATTGACGGAACCGGATTCGAATCGCGGCATATCAGTTCTTACTTCGTTCGAAGGCGTGACCGCGACTGCAAAAAGGCTATCAGACGACGACTTACACTCGTTATCCAACCGCCAACATTCTGTGTGATTGCTCCACTCATCTCGTTCTTGGAGTCGTTACGGGGCGAGGCCCCGGGCCTGACGACCCGTGTTTTCAACCTGCGGCAAAGCAGGCTTCGCGAAGAGCGAAGGTAAAGACGCTCTTGGCGGATGCCGGTTACGATAGCGAAAAAGCCCATCGATTCGCTCGTGATGAACTCGGTATGAGAACAATTATTCCCGCGACGCGTGGGAGACCGACAAAGAAGTCGCTCAAAGGATACTGGCGCAACCGAATGAAAACTCAGTTCAACAAAATCAAGTACGGCCAACGTTGGCAGGTTGAAACCGTCAACAGCATGATCAAACGCACAATGGGATCGGCGTTGCGAGCAAGAACCTTCTGGTCACAAACCAGAGAAATCAACCTCAGAGTGATCACTCACAACATCATGATTCTCTGACCAACCTAGGTTTTCTACAGAGCAGACCTGTCCCGGTTTGTTCCCCCCCAGAGCAGATCTGTCCCGTTTTATTCCCCTTCGATTTTGTCGGTAGGTATCCTGCAAGTAACTAACCTAATTCTTCGAACTTCTTAGCCCCATGATTGCGTAAGTACTGAATCACCTCCTGGCTTTCAGCATCGTCCGGATCCATTCGGTCCAATGCCGTAAACTTTGCGTCTTCATCGCCAAACATGGTAAAAACCTGATTTACATCAGCTCCAGCTTCAACCAGTATCGAGAGGAATTTCAACCTTTCTTCGGGGTCGGCATTGTTAAGCGCCGTCAAGATGGCCTTGTCTAAATCTGGGTTCGCTCCATTACCAATCAGCAGCCGAGCGATCGCCTCGTTGCCATTGAACACTGCCATACGCAACGGAGTCGCACCATCGTCGTCGCCGGAGTTGACGTTGAAACCCAAGCCGATGAGCTTTTCCACAGAAGCTAGTTGGTCAAAAGTGATGGCGCCGCGAAACCAAGTCTTGCCAACCCAATTTCGGTCGGTTTTCAACCAAGGGTTCTGTGACAAGAACTCCTCCATTGCATCAAGCTCGCCACGACGGATCGCCAGGTTAAAGGCTTTGGCAACCTCTTTCTCCTTGGGACTCCATTGCTTCTCAGTCATTGTCATTAGTTCTTATTGAGTCCAGAATGCCGTTCCATTCGCCATATCATCACCCATTTTCCCTAACGCTTCAATGAGTCCCTGACGTATCTCCTGATGGGTACCGCCTTGCTTGATCGACTGCATCTTGTAGTCATCAGCGGGAAGAGAGACTTCCCGCTGATGCATTACAACGCATAAAAGGGGTCAGGCTACTTTATTGACAGCATCTTGTTCTGCGTCTAAGCTTGCAGCATGCCCCGACCGACGAGAGCATCCGCCGGCAACGTTTGCTACCACGTGCTCAACCGTGGTAATGCGCATGGAACTGTGTTCCATAAAGACGGGGACTATCTAGCCTTCCTCAAGCTGCTCCACGAAGCATCCGAACGTATTCGGATGCGTCTTCTGGCGTATTGCCTGATGCCGAATCACTTTCATTTGGTGGTTTGGCCGCGTGATGATGGCGATCTCAGCAAGTGGATGCAATGGCTCACGACATCACACGTGAGGCGGTATCACCGGCACTATGACTCCAGTGGCCATGTTTGGCAGGGACGCTTTAAGTCCTTCCCGATTCAATCGAACGAGCATTTACTAACCGCAATGCGTTATGTCGAACGGAATCCAGTGCGAGCAAAGTACATTCCAGTACGCAAGGCTCAGAATTGGAAATGGACATCCGTTGGCAGCCCACCACCCGATTCCGTCTTGCCGAAACTGCATGCTGGTCCCGTAAAACGCCGTGACGAATGGCTTGCCTGGGTAAATCAGCCGCTGACCCCGCAAGAAAAGCAGGCAATGGAGAAGTGCATTCAGCGCGGCAGCCCCTACGGAGGAGAGAAATGGCAGAAACAGATTGCCAAGAAACTGGGAATCGAGTCCACCTTGCGACCACGAGGACGTCCGAGAAAGACAGAACAGTAGCCTGCCCCCTTTCCGTCCACCGTCCCGATGGCTCGCGGTACTCGGATGTCTGCCTCTTGGCGTAAAGCCCCGAAAGAAAAAGCCTTGGCCGACGCCAAGGCTTTCCCTTCATTGATTTTGTTTTCTTCTAACGACGACGGCGAAGGAAAGCGAGACCGCCCAGACCAAGCCCCAGAATCGCCATCGAGTTGGGCTCAGGTACGACCGAAAAACTCGCTTGCAAACCATTCAGGGAAGTCCCTCCTCCACCTTCAACACCTGAGAAAACCACGGTGTTAGCCAGTGGAATCGACACTGCGTTTGCAAAGCTCGTGCCACCCTGATTCGGCGCTACCGCGGTAAAGTTTACACCGTTCAAGTCGGCCATTTCTCCCTCGGAAGTGTTGCCGACGAAGACCGTGTCGTAACCGTCAAACTGAAACATCGAGGTACCACCGCCAGTAGGGATGAGGGTGATGGGGCCGATTGTCAATTGTTCGCCAGGATCTACAAGGGTCGGCGTCGCGCCGAAAACGCCGGTCGCACCGACACCACCACGCTGAATGGCCAGTTCAGCCTCGGTGTTATTGCTGGTCAGGGCAAGGGTGACATCAAATTCCTGCATGACCATCATGCCAGAATCCGGACTGACGCCAGTCAAAACAATCGAATCGAAGTCGGCATCTGCTCCGTTCGTGGTCCCAAACGAAACTGGGGAACCGGTGGCATTCCCGAAGATGGCACCATTCATGACATCATCGGCTTCATTCGGGCCACCAGGAAAGAATGCGTTGGGTGAAAAACTGACGATTACGCTTGATTGAGCCGACGACAGAGTTGCCGCGAGTAACACAAAGAAAAGCACTCGAACAAAGACCATTACAGCGAACCCTTGACTATTGAATGTGTTTTCGGAAAGTGGTTGCGTGACCACGTTGTTGACCGCGAAACGCGTTGCCGCGTTGCCTGGGGAGGAAATACTAACTCAGGCGAAAAACGAGCTCAATCAAAATCGTTGTTTTCGTTAGTAACGGACCTAGTCCGTTCAGGACGGTTGACGTTTTGTCAAACGTCCTTGCGGTAAGCTCTGAGCAGGGCAACATTTGCTTCGGCCAAGGTGACGAACGGTGGAGAGCAGCCGTAAGAAGCGATAGTGTTGACGCGGCGATCGAAGCGATCACAAAATGCCGAGACTGCTCGAGCTGAGTACACTTACCATGTGTAGTAGAGGCAGAGTTGAACAGGACCCCCATCGAACAGGTTGAACACACGTTGAACGAGGAACACCCACACGTTGAACACCCTGCTGGCTGTTTCTCTGATTCTTCGCCAGGCCAAGGGGGGCACGTGAGCTATTCTTGCGTAACAGCCACCGCGGCGGCCGGAGTATGGGTTTCCCCTGTCGGCTGTTTTCTTCGGCGGTCGTGCAAAGCCAAAGGAACGTCGTTTGCGCGTCCGTATCAGCTCTACGACTTGGAGTGATATCGCGGAGGAAAATAATCTGATTGAGTCGCACTCTGACATCGCGAAACGACTTGAGGAAGAGTTGACTGCGATTCGCAATCTTGAAAACTAATTATTGGTTGGCAGATTGTCGAATTAGTTAGCGGCGGTTCATTGCCGCTGGTGAAACAGAAAGCTGACAGGCTTAGTTCAACGCACAACCTACGTTCAGTCTAATTAGCCGAACTTTCCGGCTACGACGTGGCGGGCACTTTGGCCGCGTTATTCGTGGTGGCTCTTTGCGGGGCATCGAGAAAAGCCGATCCGCGCATCAAATAGGATGTGGCTTCATCAGCAGGCATGGGCCTGGAGTAGTGATAGCCCTGCACGAGGTGACAATCCATCTCGTTCAGCCGTTCCAGTTGTAATGGGTTTTCTACACCTTCGGCTATGGCGGAGATGCCTAGCGTGTTGGCCAGCGCCAGGATCATGCGAACGATCGCGTAGTCTCCAGCATCTCGTCCAAGCTTCGTGATGAAGGAACGGTCGATCTTGAGCGTGTCCAGGGGAAGTTCATCCACGTAACTCAGCGATGAGAAACCTGTGCCAAAATCATCCAAGGCAATGTGAAAACCAGCAAGCCGGATTTCTTCGAGGATGCGTGTTGCCAACGACTGATCTCGCAGCAACACCGACTCGGTGATTTCAATACCAATGTGTCGGTTATCAATCCCGTGTTTTGCCGTAAGGGCGGTGAGGGTGCTCAAAAAGTCGACTGCAAAAAGTTGGTGGGCAGACACGTTGATGTTGACTTTGAAATCTTTGTTCAGTTCAGGGGACATCTGAAGCCATAGCGCCGTTTGGGCGCATGCCAGATCAAAGACTTTCTCTCCCAGGAGAACGATTGCGCCGGTCGTTTCAGCTACTGAAATGAAACTGCTTGGAAACAGAAGTCCTTTTTCGGGATGTTGCCAACGGACAAGGGCTTCAAAGCCGGCGATGCGTTCATCCTTGGAGTCAATGATTGGCTGGAAGTGGACTCGGAATTGATCCTGGGATATCCCCGCGAGCAATTCACGTTCGAGGTTCAAGCTCGTTTCGGAAGACTCGCGCATGTTCTTTGAGAAGAAACGAAACGTGTTCTTACCTTGACTCTTAGCAGCGTACATCGCAAAGTCGGCGTCGTTGATAAGATCGTCCGAGCAAGCGTAGTCTTGTGTTTCGCAAGTTACAACGCCGATACTGGCGGTGACCAGGTGAGGAAGGCTGCTGACTTCGGATTGATAGACAACGTAACGGCGAATCTGATCCAATATCATGTGAAGCTGATGTTCAGAACGGTCGTGTAACAGCAGTAAGAATTCGTCGCCTCCCAGTCGTGCGGCAAGGTCCTTTTCCCCCGAGAGCTTGCGAAGGATGTTCGCCAACTGGACCAGTACCTTGTCTCCTACTTCATGGCCTTCGGTATCGTTGATGGGTTTAAAATTATCCTAATCAATGAACAACAAAGCGAGCGAAGATGAAGTTGATGCTTGAAGGAGGCTGGTCAGTTTTCTTGAAAAAGCACTTCGATTCAGCAGTCCCGTTAGCCCGTCGTGATCGGCGACAAACTGGAGCTGCCTTGTCCGTTCTTCGACGCGCGACTCCAGATCCTGGTTAATCTTCTCCAGTTCGTCTTTGACCTGCTTTATATCGGTGATATCGATGAAGGTTCCCAAGATACCTACGACTTCGTCGGCTTCGTTGTGCAAAGGAACTTTGTTGGTCTCCAGCCAAGTTCGTTTACCTTCGGCGTTGAGCTGGGATTCAATGATGCCTAGTTCCGGCACTCCGCTTTCCATGACCTTCCGGTCACATGCGCGATAGAATTCCGCTTCTTCGGTGTCCCAGGGCAAATCATGATCCGTCAACCCAATCAGATCGGCAGGGTTGGAATACCCGGCAAGGTCGGCAAAAAGCCGATTACAGCCACGGTAGATCAAGTCCTTGTCTTTCCAGAATACGGTCTGCGGTATCGTATCGATAACCTTCTGCAAAAGAGCCTCCATACCATCAAAGGCCGTATTGAGGCCATCAACACTGAAGATCTGGGTATCTATCTTTTTGTCTGATCGAAGGGTGTTATCCGACATAGAAGCGAAGGGAATGAGTAGTTTTGGTTTGTTCCTAAAAAGAGGCTCTAGTCATGAGGCTAGGTTGTGTTATTGGACCATTCAGAAGAAAACAACGTGACATTCTAAAAAATTATGCAACGGCGTTCACTTGGTACGATCTGCGGTGATTTGACATCTTTCGTTCCGCTCGGGATGGGTGTCGTAAAAACTTGTGTTAGTGGCCCCAACTCACCGACGAACCGACAGCTACTTTCAAGTTGCCAACCGCCGCCGCTCTAGCAACTGCTGGCTCCTCTCCCTGTTGGCTTCTTGCCTTTCTTGCTCGTACGACAACCTGAATTCGTCGACTGTTACGGATTCGAAACTCGCGATACCGCATATCCGGTCGTGGTCTTTGCCGTACACACCGTGATGCAAACCTGGCCGGATCTCAACCCATTCATCGGCTGGATAAAAGCAGGGATTACTGCCGACAGTCCTCCGTTACGTTGAACGCACTCGATCCGCGCGACCACGATCCCCGTGCGAAAAACACAGAACTGGTCGGCGTCAACGATCACTTTCGTGGTTCGACGCCCAATAAGTGTCGGACGAAGAAGTCTTGTCGGCGACGGTTCGCATAGGGAGATTCTCCGACGCCGTGGCCAGCGCCAGGGACGATCAGAAAGTCAAAGTCCTTGTCCGCTTTGATCAGCGCATCGACGACTTGCATGGTTGATGCTGGGTCAACATTTCGATCAAGTTCACCAACGGTAAGCAATAGCTTGCCGGTCAGGCGGTGCGCTTGCGTGACGTTCGATTGCTCTTCATAGTGTGGACCAACGGGCCAGCTCATCCAAAGCTCGTTCCACCACACCTTGTCCATGCGATTGTCGTGACATCCGCAATCGGCAACTCCTACACCATAAAAGTCCCCGTGAGCCAACAAGGCACGAAGTGTGCTCTGTCCACCTGCCGAGCCACCGAAAATGCCAACGCGCGAGATGTCCAACTGCGGATACTTTTTCGCTGCGGCCTTGATCCACAGAATGCGATCAGGAAAGCCGCTGTCGCCCAAGTTCTTCCAGCACACGTCGTGAAAGGCCTTCGATCGGTTCGACGTACCCATCCCGTCGATCTGCACGACGATGAATCCAAGCTCCGCATAACTCTGGTCGCGACGATACGGTGCGAATGATTTGGGAACGAACGAACTATGCGGTCCGGCGTAGATTTTTTCGATGACCGGGTACTTCTTGGTGACATCGAAGTTCGTTGGGCGATAGATCACTCCATAGATGTCCGTCTCACCATCGCGGCCTTTTGCGACAAACCGCTCGGGAGCCTGCCAATCGGTCTCGAGCAATTGCGACCAATCGCCCCGTTCAAGCTCGCAAACGAGTGCCCCGTCTTTGCTACGACGCAGCTCCGTGATCGGCGGCTGATCGACTCGTGAATAGCGATCGATAAAGTGCTTATTATCCGGCGTGTATTCGATCTCGTGCGTTCCGTCGCCTTTGGTCAACCACGTCAAGTTCGATCCATCGAAGTCAACAAATCCGTAGTGGATGTAGTACGGATCTTGCTCGGGAAAGACACCACATGCCCTGAAATAGACTCGTCGTGCCTCTTCGTCAACACGTTCCACACCGCGCACGACCCACTCGCCATTCGTGATTTGGTTCTTCACGTTGCCGGTGCGGAAGTCGTAAAGATAGAGATGATTCCAGCCATCGCGTTCCGACATCCAAATGAGTTCCTCTGTATCGCCCAAGTAACGTGAGAACCGCTTACCCGCGTAGTCCACAAACGTCTTGCTCACTTCGTCAACGACTGCAGTTACCTCGCCAGATTCAGCATCGACGCGGACGATGCGAAGCACTTGATGGCCGCGTTGGTTGTAGAGAAATGTGAAGTTGGAAGAGTCCGAATTCCAACGCAAATCGGAGATGCTCCATGCGTTCGGAAACAGTTCCGTCTTCACGTCGATCTGCTTGTGTAGGGCTACGTCAAACAGCCGAGGCTTTGCGATGGGCAAATTGTCACCAGGTTTGTCGTAAACCATCGTGTGGAGTTTTGGCTGTAGCTGATCTTTAGGCGAAGACTCGATCATGAACACCTCTCGCTTTTGCCCAACGCTTTTTTGGATCGCGAGCAGCTTTCTTGAATCCGGAGACCAGCGGATTCGTCCCTGGTACGGGTCTTCTGCCGTGCCATCGTGACTGAGCTGAACCGCCGAAGATTCGCTTTCTAAGTCGCTCTGCTCCGCGCTACGCAAAAACAGGTTGTGATCTTTTATAAACGCGAGCCAACTACCGTCTGGCGAACTAGTTGCGGGATTCCGACCTTTGTCTCGTTCCGGCTTGTCTCGCGGTTTCTTCTTTCGGCTTTCTTTGATCTCTACCGAGCCATCAATCACAGCGGCTCGATGTTCGTTCTCAGCGCGGAAGATTGCAACGACTTCGCCGTCCTTTGTTTTCGCCAGCCAAATGTGACCGCCAAAAGTATGTTGGTCATGCTCTTTGCCTGGTTCGATCTCGGCGTACAAACGTTGCGAGCCATCACCGGCACGCCAATAGAGTTCGATCGTCTCGTCGAGCTTGTTGATGAAGTTGACGTAAGTGTCTTCTCCACGGTTGGTCGAGCGAGGGACAGAAGCAAGCGAACGAAGCGAGTCGGAGTACTCTTTCGAGTCGGGCTTGTCGAGTTGCTCGCTGCTGAGTTCATCGTTGCTCAGGTCACACGTCCAGCGTTTCCCGTCGATCACAAATGAGAGATACTTTTGCTCGGCGTCGATTTCGAAGTCTCGGAGATTCAGATTGTTCGGCAATGCGCCTACACCGATTGTCTTCTTGATCGACTCCGTCAGTTTTTTCGCGTCGAAAGCCGGCTTGCGCGTCTTGTTGGTGACGTCTACGAAAACATATTCGTGAGACTCAACTCCCGTGCGGACTCGGTACCAGAAGTTGCTCGAACCCTCGATCCATTGTGGCTCCACGCGAGTTCGAAATACTTTGTCCCGGGTTCGCGTTCGCAGATTGGCAGCGCGGTCATAATCGTCTTGTGTGCCTTGCGCCATCAGCAACGGGGCGGACAGGAACAGAATGGCGAGGACTGGAGAAATTCGATGTGAGTTCATCGCCACAATATAGCGGAGCCGTCGAGTTCAATCTCTATTGAGTCGAACTCTTATGAGGCCCTGCACGTGGCTAGCGCGCACAAGCTCCGGCGATGTGGTTGAGTTGAAAAACGAGGCCACATTGCCGGAACTGCGCTGCGCTAGGTCCGGCCTACCAGGAAACCAACGCCGGAAGTTAGATCGAAGCTTCTCGGCTATCCTATCCGTTAAGTCCACGGAACAACGGAGTCGACAAGTACCGCTCGCCTCAGCTTCACATGATCGTCACGATGCGTTTGCCTTTCACCTCTGGCAGAAGATTAAACAGGATGAGATAATTAAACAGATCTAATTAGCCTTGGCTATCGCTCTGCTTCTTCCTTGATCGACCTTCTTTGACACGATATTGCGTTCACCTTATGATCGGAGTTTCATACTCCATTTCGAACGCAAGTTCCATTACGGCGATCGACACATTCCAGTAACAGACGATAATCAGATATGCATTACGTTATGTCCAGTCTGGTACTTGTGTTCACGTTCGTGATTTCCCCGATTGCAGTCGCCCAGATCGTCGATCCCGACATCTCGATATCCGCCAGCGGTCTGCCGAATCAGTTTGGGCTAGACTTCGCAAACAGCTCGACGTTGTTTGAAGTCACTCCGAGTTCAACCAATGGGTTCGCTGACGTCACATTCGCCTCCACAGACCTCGGTGTCGGCCGGCGATGGTTCGACGCAGAACTTGGTCAGTCATTTTCGTGTGCAACCATCGACAACTTTCAGATTATCGGTAGCAATGAGGGAGGCGTACCTGCGGGTTCCGTCGAGGTGCCTTTGGGTAGCGACTTCTATCTTGCAATCAATACCGGCGATTTTGACCTTAACGGAGAGCCGCTGTTCGACCAGCTTGGCTGGGCTCAGCTGAATGTGGATCAGAACCTCAACCTTTCTGCCGTTGATGGTGCCCTCTCTCTCAGTTGCGAGGGTATCATAATTGGTGTTCCCGAACCCGAGTTGGGAATGATGGCAATGTTCCTGTTTGCCTCGTTCATAACGCTTACGCGTCGCACTCGGCGCAGCGATTAGCGTCGGCAGGAATAACGTCTGTAACCTACTGTTATGTCAACGTTTTCGTTCGGTTGCTTCGCGGGCTGCTCGAATGCCTTCTTTTGCGGCAACATGCTTTAGGAAAGTATGCCTCAACAAATGCGGATGAGTTTCTATCCGCTCACCTTCATCAAACGCAGTGATTCCAGCCTTGTGACTGGCTGTCATACCCACGCATCGACAACTTGCAATGGAATCTCTGGTCGTACCGGATGGCGCATGTGTACAGGGGTTCGCCTATTCCTGATGGCACGGTCGCCTAACATCTGCATGTTGCCATAAGTCAAGTAGAGCGTACCTTTTACTGGAAAGAAGTTGTAGTTTTTTGGATCTATCCTTTCAGCTACGTTGCAGTCGGTTTTAGGAAGACGGCTTGAAAGGCAAGATTTCACAAACGATTCGTTGTCGTAGAAGGTTTTTTCAAATGGGTTATTCTTTTCAGCAAAAATCAAACCTGCGACATCGCTTCGTTCAGCGAAGGGAATTCCATCAGGTCGTCGTGGAGTCTGCTGGAGAGATGAGCGACACCACTCGCACGCACCGCCAACTGTGGTCGTTAGGCTTGTTCCTCCTGTGGATAGCTGTTTCTTTGCCCGCGCAGGTTGACGCTCAGGAAAGGATCTTGGACTTCCCTGACAATATGGACCAGGAGCGAAATCGTAACGTGCCCATCAAGTTTCATTTGCCCGAACAGGCGTCGGCTCAACCGATGGTTGTCGTGTCACATGGGGCTGGAGGCAGCAGAGACGGAATCTTTGCTCTTTCGCAGGAAATGGCGAAGCAGGGGTACGTGGTGATGTGCCTGGAACATGTGACAAGTAACTTGGATAACATTCGTTCACGCATGAGAAGCAAGCGTCTTGGTTTTAGAAATGCTCTTGTTAATTGCGGCAAGGATATGTCAGCGAGAAAAAACAGACCGCTCGATGTGAAGTTTGCGATCGACCTTGCCGAGCGATTTAATCGTGAACAACCGGGCTTGAAGGGGAGGATCGACTTTTCGCAGATTGCGATGATCGGTCATTCTTACGGAGCATATACAACGTTGGTTTGCTGTGGAGCAAAACCTGCAAACATTGAAGATGACTTGGCTGAGCAGAGGGTAAAGCTTGGGATCGCCTTGAGCCCTCAGGCGGCCAATGGTCATTTTTTTGAAGAGGGTAGTTTCAAGGAGATCGAGGTGCCTTTCGTTGGAATTTCGGGCAATCGCGACAAGACCCAATTTATTGACTCTCTCAAGGATAGAGAGGATTGCTTCCGGTTGACGCCCAAGGGTGACAAGCACTTTATTTGGTTTTCGGACGCGGGTCATTTTAGTTTTTCAGATCCAAGCGGTTCCCCACGAAAGTTTTTCATGAAGCCAGATGCGGATGTGACTCAAGCATTGAAAAAGATCGTTCCTCGTATTTTGGATGTTTACCTGCGAGGCAAAGAAGAATTGGATGAAGCGGCCAGAAAGAAACTGACCGACGCCAGTTTGGGCGGAAGCGTGAAGAAGATCCAGTGGAAGACCAGGTGAATCGGTCAATCAATTCGACCTGTCCCGGATCTGAAGTGCCGGAGGATTCGCAAGTCCTTGACATCGATAAGTTCAAGGCTGCATATTCCCACACGTATTGATGTGACTCCTAACGGTGGCGGTGGCCATGATGAACATGCCGTGCTGGCGCGCGTGATCTAAGCAGATCGACTCTACGTGACCGATCGAGGCTACGCGAAGTTCGTCAAATTGCGAAAGCGAAGAGCAGCTACGCTTGCCGGCTTCGCGATAACAGCGTCTGGACCGTAGTCGAACAGAAGTATCGCAACGACGAGGCGCAGCTTGACGAGATCATCAGCGACGAGATCGTTGAGTTTTCCAAAGGCTCTGGAGTAGACCATCGGATACGCGTG
>CAYNJG010000176.1:0-16038 GCA_964397295.1 uncultured Pirellulaceae bacterium
TTTGAATTCTGATTCCGATGTGATTCCTGTTGTGATCGACAAGAACACGGCGATGTACGGTCTGCAGATTTACACAGGAGTGGGAACTGAGTTCGAACGCGACTATGGCGATGCCGGCGTCTTGCGATTTCGCATTGTCGGTTTGCTGGCTGGTAGTATTTTCCAAGGTAACCTGCTGATTCCCGAAGACCGGTTGCTTGCGAAATTTCCACGCGTTTCGGGCTATCGCTATTTCCTTGTCGACGCTGACACGGACGGTAACGATGTGGCAGCGAGTGAGCTTGAAAAGAAGTTCAGTGACGAGGGGCTCGATCTAACGAGTACGGAGCGACTATTGGCCGAACTTCTCTCTGTCCAAAATACCTACTTATCGACGTTTCAAAGTCTCGGTGGGCTCGGGTTATTGCTTGGAACTTTGGGATTGGCTGCCGTACAGGTACGAAATGTCGTTCAGCGTCGTAAAGAACTCGCGTTGATGCGAGCGACGGGGTATCGAAACGGTCAGCTTTCTGCCATTCTGTTGTGGGAGCATGGAATGCTTCTGTTGGGCGGGCTTTTGATCGGAATCCTTGCAGCGCTGGCGGTCGTGTTGCCGCATATTATTTTTGGCGGTGCCGCCGTCCCCTTTTTCTCGTTGTTAGGAACGTTGTTGATGGTGGCGATCGTTGGTCTCATTAGTGCCTTGATTGCGCAGCGTGCAATGCAAAACACGCCGCTGCTGAATTCACTGCGCGAAAACTAATTCTTGACCCAAGGAAAATATTGGGTGCGGTATGTCGCGAGCTAGGCGTATTGGAACATAACCAAGGCTGGAGTTCAGATGGAAGTCGAAGAGTCTTGGGATGAAGAATGGTCTGATGTCGAGTATGCCGATGGCTATGGCGATGACTACTACGACGAAGACGATGAATCGGAAACCGTCCCGTGTCCTGAATGCGGAGCGGACGTTTACGAAGACGCCGAACAATGTCCGAGTTGCGGGCAGTACATCACGAGTGGCACATCGACTTCAGCCTATGTTTGGAAAGGACGTCCTATCTGGTGGATCGTGCTTGGCGGACTTGGGATCCTTGCCGTAATCTTCGGCTTTGCGATGTCGTTCTAGTTAAAAGACTGAAACGTCGCTTCTGTTCAGTCGGTGGAAACTTCTTGTAGGCAGACTAAACTCGCCAACTAGTATGAATTGAGCTGACAATATGTCGTTGGCCAAGCAGATCCCCAACACGAAAGCGCCTGAATGCGGCCTCTTTGCACCTCTCTTCTCGTATTACTTTTCGCCGTCCTCGGCTTTGCTCACGACACGGCAGAGCCGCCAGAGAAGATCAAGGCAAAGGAGCAACACGCTGCGTCGGTTTTGCCCGATCGCGTGATTCTGACGTGGAGCGGCAATCCCGCGTATTCGCAAGATGTAACATGGCGAACAAGCAAAGCCGTTAAGAACTCGTTCGTCGAGTACGCCGTTGCAGATGAAGGGCCATATTTTGTAAGAAACTCGCATCGGATTTCTGCAACGACTGAGCCATTTAAATCAGATCTGGGTACGTATCATTTGCACACGGCGCAAATGGTTTCTCTTGCTCCATCGACCAAGTATGCGTATCGGGTTGGTGACGGAAACAATTGGAGTGAATGGTTTCACCTTTTGACGGCCAGCGAGAAGTTTGAGCCTTTTTCGTTCATTTACTTTGGTGATGCACAGAACAATGTGCGTTCATTGTGGTCGCGGATAATTCGTGAGGCGCATTCGGATGCGCCGAAGGCTGCGTTCTTGTTGCATGCGGGCGATTTAATCAATTCGGCCAATCGCGATTCGGAATGGGGCGAATGGTTTGGCGCTGGACACTGGTTGAACGCGATGATGCCGAGCATCGCAACGCCCGGCAATCACGAGTACAGCAAGAAGGAAATTGAAGTCGAGGGTGAAGAAAAGAAGAAGACGATTCGCACACTGTCGAAGCATTGGAATCCCACGTTTGCGTTTCCGGAAAATGGTCCGAAAGGTTTGGAAGAATCTGTGTACTGGATCGACTACCAGGGTGTGCGGATTATTTCGCTGAACTCAAACGAACAGCAAGAGTTACAGGCTCTTTGGATTGAGAAAGTCTTGGAGTCCAACCCGAATCGATGGACGATCGTTACGTATCACCATCCGATGTATTCATCGGCGAAGGGACGTGACAACGTGGAGCTAAGAAAGCTCTGGAAACCCATTTTCGATCGACACAAAGTCGACTTGGTTTTGCAAGGCCACGACCACAGTTACGCCCGCTCGGGTTTGGGCTTGCCTGAAGAAGCAGAGAACGTTGATTCCGGCGTTAACTTAAAGAAAGGTCCAACAGTCTATGTTGTGAGTGTCAGTGGACCGAAACAATACGATGTTGGCGCACGCGATTTCTTCAAGCGAACGGCTTCCGGAGCTCAACTTTATCAGATCATTCACGTCGAGAAGGATCAGATAAAGTATGAAGCACGCGTCGCGAACGGTGAACTCTATGATTCATTCCTGTTAAAGAAACGCCCAGGCGAGTTCAATCAGCTGACCGATCAGATACCGGACAGAATCGAGCATCGCAAGCCGCTAAGGGTGCAAGTGAAATTGCCAGAGAGCGACGCGAAGAACTGATTCAAAACAGTGGATCGGGAAACGAACTAACTGTTTGACTCGTGCGCAATACCAAAAACTCGCAAGCGAGTGGGGGTTCCTGAGTACAGGTCGCTGATCCACTTGCTTACGCGTCGCTCTTGTCTTTGAGTACTCCAGCATTTGGCGGTTTTTATTTATTCACTGCGTAGGTCCAGCGAGCGGACCTCGCAAAACCGTTGATCAACCCGCCAATATAGCCAATGTTGCTTCAGGTTCGGGGCGGATCTTATAGTCGACGTTATAGTCGATCGACTTGAGCACGTGCCCCTGCCCAATGATCATCCGAGAAGGAAGCGGAAGTTCCCAGACCGAGTTTCCATTGGCAGCACCCACGTCGATTCCAAACGAGCCGTAAATCGTCTTCAGGTCATCGTTGAAACCGTGGACCATATCCAGTTTTTGAGCGTAAGCGTTATCTTTGTCGAATAGGATTTCGAAATTCAATTTGCGAGATTCAATCAACTCTCGATTCTTCTCTGGCACTTGAGGCGAGATTGCGACCAAGCGAGCATTCTGTTGACCAAAGCGATCTACGTATTCGTTAAGAGCATCCAGCTCTACATTGCAGTATGGTCACCAACCGCCACGAAAAAATGAAACAATCAATTGTCCGTCTGCAATCAAGCTGCTTGAACTATGCGAGTTCCCGTTGCTATCGGCTAAGTCGAATTCGGGCACGATATCGCCGAGCTTGGGTATGTTTCTCGAGGCAATCGAATCGGCGACCTCTTGCATCGATTGCTTGATCACCGACATCGCTTCATTGGGGATTTTGCCCGCTGACTGATCAATCAGAACTTGTAGTTTTTCTTTTAGCATTTTTACTCTTTCAATGGTTTCGGAGTCTTTGAAATCGTCAACAGCATCGCCCCAGGCACAGCTGATTTTGTGCACTCGTAGTTGTGACGTGTTGACTTGGGATCTATTACTGACGGCTGACCGAAAAATTGCACCATCAATTGATCTCATTCAACTGGTCAACGTTTGATATCTAGCGCAGCTATGGCTCTACAAGGAAAACGCGACATTTGGCATTTCGACCGATTTAGATTTTCTCATCGTCAGTCACTCGTTCAACTCGGATAGCAAACCACAGTCGTTAGCAGCAACATACGCGACCACGTAGCCGGCTGCCATCGCTACGCATAGCCAAATCCAATGGATCCAGGTCGAACTTTGCTGTGATGGCAAGCCCAGAATTGCAAGCTGCTTCCAAAGGCAGATGACCAGGGTCGTGGCCCACAAGGAACTTGTGGCCCACAAGTGGTCAGTCGACTTGCCGATGAGTTTGCCCCCTAGCATCGTGAAAAAGTGAATCAGCACGGTGATGAAAGCGAACGGTACGACCATTTGCCAGCCCAAGAACGCACCCACGATCGCGGTAATGATCAGGATTCCCGTTTGGCTCGACTTCCGAGTTCCGCGATCCACCATGCAATGCATCGCCCAGCCTGTTAACGCACCGATGACCAGTCCGCTCAGCGGTTGGGTCAGACGTTCCAAGTATCCGGTTTGTCCGAATGCAGTTGTGGACTCAAATATTTCCGGCGGCCAAGGTGAAACCCACAGCATTGGAAATTTAGCCACGCAACCGCATGCGACAATGACGGCGAAAACGACAAGCATCATGGGTATTCTTAGTCGGTCGAATTTGATTAGTGCAATCGTGGAAAGAATCGCAATCAAGAGCGCGTGGAAGAAATAGAGTCCGATCAACGTCCAATTCGGTGAAAGGACATTCCACATTATTCCACGACGAGCGTAGCGAAATTCGATCGGCAAGTTGGCGCCGCCCGACGCGAGTTCAAAACAGAGCAAGATGAAGAACAACGTTCCCACGATTACTTCAACCAGCGGATAGCGAATAGAAATAGGCAGGCGACACGCGTTACATCGACCGCGCAGGGCGAGCCAACCGAAGATCGGTACGTTGTGTTTGAATCGAATCGGAGTTTCGCAATAGGGACATCGCGAAGGTTTTGAAACGATCGTGAGCCCCATTGGCATGCGGTAAGCTACAACGTTCAAAAAACTTCCGATTGTTGCGCCCAGAACGAAGAACCAAACGCAGGTGACAGCCGTAATACCTCTCTCACGGATCATGTCGCCGATTCCGCGAGGAATGGCGGAATCGAATTCTTTTCCGATAAGAATGGGAAAAGCGATGTAAGCCGCAAGACCGAGAGCGAAGACTAGGAGTCCGCATAGCAGTGGCCCGTTTATTCGAAATCGACGCGGCATGCTAAACAACAGCGGATAATGTGACGAAATCAGTAAATGGGCACGATAACAGGACGAACTGCCCTCGGTTTATCGGCTGCGGTACAGCAGCGTAAAGCACCTTACCCAAAATCTGCAACAGCCCAAGACGCTCCCACGACATCCTCGTATTGATCAACTCGTCTTGTCTGCTGCGGAAAGCTCTTTATCTTAATTGATAAGCCCTGTTTGACACGAAACTATTCATTGCCGCCCCTACCGGAGCCCGTCATGCCTCGTATCGCTGGTTTATCTATTTGCATTTTGGCTGCGTCCGTCTTCTGGTATGGCTGCACGGGGGCACCGTCAGCAGGTCCTACCGCAGAAGGCTTGGCCGCGTTGTTGGATGCTGAGCCAGCCGATCCGTCGGGCGTCGTGGAACTGAAGTCGTCAATTATCACGGGACTCGCTTCGCCGGATGGTTCGGCGGTAATCGTTGCGAAAGTGCTAGGTGGCCAAGACTGGGATGCTGACAAAGCGACGTTTATGGTGCGAGAGCTGCCGTCTGCCGCAGAGCAGGCTGGCCACGATCACGGTGAAGGCGACCATTCAGACTGTGCCTTTTGCCAAGCCAAGGAAGGCAAAGACCTCGAGTCGATGGCATTGGTTCGTGTGGTGAATGAGTCCGGTGAACTGTTTCGCACCGATGCTCGGAAGTTACTCGGTTTGAAAGAAAACGACGTGATTGTTGCGCAAGGCAGTGGAACACTTGAAGAAGACGGCACGCTGTCGTTCACAGCGTCGAAGCTGTTTATTCGGAAGTAACCATCAGCTGGGGAGGAAACTACCGCTCACCTAAATCTCCAGTACCGGTTTTCCCAGCACATCCATTCGAGGTTCGACTCCTAGTCCTGGAGCCGTCGATGCCGCCATTCTTCCATTCAATCTTTGTGGGGCTCCTTCCGCGGTGCTCACGGTGACGTAGCTGTTGAAGTCTGTGGAAGTAAAGAGCAGCTCTGTGGGAGTGCTGTGAGCCAAATGAGAAATCGCGGCGGTGGTTATGTCGCCGCCCCAGCTGTCTTCGACGGTCATTGCGACACCCAGCGAAACACATAGGTCCCGTGCTTGGCGTAGCTTGGTGATTCCGCCGAACTTGCTAATCTTCAGATTCACGACGTCCATTGCTCCATCGGAAGATCCACGCAGCACCATTGATAGGTCGTCGATATTCTCATCCATGACAAACGGGTGATTGGTTCGACGCCGAATGGCGAGGCACTCGCCATACGTTTCGCAGGGTTGCTCGATGTAGACGTCGATGTCTTGCACCGCCCGCACGACTCGTGCTGCCTCGTGCATGAGCCAGCCGGTGTTTGCGTCGGCAATTAGTTTGTCTCCGGGTTGGACAACTTCAGCGACCTGGCGTATTCGCTGAATATCGACATCGGGATCTCCACCAACTTTTAATTGAAATCGACGATAGCCCTCCGAGCGATATTCTCCCACGTTCTTTACCATCGCTTCTGGGGCTTGCTGCGAGATCGCGCGATATAGGACAAAGTCGTCGCCCCATCTTCCACCCAGCAACGTGCAAACAGGCTGATTCGTGGCTTTTCCAAGCAAATCCCAACACGCCATATCGATGCCGGATTTTACGTACGGATGCCCCTTCAGACATCGATCCATTCGACGATTCAGCTCGCCGAGATGTAGTGCCGATGTCCCAATCAACTGCGGACCCAACTCGGCCAATCCGCTGCGAACGCCCGCACCGTATGCGGCCAAATAGAATGGTCCGAGTGGGCAGACTTCGCCGTAGCCACGTAGTCCGGTATCGGTTTCAACCTCAACAATAGTGCTGTCAAAGACTTCGACGGACTTTCCGCCGGACCACTTGTAGCTGCCTTCGTGTAGTGGCAAGTCGACTTGGTAGGCGCGGATTCGAGCGATCTGCATGATACTTCTGTGGTGAGAAAGATTTGGTCGGCAAAAGCTGACATGATAACAGGAGTCGCTCGTCCGTGTTCGAAGCGTTTGGTCTACCCACCGAGACACTCATGGTTTCTATTCAAGACCAAGTATTTCCGCATCTTCGGACGTGTACCCGTCTGGCGTGTCTGTGCTGAATAGCCCGTCGTCCAGTTCGCTATCGAAAACAAAATCGCTTTGTACCCATCGAGACGAAGCGAGTTTTTCACGCGTACTCTTAAAGTCCGTCACAATTCGCACGGGCAAGAGCGAGTCTGGCTGCACCCAATAAGTTCGCGTCCACGTACCATTCTCGTGCTTTTCGACGCTACGGAAACCAATCGCTTCTTTGCCGTCGATTTGTTGCTTGGGAAGTTGTTCCGTGGCGTCTTCCGGGATTTTTCGGAATCGAGCGAAAAAGTCGACCGTCGGTGGTATTTTTTTGATGTCATGTTCTTTCGTCTCGCCGGTCTCAGCATTGATGACAACTTGCTTGCGATAAACGCTGCGTTTTTTCGTTTCATGACGATAGGAAACGTCGAGTCCTGTGGTTGCGCTTCGGACATCGTGCATGCGCCCAATTGGGTAGAGATGGTCTGTGCGTTGTAGATGCTTACCCTTGATTCGAATCCAACGAACGTCTTCCGTTTTCGAAAAGTGATTTGGACCTTCTTTTGACAACATCTTTAGTACTTGCAGGTGCCGCTTCGCATCGGCTCGTTCCTGTTCGTTTGAACCGGATACTGCCAGTTTCTCCATCGCATCCGTCAGATTCTCCAGGTTTTGTTCTGCCGTTTGGTCCGGTGCAATACGTAGGGTAGTGTGACCTTCCGTCGTTCCATCCTCACGGACGATATGCGACGTTTGTAGGAAGTCTACGGTTCTAATCCGTTCGATTTGTGCTTTCACATCTGCAAACGCCACTGCATCGTTCGACGCAAACGGGATCACAAAGAAATAGAACAAACTTGCAACGACGGACAATACTGCGGCAGCTCGAATACTCATCTTCCATCTCCTCGATTGTTGGTTGGATCGAACTCGCGAAGTTGCGGGCTCTTGATCGTGTGTTTGAGCAACAATCGAATCGATGTCGACAGGTGATAATTCCGGCTGGCTTTGCGCGAACAGTTCACGCAGTTTTGGGTCATCGGACTCTTCGTTCATGGCTTCCTCCTTTCTACGGATGCTCCCATAAGGTTGCGAAGTTGTTCGATCGCACGACGCAATTTCGACTGCACTGTCGTGTGAGGCTGCTTCAGAATGCTGCCGATTTCCCGAACCGTTAGCTGTTCGTCGAATTTGAGTGACAGAATAGCTCGTTGTTCCGGTTCTAGTTGCAGCATCGTCATCTGCAGAATCTCTCGTTGTTCGTTCAGCTCAAGCGATGCGTTACTTGTTGACTCACTTGCTGCATCTTTGAGTTCACAAAAGCGAGTTTCATTTCGCTTAGATGAACGAACTCGTGAAATCGCCTCATTGACAGTGCAACGATGTAGCCATGCAGCGAATCGTTCTACCGGTGGAGTTTTGTCGGGAGACTGCCACAGTCGCAGCAGTACATTTTGACGAACGTCTTCTGCTTCCGCTTGTTGCCCGACGACGCGGTAGGCGATACGCAGCATGCTGTCTTGGTAGGTGCGCACGATCTCCGTGAATGCACCCACGTCTCCCTTGCGAAGACGCTCTAAGTTTTCTGCCGTTGTCGTATTCACATGTCACTCGCGATCATTGCTCAACAAGATGACGCGCGCCGGCGAGTTTTGTACGAAAATTATTCGCAGAAACTATATACGTGTATCGAAAGATGCAGAATTACGCGAAACCGTAAGGTTTTGTTCAGCTGACTTTGTGAACTACGACGCCGTTGTGGGCCCCGACCGGCAAGTCCGCACTCGCCATCAAGACCACATAGTTCCCGGCTTCGAGAACATGGTTCTCTTTTCCCCATTGGTCAATGAATTTTCCGAGCGCAGCAGAACCGTTCGGTGCGCCGGCGACCGGTTCGATGCCCCAGAAAAGAGCCATTTGTCGCAGCACGCGTTCGGTATCGCTGACTGCGATCGTGCGGATCGTGTCACGTTGCTTTGCTTTGGCGAGTGCCGTTCGTCCGCTCTTCGTCTGAATCGCAACGAGTCTAGCATGCAAACGCTCGGCGATTTTCGCAGCGCCGTGGACGACGGCTTCAGTGACTGGATTCACGGAGGTGAGATCTGGGTGGGGTTGGACTTTCCTGGCCATGCCATCGGGTAAGAGTCGTTCGGTTGCGAGCATGATGCGGTTCATCATTTCGACCGATTCCGCCGGATAGTCGCCGATCGCTGTTTCGCCGGAGAGCATACACGCATCGGCGCCATCAAGAATCGCGTTCGCAACGTCACTGGCTTCGGCTCGCGTCGGACGTCGTGAGGATTGCATGCTGTCGAGCATTTGTGTGGCGACAATGACGGGTTTCTCGTGACGGGTACAGGTGTCGATGATTATCTTTTGTTGAACGGGCGTTTCTTCGATGTCGATTTCGACACCCAAGTCACCGCGCGCTACCATGATTCCGCCCGCTTCGCGGACGATGGCATCGAGGCAGTCGAGTGCTTCTGGTTTCTCGATTTTGGCGATCGTCATTGCTTGACTGCCGAGTCCGGTCAACATTTGTTTCAGTTCGATCACATCATTGGCCGAGCGAACGAAACTGAGACTGACGAAGTCCGCGTCGTTTTCGGCTGCCCACTTTGCGTGTCGTTTGTCGGCTTCAGTGATGGATGGAACGCTGAGTTTGACGCCTGGTAGATTCACGCCCTGACGACTTCGTAGTATTCCGGGTGCGAATACTTTGCAGCGAGCTCGATCCTTGGTCTTGCTGGTGACGTGCAGGCCAACCGTACCGTCAGCGAGGAGTACACGGTTGCCTTCTTCTAGTTCGTCAACGAGTTTCGGATAATTGGTGGTGAGCTCGTTCGGTGCGGATGACGTTTCACCTTCGACGAAATCGAATTCCGCATCCATTGGGCATTCAAGCGGATCGGTAGAAAGTTGGCCGAGTCGAATCTTTGGCCCCGCCAGGTCTACCAGAACGGCGACCGGTCGATCTTGTTTTGAAGCGGCTTCACGAATGTTGGCGAGGGTTTGGTCGTGCTGCTCGGTATTACCGTGGGCAGTATTGATTCGAAAAACATCGACACCTGCTTTTAAAAGACCTCCCAGTTGATCGACGCTTGAACATGCGGGTCCCACCGTTGCAACAATTTTTGTGCGGGCTCTTTGTTGGACGGGTTGCGTGGAAGTGGACGTGTTCATCAAGATGCTCCGAGCGGCCAGCCCAGCAGAGGGCAGTTCTGTCGTACAATGGTTGGGCAAACGATTTTCGATTTGTCCGGCAATTTACATCATGTCGGTGTCGATTGACGATGGCAATTCGAAACGGCCACAATAGCCGGTAAGTTACTGGGATCGGATTTAGGTTTAGCGAATGACTGAAGAGGCGACGAAAAAGTCGAAGAGGCTGCCCGGCTGGGGGCTTTGGTTCGTTGCCATGATCTTAGTGGTTTCGATCGGCGGCGTGTTTTTGATCCGAGCTCGGCGATTGCCCAGTTTAGATCGAGAAGTATTCGACCTTGCAAGATCTCATTGGCATGAGAACGGTTTGACTGACTATGAAGTAGAGGTCACCGTTACGGGGCGCCAGCCAGGCGTCTATACAGTCAAGGTTGAAAAGAGCATTGCGGTCGAGTCATCGATGGACGGTCGAGCACTAACACGGCCACGTACGTTTGGAACTTGGGCGGTGGACGGCATGTTCGAAACGCTTCAACGAGATCTAGACTCGAACGAGATCGACGATAACCTCATGTTGGGCGCGGTATTTGACGAGACGTACGGCTATCCTTTGCGATACGAGCGTCTTGAGATGAAAACGGGCGTACATGATTCGTTGCGATGGGAAGTTACGCGGTTCGCAGTACAGCAACCAGCCGAGCAGCAAGCAAGGCAACCATGAGCTATTGGCGTGACAAAGTAGTCGTCATTACCGGCGGCTCATCTGGTTTGGGGCTGGGCTTTGCTCAAGAGCTCGCAAAACGCGGTGCGAAGTTGGCGCTTGTGGCCCGCGATGCGGAGAAGTTGGACGCGGCAGTAGCCACGCTATCGAATCAAGAAAATGTGGTCGGACTCTCGGCAGACATCACCAATCAACAGGACGTTGATGCATTGCCTGGCAAGGTCGTCGAAGCGTTTGGCAAAGTGGATGCATTGATCAATTGTGCTGGTCGTTCGAGCCGTGGCGAAGTTTTGAAGACATCGCCAGAAGAGTTTCAACAGCTTTGGGAGTTGAATTTTCTGGCTCTCGTGAGATGCACGCAAGCGTTTGTCCCGCATTTGGTCGAATCTCGAGGGCACGTTGTGAACATTGGATCACTGGCATCAAAAAGTGCTTCGCGGTTCTTGGGCGCGTATCCCGCGAGCAAGTTTCCCGTAGCGGCGTTTTCACAGCAGTTACGTTTGGAAGATCCGCAACTTCACACGTTGCTAGTTTGTCCTGGTCCGATCGCGAGACCAGACGCCGGAGTTCGCTACGAAGACTCAGACGTGCCGGATTCGGCGAAGAAACCTGGCGGCGGTGCGAAGGTCAGTCAACTCGATCCCGCCGAAGTGATCCATAGGACGCTGCAAGCCTGCGAACGGAGAAAGTCAGAGTTGATCTTGCCAGGTAAAGCCCGGCTTCTATTCGTCCTTTCGTCGCTTAGTTCGCGGCTTGGCGATTGGCTGGTTCGGCGGTTCTCAGCGTAGGTTGTCGATCAGCAGTTGGACTGTCAAACAGTTCGTCCGGAGCAAACGGATTATCGTTTATAGTTGGTGGAGCAAACGCGCTATCGTTTCTTCCTGGCGGAGGACCGACCCTAAGTGCGTTGTTCTGAGGCGCCGTTTGCCATGGCGTTGCTCCAATTCTTCGATCGTGAGCCGAATGATTTCGAAGCCAGTTGTTAACGACTTCTTTGACAGATTGTCCCTTCTCGACGATCAATTCTCGTTGTTCAGTGAAAGGAACGGCAACCGTGTACGTTTCTATTCGGCTTCTCTGCTCCGGCACCATTACCGAATAACTTTGCTGTTGGCCATTCACTGTTCTCATCTTCTCTTGTGGCGTCATAACGGTATAGGGAACCTCTCGTTGTCGTTGTTCCATCCGTCGTGAGATGTACTGAACTAGCACTTTTTTGCTGCCATCAGGGTAGGTCTCGACGGTTTTCACGGACTCAGGCTTTGGCTGATTTTGTGGGAACGTGTTGGAGAATCGTGAACCTGGATTCAGCAATGCGGCGTCAGCCCAATTTGCATCTCGCTCGCCTGGCAAACCGAGTCCGTCTGCTTCCAACAAGATGGCCTCGATTCGATTCTTGATGATTCGATCGCGTGCTGCTTTACGTTTGTCGAGTGAGCCGCGGAGTTTGGACACGCGGTCTTCGAGCTTCTTGACTTCTTCGTCTCGCTTTTGGAAGTCTTCTTCAAACAGCTTTTGCATTTCTTTTGTCAGTTCGTCTGCTAGTTTTTGACGCTTGGTTTCGTCTTCTTCCTCGCGGATTTTCGTCTTTAGTTCTTGTACTTTGTCTAGTCCTGACGTTGGTGTTGGCGGGTTATAGTTTTCGCCGAAATCGGGATTTGGGCTGGGATCGTCAAAGAATTCTTGGTTTGAATCGGCATCGATTGCTGGGTCAGAATCTGGAACGACGTCGAAAGAATCTTCGTCTCCTCCAAAGTCTAATTCGTCAGGACTCTCAGCTGCTGGTGAAGCGTCGAACACACCAATGTCAGGTGCGTCATCGCCAGCAGCTTGCGTGACACAGTTGGCGGGCAGTACGAGGAAGGTGAACAGAATTACGCTGGCTATGAATCCACTTCTCATTGTCTTTTCCTTTTTGCGTAGGAGCTTTATCGCGGAATTGTCTACTGACGGCTTTCTAATTCGGTAAGCAACATCTTTAATTCTTCCAATTCCATATCGAATTTGAAATCGGCGAATAATGGAATTGGCGTCGGCGTTTGATTCGACAGCGCGTCGTCAAAAGATCGCAAAGCTTGTTGAGGCCCTGTGTTTGCGCTTTTCCGAACAGCTTCATCAAATCTGTAGGCTGTGTTTGGCGGATCCGAGAAACGCGGTTCCGAAAGAACTGGCGGAGAGCTACCTGTCGCGAATGCGTTGTTGAACCGTGAGTAGCCTTGTACTGGTGTTGCTGGATTACCTAAACGGTCGTCGTTAAAAACTTGTGGCGGTTCAAAACCTTGCGAGTTGTCTGCGATTTGAATTCCGCTCAATCCGGTATCATCTGGCGCAGGCTTTGGTGTCTGATTTACGCCCCACCAAATGCACGCCGCAGTTATTGCAATGAAGCATCCTGCTGCGATCAATGGCCATCTAGGATTCATGAGTTTTCGCTTTCGTTTTCGGAAACGAGTCTTGCTGCGTTTGTCGTGCAGCAACGATGTGAGTGTGTCTGCGACGGTTTGTGCGTCTTTGGGTCGCTTCGCTGAGTCTTTGCACAGAAGCTGATCAATCAACTCGGCCAGGTCCGCAGGGATGTCTTCGTTCACCAGATCGACCGGTCGGTGCGGATCGTTGCAAATGCGATGCATGATCGCCATCGCACCCTCCGCTCGAAATGGCGGATGACCGGTGCACATGAAATACAACACGCTTCCGAGTCCGAAAAGATCGCTTCGGATATCGATTGATTCGCCTCGCGCTTGCTCTGGTGACATGTAGTGTGGCGTGCCCGCGATCACTCCCGAGCGTGTCATGCTCGCGTCGTCCGCTGCTCGGGCCAGACCAAAGTCGGTAATCAAAACTCGATCGACGGACTGTTCGAGTAACATGTTTCCAGGCTTCACATCGCGGTGAACAAGTCCTTCAGCATGAGCGGCCGCGAGTCCGGTAGCAATCTGCTTGCCAAGCCGCAGAACTTCGTCGGGGCTCAACGGACCCGAACGCTCTACGCGAGACTGAAGCGACTCGCCATCGACGAATTGCATGACCAAAAACGGCAGCTTTCCTTCGACGTCCACGTTGTGAATGGGTACGACGTTTTCGTGCACGACGGCGGCCGCCGATTGTGCTTCGCGAGAAAACCGCTGTCGAGCACCGCCGCTGTGCGCTAAATGAGGAGCGAGTGCTTTTACTGCAACGGGCCGATGAAGTTCCGTGTCGTAGGCTTTCATCACGATGCCCATACCGCCGGCACCAATCAGTCGTTCAACATCGTATCGACCGATTCGGCCAAGCATCTCGGGATGAATGGGTGGATCCAAGAAGTCCAGGGAAACGTGTTCAGCTTGAATCGGCATGTCTGGCGCGAGACCGCGATCCACTGCGATAACGACGGAGGTCTTTGTGTTGGGTTGTTGATCATTGAGTGCGTCGGACGCCGTGTGCCATGAGTCCCGATCGGCGGCCAGCTGCGTGATGCGAAGCCGACAAGAGTCGCACGTTTCTAAGTGTTGGGCTACTGCTATCTCGTTGCGGTTGGAATCTTCCGCGCCCTCGAGAAGTGCGATCAGCATTTGGTCATTGCACTTGGTCATGGCTGTACCTCGTCAGCTTTTTGCTGGTACACGGCGGCTTGTTTTTGCAGCCGTGCCATCACTCGGCTGCGAGCAATGTAAATCGCACCAACGGTCATTCCTGTTTCTTTCGAAACTTCTTCGGCGGTTATTCCGTCCACACTGGTTCGCCAAAACGCTTTCCATGTGGAAGGTTTTACCTTTGGCCTCACGATGTCGGCTGCATATCGAAAAACGGCCCGTTCGTATTCGATTGAGAAGTCATCTTCTTGCGGTGCTGGCAAGAGTTGCATAGCGGCGCGGACTTCGGAATCGCCGGAGGCAGCCATTTTCTTTGATGCTGCCCACTCTTTGCAGAACTCGTTGTGAGTAATCTTGTACAGCCACGTGCGAAACTTGGCTCGTTTGCTATCAGGTTGAAATCGATCGACAGCTCGGGCAACCGCAAGCAGGACTCGCTGGACGAGTTCCAACGCATCCGCATGTTGCATCCCGCGTCGGATGGCGACTCGATAGATGACTGGTTCGTAAATGTCGGCGAACTCGCGCCACGATTCAGCGTCCTTACGATCGCGGAGTCGCAGAATCAGACTGTGTCGAGTTTGAGGGGCTATCGTCATGATGTTGCGTTGGTTCCTCGAGTTTCGCTACATGTTACACCTGATTAGAGCCAATATCTTTCACGGATTTTCGAATTATTTTTTGGTGGCAGGATTCTCGTCTAGGCAGAAATTCGTCTACGTTGGTTCCTTTCAAATTTTCAGGCTGGCAGCCAGGACTTGCGGTCGGGCGGGGAAGGTCACGCATGCGTCGGGTTGGATTGGGTTTATTCTTCATTGCATTCGTCGCAACTATCGCGCAAGTGCTGTGGTTTAGTACGAAGTTACCGGACCCTGTTGCGTCACACTTCGGCCCCAACGGGCAACCAGATGCTTGGATGTCACGCACCAGCTTTCTAACCATGCTGGTTCTGCTGCAGGTTGGTATGGCCGGATTCATGCTTGCGATCGCTTATGGGATGAAGTGGATCCCTACGTCGCTCCTCAACATGCCGAACAAAGAATACTGGCTACACCCCGATCGCCGTGATGAGTCGTTGCGGAAAAATGGGTCGATGTTGATTCTGATCGCTGGCTTGACGGGAGTCTTTTTGACCGTCGTCGATCAATTGATTTGCCAGAACAACGTTGGAGGAAATGGTCCGCTACCGACGGGTATCCTTTATTTGATGCTGGGCTGTTATCTGCTCGTTGTGGTCGGCATTTCGGTGTATGCCTTGTGGAGTTTTCGCATGCCGCAGCACCACGATACAGATATCGCCTCGGTACGAAACGATGTGTGAACATTGAGCCTGTCGAACCTTGCCAGCGAATGGACTTTGTGAGACCATACTCGGTCTTGATTTACCACTCTGGGTCCGCATTTCTGGGCTTAAACACGCTGTAAGGATCGAAGTCACATGTCGGCTTTTCCCGAAATCTCAAAGATCGAATACGAAGGTCCCGAATCGAAGAATCCACTTGCCTTTCACTGGTACAACCCAGATGAAGTGATTGAAGGCAAGACGATGCGAGACCACATGCGATTCAGCGTGGTCTATTGGCACACGATGCGAGCCAATGGTAGCGATCCGTTCGGCGCGCCGACAATGAACCGACCCTGGGAAGACGGTACAGACT
>CAYNJG010000177.1:0-15961 GCA_964397295.1 uncultured Pirellulaceae bacterium
CTCGGTCGACATCTGTACGAAGATCTCGTAGTCGACCGGCGTGAATCGATGACTTTCAAACGTAATCGGATCGCGCAAGATGTAGGTTACCTTGCCCGCGAAAACGTGACGGCTGACTTCCAAATCCTGGCGTGCGCTCAGCGAAATGTCGCGAAGCGTGTCTTCAAGGCTGGCCGGAGTTGGGCAAGTGGACATCGTTACCTCTTACTACAACCAAAGTGCCATGCGAATTCGAGCGATCAGTCCGTGCGTGGCGATCCACCACGTTGGTCGCCAGCCAACTTTGACTTTTGCAGTACCTTCCATGCCGAACAGAATCCAGTTGGGGGCAGATTCCAAATCCGCGTCGGCGAAGAAGACGTTCTTGTCGTTTTCAACCATTGCTACGGGATTGATGCTTCCGATTTGGAAGTCCAGGCCTTTGCCTGGGCGAGCAAAGCTGGCGAATCGTCCTTCGTCACCAACTTCCACGAAGTGCGCCATTTTTTCGGGAATGTCGAGACGCACACTCATGCTTTCGACTTGTCCGATTTCCAACAGTTGCTCTCCGAATTCGAGCAACTGGCCGACACGTTGGTCCAATTCGCCACGAATCACAACGCCATCTATCGGTGCAACGATTTCAGCATTCAAAATTCGATCTTCTGTGAGATGCAATTGCATCTCCGCCGCTTCAAGACTTGCAGCGGCAATTGATGCTTCCGAAACGTTTCGTTCGGAAAGTCCCCGGTCCATATCGATGCGGTGAGACGCAATCTCCGATAGTAAGCGTTCTCGCTCAAGTTCAAGCGGACGAGCATCCAGCCGCGCAAGAACCTGTCCCGCCGTCACTCTGGCGCCGTCTTTGACCAGGACTTCACGAAGCGACGCCTGATAGGGAGCACTCACGTGATTGACGGCAATAGGCTGCACATGGCACGGAACTGTAATTCGATGCGGCATCCAGCCAAATACGAAAAACAATATTCCAGCCGCTAACGCAATGCCTGCGATCTTGCGCCCCATTCGATCTGGCGACGTAAAAAAACTTTTCAAATCGGCAAACGATTCTTTGAACCGAGCAAAATAACCGCGGCTTGATCTTTCCAACAAATGAACCGGCGGAGCAAAGGGGCCAATCAGATTCTGGATATTCTTGATCTCTTGTTCCGTAAAAGGACGATCGGCGGAACGCTGCAAGCTTACGATCGCCAGTGGTGACTCGCCTTCAAGCTGCATCGGAATCGACAGCAAAGCTGCATTATTCGCTGCACGGTGCCACTGACGGTGTAGTAGAAAACTCTGGCTATTTGCATCGTATTCACCGGAGTTGGACGCTTGATAATGAATCGCTTCGCTGGCATCCGCGCACTCTTCCATTGCTTGCTGGATCGAGACAACGCCGTGACTACTACGTGAGAAATGATCGAGTCCAGAGATCGCGAGGACTTTCGCCTGTTGGTTCTCCATCATTCCAAAGGCGACCTGTTGGCATCCCAATTTCGTCGCAAGTGTATTAACAAGGGTGAAAGCGAATTCCGTGACGGAGCCGTATTTCAAAACCTTTTGAAAAGCTTTGTCCGTCGCGGTGGAAGACGTAGCGGAGGCGTTTGCCGCCGATTTGTTGTGAAGCGACCCTAGAAACGCGATCAATGCAAGCAACTCAGAGAGCAAGACTCGCGCGTCTTTGTTGGCTCTTATCCGCGTGGCCAAGCACATCGTTCCTACTTGCGCGGTACCGGCGTATAGCGGCGCAGAAAGTACGGCGATCGTTTGCTCATCCTGCTGTGCAAATAGGCGAACGTTCGCTCGCGATTCCGCTTCCGCTTCGATGACCATGGCATCCGCAACACTTAGGATGTCTTCAGGGCAGCGATCTTCGGATTTAAAGTCATCTTGGATTTCAGCTGCGCCAAATCGTGCAAAAAACAGCCCGTACGTTGCTTCGAAGTGTTCAGCAAGGCGGTGAAATGCAACTCGATAGAAATCAGGCTTAGAGATCCCTGACTTAGCGATTTCGGAAAGGTGACCCAGAACGTTCGAAGTAGCTTCGCGTTTGGCAGTAGTCTTTTTCGTCTTTGTGCCGGCAGACCGCGAAACGGCCACAGGCGTCGATCCCTGTTCGTCTTGATTCTTATCGGTGGTCGGTTGCTTGACTGCCATCTTGGTTCTGTCTAAGTCTGCGGCAAAATTCGGCACGAGACCAATTTGTTCAGAGCATGTCAGCGAGATCGCTCGCATCGCCAGGCGTGGTTTGACCCGCTTCCGGTAACGAAACCTCACTAAAAAACTGAAGCCCCGCCTCGAACGCATCGTCGCGAAGCAAGCTACAGCGAACGCATCTCGCGAAAACATTAGGCAGATTCAATGACTTTTCGAAAGACAGCCGATAGATGTCTCCAACTTGAAGCGGCACCCCCGCGATCAACCGGCAGCCGCTCGAAGACAGGTCATTGCACGCAGCCACCCACGCTTTCCCGTCTCGCTGACTGGAGTTGCCCGGTTCGAGCTTGACTTCGCATTGGACACCAAATCTTTGTGCTCGATTTTGTGGGCCCTCAGACGCATCCCGACGCTGCAATTCAAGCAGCGTTTCTAGCGATTCAGAGTTGGATGACTTAAGGGCTTCACCGATCATCGAATCGTCCATTGGTATTTGTTGCTTACGGAATAGCGGGCTCCGCTCTATCCAAGCAGACAACCGTCATAACCCGAAAATCTGTACTTCGTTTGGTATGGCAGATCCATCGATGTCGCCATTTCGCATCGTCGAACTCTAGGTCACAAAAACGATGGCAAGTAATTTCTTCGAGGTTTTCGGGTGCGATCTGTCAAGTCGCCAAGAGCTCACCGATCCGCTGTCTTTGCAGCCGCGACCGTTGATGCCAGAGGACCACATCTTTCGTTAATGCGACAAGCCTCATCGTTTCCTGAAAGTTCGAAAAAACTTTCGACAGCAATTGCGGAATGTTCCGCGACGAAAATCTTGGCTCTAACGATCACTACCCCCCACATGAATTATCAAAAACTCGGCTAATCGAGACAACGTTACCGTCGGTGCATTTTTCACTACGAAGTGTCCCACTGCGCGTGTTCATAACTCAACTGCTGCGTTTAATGTTCGGCCTTCTGAGAAAGCGTTTCGTAGCGTTACCGAGCTATCTTTACCTAGACAAAAACTGCAGCAAACCTCGCGATCGATCGACGTGAACGACGCGCGACAAATGACATATAGCCAACTCACGAAGCACAAAGAGAGAAACATGTCTACAGACAATTGCAACGAGATCGAACCGCCAAAGAAAGACACGAAGAAGAAAAAAGGGCTTTTCGGAATTGAGTCTCTTGAACCGCGTGTTCTTCTGTCGGCCACACTCGGAAACCTATTCGGTGCAGAGGATGCAGAGTTGGAAGCAGCTGCCGATGCGTTGGGTGAAGACGTTGACCTGGGAACTCTGGATCCTAACGCCGACGACTTATTTGGAAGTGAAGTCAGCGAAACGTCGGATGACCTACAAACTTGGTTGGGTGACGAAACCGAAGTCGAAGCAGAAGCAAATGGAACACTGTCTGCGATCGCCGGTCAGAACGAAGCTCCTGAAGTTATGGTTGACCATTTTCACATCGGTCCCGGCGAGATAGCCACCGGCAATGTATTGGACAACGACGTTGATCCGGACGGCGATCCTTTGACGACAGCGCTAGCAGTTGGACCAGCAAACGGCACACTGAATTTGAATTCCGATGGCACGTTTGATTACACCCCAGACGAAGGCTGGAGTGGACTTGATCGGTTTTGGTACCAAGTGGATGACGGAAATGGCAACTCCGAACAAGTCGAAGTTTGTATCTTCGTTGACGCTCCATCGAACATTGTTCCCGACGCGGTAGACGATGAATACTCGACTGCGGAAAACAGCTCCGTACTTGGAAACGTGTTGTTAAACGACTCGGACCCTGACAACGACAGCGTGACAGTTTCAGTCTTTGAAGAACCAGCCAACGGTTCAGTTGTCCTCAATCCTGACGGTTCATTCGAGTACACGCCGGACGAAGGATTCACGGGCGTCGACACCTTCCAATATCGCGTGTTAGATTCGGATGGCGGCGGATCGCTGGCCGAAGTTGCAATCGAAGTCACTGGTGGAAACGAACCTCCACAGGTCTTAGTGGACCACAACCACATTGGTCACGGCGAAGTCGCAACGGGCAACGTACTGCTTAACGACGTTGATCCGGAAGGCGATACCCTGCGAACCACGGTGGATACTCCACCAGAGCACGGTACGTTGATTTTGGATAGTGACGGAGACTACCGCTACACGCCGGACGACGACTGGGAGGGTCTTGACAGATTTTGGTACAACGTTGACGACGGCAACGGCAATGTTGTTCGCGTTGAAGTCTGCATTATTACTGATCCACCAGAACCAGGTGCTAATCAAGCTCCGGAAGTTATGGTTGATCACTACCACATCGTTCAGGGCGAAGTCGCAACTGGCAACCTCTTGGACAACGATGTCGATCCAGACGGCGATACGCTGACTGCCTCCTTGAATACGCCACCCGAGCACGGCTCGCTTGTATTGAATTCGGATGGCACCTACGAGTATACGCCTGACGAAGGATGGGAAGGTCTCGATCGATTCTGGTACAACTCCGATGACGGCAATGGAAACGTCGTTCGCGTTGAAGTTTGCATCGTTACTGATCCGTCACCGAATCCGCCAGCTGAAGGTGGTGGCACGATCGGTTCAGGTGCAAACCAGGATCCCGTTGGAGCCAAAGACCTCGGTACGACTTCGGTCGGCACCGAGATGGTTGGCAACGTGCTACTGAACGACTCCGATCTCGACGGTGATACGCTTCGATCTTCGCTTGTTGAAGGTCCGAACAATGGTACTTTGATTCTCGATAGCGATGGCGACTATCGTTACACGCCCGAGGACGGATTCGTCGGCACCGACACGTTCACCTACGTCGTCACAGACGGCCAGGGTGGTTCAGACACGGTCGAAGTTTGCATCGAAGTAACAGGCGAGAACACTGCTCCCGAAGGAGTTAAAGACGAAGTTTCGACACCTTACGAAACAGAATTCTTCGGCAACTTGCTGCACAACGATTTTGATTTAGACGGTGACGATCTGCGGTCATCACTCGTTGAAGGCCCTAGGAACGGCACCCTGATTCTCGATAGCGATGGCGACTATCGCTACACGCCCGCGGACGGATTCACCGGCACAGATACATTCACGTACCTGGTAACCGACGGCCAGGGCGGTTCGGATACGGTAGAAGTCTGCATCGAGGTTGGCACGCCGCCGAACCAAGGTCCTGACGCTGTCAAAGATGGAGTGGAAACCGCATTTGGTGAAGCTGTTTCGGGTAACGTTCTCGGCAACGATACGGACCCTGACAGCGACGGCCTGACCGTCACGGACAACACTCAACCGGCTAACGGTTCAGTGGTCGTCAACGCTGATGGCACATTCGAGTACGCGCCAAACGACGGGTTCTCCGGAACTGACACGTTCGAGTACACAGTCTCGGACGGAAACGGCGGAACTGACACCGTTGAAGTTTGTATCGAAGTAGCACCGCAGCCGAACCAAGGTCCTGACGCTGTCAAAGACGGAGTGGCGACTGCTTTCGGCGAAGCTGTTTCAGGTAACGTTCTCGGCAACGATACGGATCCTGACAGCGATGGCCTGACCGTCACGGACAATACGCAACCGGCCAACGGTTCAGTGGTCGTCAACGCTGATGGCACATTTGAGTACACGCCCAACGACGGGTTCTCTGGAACCGACACGTTCGAGTACACAGTCTCGGACGGCAATGGCGGAACTGACACCGTTGAAGTCTGCATCGAAGTAGCTCCACAACCGAACCAAGGTCCTAACGCGGTGAAAGACGGATTGGCAACCGCATTCGGTGAAGCTGTTTCAGGTAACGTGCTTGGCAACGATACGGATCCTGACAATGATGGCCTCACCGTAACTGACAATACTCAACCGGCCAACGGTTCAGTAGTCGTCAACGCTGATGGCACATTCGAGTACGCGCCAAACGACGGGTTCTCCGGAACTGACACGTTCGAGTACACAGTCTCGGACGGAAACGGCGGAACTGACACCGTTGAAGTTTGTATCGAAGTAGCACCGCAGCCGAACCAAGGTCCTGACGCTGTCAAAGACGGAGTGGCGACTGCTTTCGGCGAAGCTGTTTCAGGTAACGTTCTCGGCAACGATACGGATCCTGACAGCGATGGCCTGACCGTCACGGACAATACGCAACCGGCCAACGGTTCAGTAGTCGTCAACGCGGACGGAACATTTGAGTACACGCCCAACGATGGATTCTCCGGAACCGACACATTTGAGTACACAGTCTCGGACGGGAACGGCGGAACTGACACCGTTGAAGTTTGTATCGAAGTAGCTCCGCAACCGAACCAAGGTCCCGACGCTGTCAAAGACGGAGTGGCAACCGCATTCGGTGAAGCTGTGTCGGGTAACGTTCTCGGCAACGATACTGATCCTGACAGTGATGGACTAACCGTAACTGACAATACTCAACCGGCCAACGGTTCGGTAGTTGTCAACGCGGACGGAACATTCGAATACACGCCAAACGACGGGTTCTCCGGAACTGACACGTTTGAATACACCGTCTCGGACGGCAACGGCGGAACTGACACCGTTGAAGTTTGTATCGAAGTAGCTCCGCAACCGAACCAAGGTCCCGACGCTGTCAAAGACGGATTGGAAACCGCATTCGGTGAAGCTGTGTCGGGTAACGTCCTCGGCAACGATAGCGATCCCGACAATGACGAATTAACCGTGGCACTTGAAAACGGTCCGTCCAATGGAACCGTGGTTCTGAACTTGGACGGCACGTTCGAATACACGCCAGACGAGGGATTCTCCGGAACCGATACGTTCACCTACACGGTCGACGATGGTGAAGGCGGAACGGATACGGCTGAAGTCTGCATCGAAGTCGCGGAGCCAGCCCCAGAGAAAGTCTTCACCTACGACGTTCTCGATCCTCCAGGAGGTGACAATGGCGGCGACATCCAGCGAGTCACCACCACGTTCAACGAAACCACCAACGAACTGTCGTTCAAGTTGGTCGTTGAGGGTGATGCCACCGACGGTTTTACTCTGGCTATCAACGATGGTCCGAATCCGAAAGGTAACAGCGACGAGATGGCACTGTTCTACTTCGATAACTCGGGGAGTGAACCGGTCATCACGGCTTACAACTACAACGGACAGAATGACTTCTCGTCGTATCAAGACACGCCACTAGCATCGTCTTTGAGCTCCGACAGTCCGTTCACTGGAATCGAAGTCACGACCGACGCCGATGGCAACACCATGTTTAGCTTCACCATGGACGCTACTCAAATCCAAGAGCACAGCAGTAGCGAAGACTGGAATGGCGTTGCGTTCGGTGAGTCCCTTGGAATGTGGCTACATCCGATGACCGGTCTAGACACCACCTACGGCGAAGACGGCTTCCTAGATTCTTGGAGCTTCGACAGCCAAAGTTGGTTCGATATTGCAAACCAAGACACGATTTGCGAACTAGTCGAACACGGCGACCCTGAAGCTGTTTCCGACGTCTATACGGCGGAAGAAGGCGGCACCGTTTCCGACAACATCATCGGAAATGACTCCGACAGCGATGGCGATGCCATTACGGTTGTGTCCATTGACGGCGGCGTTCTTGGCCAGCCTGTCGACGGCGACAACGGCGGCACATTCATCGTAGACGCAAACGGAAACGTTACTTTTGATGCAGGTGACGACTTCGATGCCATGGACGCTGGTGAAACAGCACAAACTTCAATCACCTATACGATCCAAGACGAAAACGGTGGTACCGATACCGCAACCGTCACCGTCTTGGTTTCAGGTGATACCGACACAGAGCCGCAGATCGTCGAAGAACAGCACTTCATCCTGAACAATTCCTACCAAGGTGGCGAAGGACGCGAAGTCACGATCGATCTGTCACAAAGTGTTGTCGATGCGGATGGCGATAATCTGAGCTATAAGCTGAACTTCGACGAACAGTTCTTCGTGGAAGGTGAAAAAGCAGGCAGGTTCGGATGGGAAGTGAAGAGCTTTGATCCTGAAACAGGTTTACTGACGATGCAAATCTACACGGAGAGAGGCGAAGCCTGGCACTACGACGCCGCTGGCTACAACGTAGATGGCGGAGGCGAAGAGATTGCACGGCTATCTGATTTCTTCACCCGAGCGACCGAAGACGCGGCCACCGTGGATGGGCTACAAGAAGGATCTGCTTACACACCGTTTAGCTTCACCGTTTGTGATGAAGATGGTCACGAGATCGACTCGAACTTCAACCTTCAAGTCTTTGACTCCGACTACAACTCGCCTATCGCACTTGATTTGAACGCCGACGGTGAGATTGGTGTCACAGGAGAGACCACCGCCCAAGACAAAAGCGATATCACTTCCATTGGCGAGACGGTAGCGTTCGATATCGATGCGGACGGCACGCTCGACCAAATCGAATGGTTTGCTGGCGATGGTGACGGCATACTTGTAGACACTTCACTGATCGGGCCAAACGGCGAGATTGACGGTTCGGCCTTGTTTGGTGACTTGGGTGGCCAATTCGCAAACGGCTACGACGCACTAGCGTTGCACGACGTTGACGGCGACGGCCAGATCAGCGACGGCGAACTTAATGGACTAGGTATTTGGATCGACGATGGAGACGCAGTTTTGGAGGACGGCGAACTTCAAGGACTCGACCAACACGACATCGCATCCATTAGCACGCAAATGGAAATAGATGATGAAGGCCGAATGCGTTCGACAGCAACCACGAATGACGGTGATGAAATATTGACCGAAGATGTATGGTTCGCTGAAGACAACGACTAAAAAAACCAGGACTGTGGCGGTTTTTCAGCCGCCACAGCACCCACCAACAAGACACCCAATACACAACGAGGAAACGAACAATGGCAAAAAAAACAAATGTCTCGACTCGCCCAGGACTCCAAAAGTACACGCGAGAAGAACTCAACTTGATGCGAGCGATTCAACTTCGCGAGAAAGCAAAAGGCGGCGCAGTTGTCGCACCCGGGGAAGTGTTTGCGATTCTCGAAGCGATCGGCTACCGACGAGAAGATAATAAGATGGACATTCAAGACCGAGCACGCGAATTCGTAGCAACGGTACGTGAATCGCTCATTGCCACAAAGCGTCGCAAGCCAACCTATCGACAGGTTCTTTTCGCGATGCGACGGCTTGGCTACTCCCGCCCGGTAGCGATTGCTACCTAAACTGAGTAGTAGTAGTAGTCAGCAACAGACACACCAAAACGATGTTTTGCTAGCGCCGTTAACACCTGGTTGTTGACGGCGTTTTTCGTGCTCAGGCAGCGCAATCGCTACAAGCACGTGTAGTTACGGCACCTGCCCGCATCCAACCGTTTTTCAACTGAGTCCGCCGTATTCGATTACCGATTCGACAATAGGAAATCGTTTTGCATGGATGCTAGCACCTTGTCACCAACAACTATTCATTCGTCGCCTCGCTATTGCACTGTGGGACAGTTCGGGGCGGCGGCATTTGCCAGCACACTGCTTTCGCTGTGCGCAGTTGTCTGTTCTGCGCAATCCCCCGAAACATTTGTTCGACTCTCCGATATCCCCACGTACCCTGCATTCCATGTGGAAACAATGGGTCCTCACTTCGAATACCAACCCGAACCTTTCGATCAAGGCCGAGCGTTACTAATCCACCGCGTAGCCGCCGCCCCAGCAGCGATCGCTGAAGACCCCGATATCCCCTCGTCCGCAACGGCCCCTTTTGAGCCAATCGACAAAGAGGACAGCCAGCCGCTGCCACCGCTGGCCCCACTCGAATTGCCGAAATCTGAGTCAACGGACAAAGAAGAAACCGATCCGATCCTGCCGCAGTTCGATAACTCGGATCAGTCGATCAAAGATGCACTACCCAGTTTCCATGCGGAAGAAAGCGTTGAAGTCGATCGAGCCAATCCGGTTGCGCAAGAATCATACGCAAACATCTCGAAACCTGTTTGGATACCTGACACCGCGAATCTTGATCAAAACACTTCGTTTTGGTGGAACCGCTTCTTGGCCGGCAGTATTCTTGGTCGAGAAACGATTCCAATGTCGTCCAATAGTCTCGCTGTCGAAACGCTTCAACATTCGCCGACCGTCGAGCTACTCGCTGCTCGGCCTCAAGCTGTTCGTACGACCATTACCGAAGAAGCAGCTCGCTTTGACTGGTCTGTCTTTATCGAATCGCGCTGGCGAGATTCGACCGAACCCATTGGCAGTTCATTGACGACCGGCGGCCCCAACCTTTTTCGCAATGAGCAATTGACGAACGAAGCAGGCGTACGGAAAACAAATCGGTTCGGCGGCGATTTGAGCGTTGGACAGCTTTTTGGTCACGAACGCAGCAACTCGCAGTTCTTTGTACCCCAAAATCAAGGGGCCACGACGCTGACCATTGATTACACACAACCCTTGTTGCGCGGAGCCGGACGACAAGTCAACGAAAGTACCGTCGTACTTGCTTCGTTGGCCAGCGACTCGGCAGACATGGAATTCGTTGGCCAGATCCAAGACACCCTTGCCGACGTCAGCGCAAACTATTGGCAACTGTACCTCGCGCGGGCCACCTTGTTGATTGAACGGCGACTCTACCATCGAGCGACAGAGACGCTGACAGTATTGAAGAAACGCGAAAAGGTTGATGCGAGCAAAGAAATGATCAGCCGCACCAAACTTGCACTCGCTGCTCGCAAAACGCGGCTAATCAACGCACGCCGCACGGTTCTTGATCAGCAAACGTACTTACGAACCGTTGTGAATAGTCCTAGCGTCAACAGCCCAAACGTCCACGAGTTCGTTCCTACGGAGCTGCCGGCAATCATCCAGGCAAAGCTATCCGTCGAGGACGCGTTTGTCACTGCTCTCCAAAACCGCCCTGAAGTCACGCGAACACTGAAACAGATCGAAGCAGCACGTGTCCGGCATCAAGTATCGGAGAACGAATTATTGCCTGAGCTCAACCTAGTTTTACAAACATACGCTCAAGGGCTGCGAGGAGATTTTGACATTCAACGTGCTTTCCGCGATCAATTCGAAGGAGCCGAGCCAAGTTATTCCGCCGGACTATTGTTCGAAGTTCCGATTGGACGCCGAGCCGCGAATGCTCGGCTAACGCGTCGGCAAATCGAAATTGCAGAGATCGCAGCACAGTTCCGGGTGGAGGTTCAACGTATTCTGTTCGACGTTGTCACAGAACTTCGCCAACTCGAAACAACTCGGCGAACACTGCAAACAAACCAACAAGCACTAGACGCGGCAAGCGATACGCTCAAACTTCTCGAAACGCGGCACCGACTGCTGTCGAGTGAGCAGGATCGCAATTCGAGTTTGCGACTCCAAGACATTTTGAATAGCCACGTTCGCGTATCAGACGCAGAGATCGCCGTGGTGCAAAGCCAAATAGAACACGCGCTCGCAACGATTCGTTTGCGGCGTGCTCTTGGTGTGTTGGTCCGCCCCACGACTTAGAATCGACGTTAGTTAAACGTCCGGGCCCGCGGCGAAATAACTAACTACTCTCTCTTCTCGCCGCAGTGCGAACATTGCGTGCTCCTTCGGGATGGCTGCCGGAGGCCACGAATGGCTACGGCTGTTATCTCCCATGGAGCACACAAATGTTCAACAAATGATCGCGCGTGGACAGCTCGTTGCGACAACCATCATCAAAACTCGGCCCGTCGGGATGGCTGCCGGAGGCCCGAAGGCTACGGCTGTTATCTCCCGTTGGGGTACCCACAAAAATATATCGGCGAACCGCACGAACAAGACCATCAATAGTAGGGGAAATCCAATACTCTGTTCGAGGGGAGCCGATTGGATGGGTTGTCCGTTTCGTACGGCGTCTTTTCCTTGATGGGTTACGATTTCGCAAGCCATACCAACCTGACGTGCTTCCTAGATAGAGCTAGCAATAGGCAGTACGCACGCAAAATGTAGGCGGCTGGTAGCAGTGGCAGAAAAAAAAAGCGGTTATTCAGACTCGCGTCGTTCGCAAATCATGTTGCCTTTTTAGGAAACGGTTTCAATCCGAGAAGCATTTCGGCTCTCTCGGTGAGTGGTTTCTCCGCCAGCGACTTGTCAGTGTGCTCGGCGAGGTTAGCTTCAACTAGCTTGTAAACTGCTTGTCGATCTTGTCCCGTGTCGATTTCAATGCACTTGTTCTTTTCCCGGAACAATTCAACGGTCGGCAACGTTTTTGCCTTGAAGGTTTCAAATCTTAGCTTGATGCTCTCGATATTGTCGTCACTTCTGCCCGTGTATTTGGCACGACCCAGAATCCGCTGCTCGAGAATTTCATACGGACACTCCAAGTACAGCATTTTGGGCAGTTGTGCGTCGCGACCGTAGACGTCGTACCAGCCTTCCATATTGTTCAACGATCGAGGAAATCCATCTAGCAGAAAATTGTTTCTGCCGGTCGTTCTCGTCGCCCACTCCATGGCGTTCTTCAACAGCGTCACGACGATTTCGTTCGAAACTAATTGGCCGGCAGTTAACGTGGCTTCGATTTCTGCTGCGCGTGGCCCTCCAGCTTCTATTTCCGCCCGAATCAACTCACCCGTCGAGAGGTGAGTCCAGCCGAGTTGTAGCTCGGCCAACTCGCACATCGTACCTTTTCCACATCCTGGCCCACCGATTACGAAGACCACGTTCGGCGTAGGACATGGCTTTCTCGGATCGCAATGATGAAGAACCACCTTCGGCGCGGGCGCAACACCTTTCTTATAGACATGCCATTCACGATCAGTTGGTGGCATCTCATCATCACACGTTGCGTCGTACGCAAGGTGACCGTCCAGACGACAGATTCTCCACGACTTGTAGGTATTGGAGTACGACAGAGCTGGGCTTCGCTCCGATTTCCCGTCGGCTCGGTCCCAAGCCATTCTGCCATTCCAATACCCCAGGCTGGAGACCGTTCCCGATTCCGATTTCGTAGGAGGTGCTGTGGAAGGTACGAAAAGACCATCGACTTCTGGGAGACCTGCTCCGGAAACTTCAACAAAGAATGTATTTGGCTTGAGATTGTTCGATTCGACCATAACTTCTTTTGCTAACGTTGAACGAATTGAGAATGTGTAATCTTATCGGAACGAAGCAGCCACGCCATGACAGGAACCCGAACGACACAATTGACCGACAAAAATACCCGATCTCGATTCCAAGGACCGGCTTTTCATCACGGTTGAGATTTCTGAATATCGCAACCACCAATTTGAGTTGTCCAACCGTATCCAGACTTGTCACAATATAGTCTGGTTATGGAAGACGCATTGGACCAACGAGAACGAAGACGCCACATCTATGCCCGCACCCTCTGCCGAGACTCGAGTACGTCTACGGAAACGCATTACTTGCCCGCATTGCTGGCATGAGTTTCCACCAGAAGAAACGCATTGGGTGGCCGAGCACCAATCGCTTCTTGGCGACGATCGACTGGGCGACAACGAATACCAGCGGTTCCTGCCGTCGCGATTTAACATCAAAGGCAACGCGATTGATTCCGGAGGAGCAGTCTGCCAAGAACTCGCGTGTCCGCAATGTCATTTAGTCGTTCCGCGCGCCATGCTCGAAACAGCGCCGCTGTTCGTCTCGATCGTCGGCGCGCCCGCGTGTGGGAAAACGTATTTTCTCTCGGCAATGATTCAGCAACTGCGTGAGAGTTTGCCTCGGTTCTTTCGTGTAACGATTACCGACGCTGACCCGCAGTCGAACAAAGTACTCAACGATTACGTCGAGCAACAGTTCTTCAACCCAAACCGAAACGAAGTTGTGCGGCTGGCGAAAACCGAAGAACAGGGCGACTTGTACAGCTCCGTCATGATGGGCGGACGAACGATCACGTTGCCGATGCCGTTTTTGTTTTCGTTGATGCCGAATCCATCACATCCGCATGCCCCCCGACGTAAGCAGGTCGCGAGAGTTCTGTGTTTGTATGACAACGCCGGCGAGTCTTTCTTACCTGGCAAAGATACCGGGCAAAACTTAGTCACACGTCACTTGGCTCGATCGAGCGTACTGCTCTTTTTGTTCGATCCTACGCAAGACATCCGCTTCCGCGCCGCATGTAGGTCATCCAAAGATCCGCAAGTGACTCAGGAGTTAGTAACGTCGCGGCAAGAAACGCTACTGCACGAGTTGGCGCAACGTGTTCGCCGCCACGCCGGGCTTGGTCAAGACGAGCAGCATAAGGCGCCGCTCGTCGTTTTGCTGACGAAGTACGACGCATGGTCCGACTTACTCGACACGGCACCCTTCGCCGTTCCGCTTACGGAATCGAAAACGGCAGACGACTGGAACGCGTTGGATATGAAGCAAATCGAGGACATCTCCGACGCCATTCGAAAACTGATGTGGAAGTTCTCTCCCGAGTTCGTTTCCAGTGCTGAAGCATTTTCTAGCCGCGTGCTTTTCTTGCCCGCCAGCGCGTTCGGCATGACGCCCGAACAAGATCCCGTGACGGGAAAGTTTGGTATCAAACCCGAGAATATCTCACCGATCTGGTGCGACGTTCCCATCCTATGGACGCTCGCCCAACGCTGCGAGGGACTCGTGCCGTACGCAAATGCGAGTTCCACAACATCCGCAAGCAGCACACAAAGCGTCGGGCACGATGAGGATGACGACGCATGATCCAAGAGCTCATTTACACGTCCGCGAAGAGTGGCTTGAAACCGGGCAGTCGTGGCTACTGCACCGTCGCCAGTTCAGCGGGCATGTCGAAGCCGATGAGCGAAAAGCTGGAATCGCTGAGCGGTTATCGTCATCTGTTTCCGCCCGGAACGATCCAAGCCGACAACAACCCAATCGCTTACTCCTACGTGCGGACACAAATCGGTGGACAGGCGGCATTCGTTCTATCGCGAGTCGCCGACGCCGGTTTGGACTATTCCGGTCGCTCGAACAAATTGGCGCATCACGTTGTGCTCGAACAGGCCGATCTAATTCCGGCTGGGCCCGCAGCCTGTTTGTCAGACTCAAGATTCGCCGTCAAGAATTGGTCGGGCGATCCGCGCGTCTTGCCTCCACGTGCGACTCCCGAATTGGCCACGCTCGAAGCAATGTCGCGACAGAGTTGGAAATCCGCGGCCAGCGATCCGCTGTGGTGCGATTTTTTGATTCAACAAGTTCGCAAGCGAAAACCGGTTTACATCGTTTACCCGTTGGAGGTCGATGTCTTGGCGTTGTTGCTCGAAGCACAGTCGCTATTGCCCGAGGACGAACGCTGGCAAATGACATTCTCGACCTATTTCACTCGCATCCCGCCCGGCGTCGAGTGCCTCGTGCGTTGCTTACCGGCAGGAACGAAAGAAGCAAAATCGATTCTCGGCCGACATGATCAACCGAAGATCGACCTGTCCAACCCGACGGCAGCTCCCGACGTCACGCCGATTGCCGAAGTACCAAAAACTACATCGGATACGGCAAGTTCCATCGATACCAGTCCCGTAGCAAATTCTGGCACCGACCTGTTGGACGATTTCGACGATGTGCGCGTTGCACCTCCCGAACTACCCTCCGAAGCCGGCGGCCCCAACATCAAGGCCACGAAACGCAAAAACCGCAAACGAAGTTTCTCACTTTGGGCCGTTATTCTTTTGGGCGTAGCCTTGGGTGGCGGAATTTTTGCGTTCATTCTGAACCGGAACACAACGCCGATAGTTTCACTGGAGCAAACGGCTCAACGGGAGTCGCAGCAAGCGGAAACTCCACCGGTTGAAGAAACACCGGAACCGCAGAGCGAAAACCCCGGGGCCACTCCACCTGTGGAAACACCATCGGCAGAAGAAACTCCGCCCACCCCAGCCCCAAACGAAAAGCCTGCTTCAACAGACGCAGCATCTC
>CAYNJG010000178.1:0-15897 GCA_964397295.1 uncultured Pirellulaceae bacterium
ACCAACTCCCCAGCGGCAATGGAGCCAGTGAATCTTCTTTAGATAGATTGATTCGACAATCAAAGTGATTGGCGACGAGCAATATACATTGCTCGGCTCTGATTCTGCTAGTCCTTGAAACGCACTCGAGATGAAAAGCACACAGGTTACGGTAGCGAAAAGGCTCATCGATTCGCTCGCGATGAACTCGGTATGAGAACGATTCGTGGGAGACCAACAAAGAAGCCGCTCAAAGTATCCTGGCGCAATCGAATGAAAACTCGATTCAGTATTTCCTTGGCCGTCCGCGTAAATCCATATAAGTCTCAACGCAAGTATCGCGGCGAATCAAGTCAACGGACAGTGATGGCTGTGTCCATGTGCGAAAGACCGTGAGTGAGGGTCGTATCGGCGCGTGCGTCTGGTTTCGCTAGGCTTTAGTTGTGGTAAGCGCACTGGAGCAAAACTGTGTATTCCAGGACAACTCGTCGGATGTTTCTTTTCTATTTGCTGTTAGTTCACGCTGCGCTAGGGATCGCTCTATGGAAGACCGATCTGCTACCGAGGGTCGCAGCGAAATTGGGTCTAGGGCCCGCGGTTCGAAACCATACCGACCACTTTGACCGCATGGTCAGCTATCATCAGCGAACGGATAAGCTGGTTCCCGAAGGATCAACCATCTTCATTGGCGACAGCCACACGTTGGGCCTGTGTGTCACAGCTGTGGTGCCTAGCGCGGTTAACTACGGCATCGGCGGCGATACGACCGTTGGCGTACTCGACCGGTTACCAGTTTATCCTTGTTCCATTGCAAATGCTTCGAAGGTCGTGATCGCGATTGGGGTCAACGATTTGCCCACCAGATCTGACGATCAAGTGTTAGCCAACTTTGCCAGCATACTTGATTCCTTGCAGAACGTGCCTGTACTCATTTCGTCGATTTTGCCATTGGTTGAAGAAAAGACGGAACGATTTTCGGTCTCGAACGCGCGCATTAATCGCGTGAATGAAGCCTTGAAGTTACTCGCCGCAGAACGTGCCATGGTAGACTTCTTAGACAATCGAAAGCACTTTGACGCCGACGGCGACGGCGAGCTGGACGAACAGTTTCACGATGGTGGCGGGCTGCACCTTAGCCCCGAGGGTAACCGGCTTTGGGCTCGGCTGCTGCGAGACGCCTTGAAGTCTTCTCCTTGATGCCAGGCGAAGCCAACTATCTTGCGCTGGGCGCTCAAGTCACTCTGATATACAATCCCGAAAATCGAAGTCGGGAATCAAGTACGATTGGAACGGTTTCCGTGTGCACGTAGCCGAAAATGAAGTTCGGGTGCGCTGCTGGCTCGGGCATTCGGCGGGCACACGTACCCGTCGCACGGCTGGCTACGCATTCGTTGAGATTGCATTAACCCGCGGTCAGTTTCGAAAGGGCGAGCGGCAGATAGAAGTTTACCGGCTTCGTTTCTCGTCAAAGCGTTTCGAAGCTCTGCGCGTTCGACCGAAAGCCTTGGCGGATTCTGTTGTCAGGTAGCAATAGCCGCACACCGGAAATTTTGGCAGTTGCTCGACACATTGATTGATCGATTAGATGGTCTTTGATTCCTACACCTTTATCGTGTTCTTGACTGCGGTTCTGGCAGTTCATTATTCGGCGATCAGTTGGCAATACAAAAAACTGAGTCTCCTGATATCCAGTTATCTGTTTTACGGTTCGTGGAACCCGCCATTCGTTATTCTACTGGTGCTTTCGACCACCATCGATTGGTTTGCGGCGCAGTGGATGCATGTCGCCGAGAGCAAAGGCAAACGCGTTGCATTCCTGGTTTTGAGCCTGTGTACGAACCTGGGAATGCTTGGATTTTTTAAATATGCCAATTTTCTGGTTGCTTCGTACACGGACCTCGTAGCGGCTTTGGGAATTACCCACGTGCCGCCGAAGCTATCGATCATTTTGCCGGTTGGGATCTCGTTCTACACATTCCAAACCTTGTCCTACACCATCGATGTATATCGAAGAAAGATGGAGCCTGCGAAGTCTCCGCTCGATTTTGCGCTCTATGTTTCCTTCTTCCCCCAGCTGGTGGCGGGGCCGATTGTCCGAGCGGTCGATTTCTTGCCCCAGTGCTCAACGGAGAGGCGGGTTTCGGCTAGGCATTTGGGATGGGGAGCATGCCTGCTCGTGCTGGGTCTGTTTCTCAAGATGGTGATCGCGGATTCGATGTTTTCGCAGACGGTGGACGAAGTCTATTCTGCTTCGCGAGAGACTCACGGCACATTGGATTCATGGCTGGGAACCATCGCATTCGCAGGCCAAATCTATTGTGATTTCGCGGGATACTCTTTTTGCGCTATTGGCGTAGCCATGATGCTTGGCTTCGCATTGCCGGATAACTTTCGGTGTCCATATGCAGCGATCGGGTTTTCCGATTTTTGGCGGAGATGGCACATTAGCCTTTCAACTTGGCTCCGGGACTATCTGTACATTCCACTCGGTGGAAACCGCCACGGGCAGGTCGTCATGTTGATGAGTTTGATGGCGACAATGCTACTTGGAGGACTCTGGCACGGTCCGTCATGGACGTTTGTCGCATGGGGTGCAGTTCACGGAGCGCTGTTGGTTATCGAGCGCCTGATTCGCCAAACGGCCATTGCGAAGTGGTCCGCTTGGTCAACCATCGGCGGGAAGCTCTGTCTTGCTGCGATTACGTTCGCTTGCGTCTGCTTCACGTGGGTGCTGTTTCGCGCCAATACGTTCCAGCAAGCATCAAGCATGTGGCTGGCGATGATGGGCTGGGGAGGCATGGTCGGTAGTGAGGTTGCTTTCGTAGACATGTTGGAGGTGTTGGGGACATTCGCCTGTTTGGCGTTCGCCCATTGGCACTTTCGCGAGACACCGATTGAGTCCGCAGTCGATCGCACACCACCGATCGTCTTATCGATCATCGTCGCAGCCATGTTAGTCACAATTTTCTTGACCAGGGGAGAGAGTCGTGCGTTCATCTACTTCCAGTTCTGATGCCGTCGAACGAGCGCCGGACCTATCTTGGATCAGAATGTGGCTGCTGGCGATACTGCTGGCGATCACCACCATTGGCAGCTACGAGATCCTTTTGCGAGCGAATGGTCACCGTCCAACGATCCTCGATTCGCCCGAGTTGTGGACATTACATCGTCGTCAGGTTCAACCTCGACAAGTCGTCTTGCTGGGTGCTTCGCGCATGCAGATTGGGTTTTCTGTCGACGCGTTTCGCGAGCGATATCCGGACACGCCGATCACGATGCTTGCCGTCGCAGCGACCCCGCCTGGAGGTGCACTTTTTGAATTGAGCAACGATGATTCATTCGAAGGGCTGGTGATTTGCTCACTACCAAATGCCGATTCACTCAATCTCGCGAATTGGCCGGCGATGGCGCCCTATGTGGATACGGCTCGCACGGCGCCATTTTATTCGTCGCTGGAAACTCGATTGGCTTGCACCGTTGATGCTAGTTTGGCGTCGGCCGATTCTCGATTGAGTTTAAAAAGCGTCGCACGCGAGATACTGTTGGAACGCAGACTGCCTAAACCTCGCTACATCAATGTTCGCTTTGACCGATGTTTAGATGCCGACTTCCAACTAGTTGATGAATCCGAGTTGGAATACCTGCGGGCGCGATATTTTGGATCGCCCATACCGGATGGTTACGCAGAAACCAGGGAGGCTGCGCGGAGCGGTTGGTTGGAATCGGTTGATGCCGTTGCGGATTGCGTCAAGCGAATTCGAGACCGAGGCGGGGAAGTCGTTTTTGCTTTCCTTCCCGTCGACGAAGCTCTGTTTGAGAAGAAGGAGCAAGAGTATCCGCGAGAACTCTATTGGGACGTGTTTGCAGAACGAGTTGGCGCGCCGACGATACACTTCCGCGACGTTCCCGGTATGAACGTGCCGACGCCAGAGGGTTCGCATGTCGATGTGAGAGACAAGGGCAGGATGACCACTGCGTTGATAGCGAAACTCGAAGAGTTGGGCGTCATTCCGCTTTCGCCGTATTAGCTGGGTGGCATCTATCAAAGTCGATTTGCGAGAGTCGATTCCATTCACGCCGGTGTGACATGCGAATGACAACCAACCTTGCTTCGATAGCGTCGTGCTTGCGATTACTGGCTTAAAGCAGATGTCGGCGATTACTCCCACAGCCGCGTCACCAGGGCGCCCTCGGCACGCATTCTCACCGCGCCACTCTCGTCCGTGACTTCGATCCGTTCACAACGAATGTTGTCCCCTGTCACAATCGGGCGGGTTGCTCGAATTCGCCAACCGGATGCCTCGGTCGAATCCGCGGCAATTCCTACCGGAATGATGGCGTTATCGATCGTGGTGGGAACGTGCAATCCATCCGTGGCTCGCATACAGGCGACTCGAAACGACGCATCAAGCAGCAGGGATGGCACAACGCCCTGCCACTGTACAGATCGACTGGGGGCAAAAACGGCTTGTCGCCCCAGCGTGCCAATTTCGATTTCCGGCAGACAATCAAAGGGACCAGAGAGTGAGACGATCTGCCCATCAGCACAATACGGATCGGACACCATCTTCACGTCCGATTTGCCGTGTGGCGAAATCTGATCGACCATCGCCGAACCCAACGATTGGCGAATTATCGATAACGTCGCGCTCGCAAATACAACATCTGTAGCCAACGCAATACCATCTGGGTTGAGGATGTCACCGATCATCGATACATCAAATCCGTCCGACGTCGCATCGATAACGATGCGCAGATTCGGATCGCGCTCGCTCGTCAGTCGTATGAATCGCGAAAACTGCATCCCTTTGACCCCGACGAATTCGGCGGATTGGCCAGAATGAGTCAAAACCGCTTCCGTCATGTAGTTGATAATCCAGGCGCCCGGCAATGTACGCATACCGCGAGCAAGGTGATGATCAAGACATTCCAGCCCCAACAATCGCAACGACAGCTCTGAAGTCCCCAGTACCGAACGATCACCAGACGCAGGTACGGTTCGCAGCCGATATCGACTTCTTTCCGCAACCGAAAGCGGCAGATTGATTTCCGCCCCGATCCCCTGAATGATGTCACGAAAAATTCGCTGCCCACCCGCCGCGTCCAGAAGTGCCAGGTTGCGTTGCTCCGCCAACGCGCGATACTCCGAACCACGCGTCATGCCAATCCCATCCCAGGCTGACCAAGCGATGCTTGCCCAATGGTGATCAGACAGCAGCCGCGACATTCCACACAGCCGATCCATCGTTTCGTTTGCAGCACCGTAGTCATGCTGCCCGTCATTGCCAAAAATGCTGTACGCAGAAGAGAAAGTGATGGCTTGTACCAATCGGCCAAGGCGTGATCGACAGCTGGCCAGGAGGTTCCGCAGCCCCGCAACTTTGACATCAAACGTCTTTCGAAACTCAGCCAAAGTACGGTCCTCAAGGCGTTTCGACCATTGCACGCCAGCACCGTGAATCACCAGGTCGATACGTCCGAATTCTGCAACGACGCGATCAATAGTGTCCTCTACCGCTTGGACGTCCGTAACATCCACAGCCACGTAACGAACGCGGCCTCCCAGCAAAGAAAGCCGATCCATTGTTTCCTTTGCCTCCCAGCGCGCCAGAGCCGATTGATAGCTCTTTTTCATCTCGTGCAGAGAGGATCCCGGGTTGTTGGCAACGAAGTCGGCGAAAAATCGTTCCTGCACTTCCGCGGAACCAAAATCTGGAGGTCCGTCTTCCAGCGGGCTTCTTCCCAGACAGATGACGGTACAACCATAATCTCTGAGGAGCGCTTCAATCGTAACCGCGGTGACTCCGCGAGCACCTCCACTGGCGACGACGACGGAATCAGCACTCAGTGCAAATCGAGCATCTGATTCGACCGACGGTTCCGCATCCGAAGGCCGAAACCTGCGCAGCAAGCGACGATTCCCATCGTGCACGATCTCTTGATCGCGATTGTCTGGTGATCGCCTTTCGCGAAGCAAACCACGGAACGCATCGGCGACCGACGGGCTGCGTCGGCTTAAGACACCCAATCGGCCATCGGGCAATTCTCGCTTTACCGACTTGATCAATCCCGACACCGCCCCAGTCGACGGATGCACAACTTCGTTCCAGCCGCCCGGAAACAAACCCCATACGTCCGTCTCCTGTCGATGAATCCTCGCCGTCAGGTTTTTCATCGTCAGGAAAAGCAACTCACATAGATCGTTATGAGGAACGTTTTCGAGTGTCTCGCCAAGATCCCACGTTCCAGCACGCCCGATCGCAACCACGGAATCAGGGTTGAATTGAACGATCTCGTTGATCACCGCCATCGCCGATTCTTCCGACTGCAGATCAGTCGCAATAACGTTGGGACGGGCGATACGGCGGGCTTCGGATTCTGCCTGGGGCCCAACCAACAACAACAGATGCCGGGATGAAAACTCAGGAATCGTTTCGACCAACTCCGCAACGAGCGACTCCTGCGCCTCGGCAAGAATGCACCAGCTCTCGCTAGTGCCTGCGGTAAATGTTTCCATTGATGCGCGGTTCAACGCGGCGTCGACCCAGACCGGAGTGTGAATGGGAAATTCGTCGGCTGTCGAGCTTGTACGATCCGACGTGGCCTGCACGGTTTTTGAAGCAGTAATCGCAACGGGCAGCGACGCTACCGAGCTGTCGAACGTTCGCATCAGCGTTGTGACCTTTTCCTCGGTGGTCGCATCGCTCTGCATCGCGACCAGCGCGGATTCAAGTGGGCCAACGACCTTCAGACCGAATTTCTCAGCGTTACTTCGCGTTGTCACAGCAAATGCAGCCGCGTATTCACTCCCGATTGTTGCCGCTTCGGTCTTGGGGACCGCCCACCGATTGGCACTGATTGCCGCGACGACGATGAGCCTGGATCCGCTATCCTCGCCGCTGCGTAGCAAACGCCCTGCCGCTGTAAATGCAGACTCCAGCGACTTGCTTCCCGAGTCGACGACGAAGTTTGGCCCATTGAGATCGAATTGCAATGCGGCACGCCCCGCGGCAACGTTCGGCATCATGCATTGCAAAGTGTAAGGACCTGAAGGTCTCGCTCGCAGGTTCGCTTGTTCGGCGAGATCGGCCGCAGCAAGACCAGCGAGTTCCCGTTTGATTCTCGGTGCGAGGATGCGAGTCGTCGCTTCAACCGCACGCTCGGTTTTCCCACTGTGGGCAATCACAATGCCTGTCTGCGGACGCAGCACGTCTGCAAAATTGGAGATTTTCTTGAGCGTTTCGCCGACAACAGAAATTGCCAGTTTCTGTGTAACGTCCATGTCATCGACGAGGTCTGGCAACAAGAGCATATCGTCGGGAAGGAGATGGGCATCACGATCAAAGCGTGTCCGCTTCCGTCCCGCTGCATCGATCTCTACGGACGTCGGTACAAGCTGGTGACACGCAACAACAACCAGTTCATCATCCTCATTCGTCACTCGAGTCACATTGCCGGAAGCGACTTCTCCGTACTGATCGCCGCCCAACCCCTCTTGCAATGGTTCAATCACAACGTGTGCGTTCGAGCCACCAAATCCAAACCCATCGATCGCGATGCACTTGCCGTTCAGGTCAATACTTGTTGGCTCTTTGGCGACGGTCAAAACCTGACTGGCACTCGACAGGGCCTCGGACGACTTCGTATGAAAGGCCTGGGATGGAAACACACCGTGGCGGATGACTTCGCAGGCAGAGATAATGGAAGCAGCCCCTGCAGCCCAACCCGAATGGCCCAATAATCCCTTCAGGCTATGCACCGGTATGGGAGAATCGACGTGCCGAGAGAAAAAACTGTTCAGTGTTTTCAACTCCGTAGCATCGCCGACCGGAGTCGATGTACCGTGGGCTTCGATGGCAGCGATCGATTCTGGCGCAACGTCATAGTTCGCATAGCATCGTTCCAATGCCAGTTTTTGCCCGGATGTCTGGGGGACATTCGCAGATGAACTGCGACCGTCGCTCGACAGCCCAACGCCGCGTAGCACAGCCCCGATCGATGCGCCGCTTCGCTTTGCGTCGGACAATCGTTGAAGCACTACGAACGCGGCGCCTTCGGAGAACACAACGCCATCTGCATTGGCGTCAAAGGGCCTGCAGCCAGTCGCTGTCAGCCCGCCAAACTGAGAAAAGAGACAGTTGTTTCCTGGCCCCGGGCAGAATACTCCACCTGCCACCACAAAGTCGACTTCGCCGTCTTCGAGCGCCTGCATTCCCAACGCCATCGAATATAGCGACGAGGCGCAGGCCGCATCAATCAACTGCACATCCATCCCGGGAGAGACGATTCGATCAAACACTTCTTGAATGGCAATGTACGGGTCCTGCAAATTGGACCGCTCGTCACCGATTCGCTTGGCGACATCACCGTCGCTTGGATCAACCCCGGCAAAACGCAGAACGGCAGACTTGTCCTGATCGCTGAATCCATCCGCGGTGGCACCAACAAGACACAACACGCGTTTCGGATTCGCAGCTTGGAGCGCTGGCAGGCAACCGACCAAAGACACACAGAGCACTTGCTGCGCTCGCGAAAACTCATCAAAGACCTTCGAATCCACACCGCTGGGCGACACAATGTCTCGATCATCGACACGCCCCACCAAAGCGGACGTCGACCGGTCTGGGGTCAATTCAGCCGCATAAAAGTCTCGCCCCCAGTCCGGATCGTATTTTCGTTGATCGACAATTCCCAATCGCCCGTGGATGATCGCCGAGTACAACTCACCTGGCGATGTCGCCCGTCCTGGCAACAAGCAACCCTGCCCAACGATGGCCACCGACGTTCGGTGACTTTTTTTGTGGGACGGGACGACCGACGCCTGTGTTTCGACAGTAAAGCGATCCGTTGTTTCGATCGGCTGGGGCGCCAGACCATTTTGAATTCGTGAGGTGGTGAAAGGCGTGGCTTCGGATTTTGCAGCAGCGCGATCCTCTACGGCATCTCCAACACGCAACACCTCGATGGAATCGGGACCAGCGGCCTTTAACAATCGAGCCAAGGAACCAGATGACCCACAGTCGACAAACCTCGTCGTTCCGCCAGCCACCAAGTCGTCGATAGCGCCTTGAAGATCGAACGACCTCAAGAATTGACTGCTCAGGATAGCCGCAATATTGTCCCCAGGGGCAATGACGTTGCGTCCAATCGGTGAATAGATTGCCCTCGAAGGCGCTGAAATCGCCAGCTGATCCAACTGACGAAACCAGACCGCCGATGCATTTTGCAATGACGGGTGATGAAAACTGGTGGGACTTGAAATGCTCGTCGACTGAATTCCGAACGACTTCAATTGCTCGCGCAGCTGTTCCAACTGCCCGTCTGGCCCCGACACGACGGTTTGTTTCTCGTGATTTCGGCCAGCAATGCGCAGATCGGACAAACCGCAAACGGAAATCTCTTCGCCAACAGCACGGCGGCTCGTGGCAGCAACGAGCAAACTACCGCTTTCGGGTCCAAGCTCGTCAACCGCGTTCACACGCTGGCAAACGATCCGCACACCCGTCGTCAGATCGTAGCATCCACCTACGCAAAAAGCTGCCAACTCACCGAAACTGTGGCCCATCAATATCGTTGGTAATGTGTGGCGCTGCCTTAAACGTGCGCCCAGTACACTCTGAATGAAGATGGCGATTTGCGTAAGCGCCCCATTCCCGCGAACGGCTTTGACACAATCCTCGACAGACCCGCTCAACAGCCCGCGCCCGTCTGCACCCAATTCCTTGGAAACGATACTGGCGCTTTGATCAAGGTCGTCTCGCAGTTCGGGCGTCAATCGGACACACTCCGCAATTCGCTCGCAAAGCAAACCCGCATCAAACGCGCCTTGCCCCGGGAACACCCATACTTCGTTTTCGACAACGGGAGTCGCTGGAAGCGGAGCGTCCGCAACAATCTGATTCGAAATCGTTTCAAATGATCGACGACTCGGCGTACCACCTGGCTTGTTCGTTTTTTGTGTTTCGACGATTCGTGGATGCGGATACCGATCCGACAGATAACTTAACGCCGACTCGCAGACATCACTCGAAAACAAACTCTGCGTAGACTCCGTGCCTTGCAGTACCCGCTCGCGAAATGACACCGGCGACTCGGCTTCGGCTATCTCCCGAATATCGTCGAACGCAATTCTTACGGGCTCCGGAAGCGGGACTGGCCGTCCCGATTTTGCGTCCGCACAAATGATCGTTTGAAAACCGGCACATATCGGCTGGGCCTTTTCGCCAAGCATTCGGTAACAGAAACGGGTGCTGACCCGCCCCCATTCCTCAAGCGAAATAAAGATTGCCACCCGATCCCCGAGATACGCGGGACTCAAGTTGCGGGAGTACGCGTCTGCGGTAAACAGGAAGACCGATTCGAGCGCGTCCTTCACTCCGGGACGGTCAAAAATCAACTCGCCGTAAAGAAGCGCCTCGCGGGAGGCGCATTGAAACTTGAATGCCGTCATAAAGTGATGGCTGCCGTAAGCCATCGTATCGTCGAAGTGAATTGTGTACGGTGTTGCAAAAAACGCCATCGCAATCCCCTGGCAAATTAACGGACCGGCAATTTAGTTGCTAGTTGCGCTGCCGCAGCCTGCGGCAGAGGTCGACTGTGCGATCGCGTCGACAAGCCATGATCAACGGTCCAAACGGCTCCATTGATTGCTTGCGCCTCGTCGGAAAGAAGAAACGCAATCGTGCTTGCCAGATCCATCGGACTGCACATTTTCCCATCCGGAATAATGTTCTCCCAATAGTTGTGCGTTGCCCGCGCCTCGGGATACATGGAAATCAAGTCACCGTATACCGGTCCTCCCGAAACGCAATTTGTCCGAATTCCCAGCGGCGCAAGTGCGCACGCAAGATAACGGGTTAGAGATTCGACAGCCGCTTTAATCACGCCCTGCCCTCCCAAACCTTCCACAAACTGCTGCGCGGCCACCGATGACATGGTGACTATCGATCCACCGCCTCGCCGCTCCATTAGTCTGCTTGCGCTGATCGCGCATTGATGGTGCCCGGATACATTCGTCCTGAAGGCTCGATCCCAATCTTCCTGCGAGATATCCGTGAACGAACCGATTTTTCCGTCGGACGCGTTGCACACCAGAATATCCAGGTGACCGATCTGGTTTTCGATCTGCGAAAAAATCGCATCCACCTGCGCGGGATTCGCCACCGAGCCCCAGATGTGAATTGCCGAACCGCCCGATTCGTTAATCTCTCTGGTGGTTTGCTCACCCTGATCTCGGGAATGAAACGAGTTGACAATGACTGTCGCACCCCGCGCGGCAAGGACGCGTGCAATCGTCTTTCCCACACCGCGCCCAGAACCTGTCACCAGTGCAACGCGTCCGTGCAAAGAACCGAGCGGCGTTGGTTGCCCCGCGGGAACCGTTTTGAACGATTGCGTGGCAACGGCGCTGGTAGGCCGGGGTTCTTCAGCAACATCAAAACGTCCATTGTGCCCACCGCCGTTTACAGCCGGAGTGTCGCCTTGCTGCTTTGCTGCAGACGGAGACGGCGTGTGAACCATCTGAGGAGGAGCACCATTAGAATCTGAAAGCGGTGCCACCCTCTGCTCACCCGTTGGGGCAGCAAGTAGTGCCTCCACCCAGGCGGCTACGTGCGCAATCGTCCGGATCGAGGGATCTCGTTCTTGTGTGACAAGGTCAAGTCGAAACTCATCAGCAAGCGCTGCCACAATCTCTACGCGCTTGACTGAGTCGATGCCCAAGTCATTTTCAAGATCCGCATCAGGAACCAAAAGCTGTTTGGGATATCGCGTTGCTGTCGCAACACAATCCACGACGCGACCTAACACACTCTGCATTGCTGCCCTCACTGGCAGAGAGACGAAAAAAGCTATGACCGGCGCACATTGTACTTCACCACCCTCCAAAGTGGTAAGCATTCCCCCCGCAGTACTTTGAGATTAAGAATCGCCCCCCCCACAGAATTGGGAATTTCGCTCGACCACCTCCCGAAGCCCTCGTTTGGTGAGCTCTCTCGACAAACCCTGCGACTTCGCTCGCGTCGATGGGTCGGCGGAAGTAGAAGCCCTGGTACTCGTCACAATCAAGAGACTTGAGAAAACTCAGTTGCTCGTCGGTTTCGCCAAGCGGTTGATCAATGCTGGTGTGTCGGCAGAGACGTTGAAGGTCGTGATGTGTCACGCAAGTTTCGCCACGACCGAAAGCACTATGGGGCCATCCGAAATACTCAGGCTGCAGAAGAAGTGCAGTAAAACCTGTCGCCAACCAATCCCATGAATTAGTGGCGGATTTCTGGCGGACCGCTTTTACTTCGACCTGGCTCGATCGTTGACGCAAGGAGCCCATGTGGCCGTTGCAAAGCACCAGTGCCTCCGACCGCCAAATCTCAACAACCTGAGTCGCTTCACCAGCCATCCGTGGGTGGATGCGAAGAGTCTGACGATTTCTTAGTGATAGGCCCGGACTTCTCGAGAAAATGACCGACTTCAGTGGGAAACTCACTAGTAGAAGCGGCAGCAATTCGCCAACATGAAGACTACTAAGGAAACCTCTCGAACCGAACACTGGGACGAACTATGTTTAGGGTCTGTTGCTCGATGGCTATTTTCATGGCCTCAATCTTTCTGTGCTCTCCAGCGCTCGCTGCCAACGTGACTGTTGGTGCTTCGATGCAGCCGGAGAAGGGATCAACGACTCTGTTCACCCTTGCTGTGACCTTCGATATCAAACCCGGCTGGCACACCTACGACGAGATCGGAAAAGGATCTGAAGTACCCACCAGCATCGAATCTGAACTTCCCGAAGGAGTCAAAGCGGTTGGTGAGTGGCAACGCCCCATCAGCATGGAAAGCAAAGATGCCGTCGATAAGACTATCTACGAAGGTCAGGTCGAATTCACAAGAACGGTTGCTGTCGACGCGAATGCTCAAGGCAAGCAGATTGAACTGACGGTTCGGTTCCAGGCCTGCACTGATCAAGTCTGTAATCGACCGCAAAAGAAAAAACTGTCTGTTCAAATTCCAAAGACGTCACGATCAAACACAATCTTTGAACCACCCGTTCAACTGACGGTCGAAGACAAGCCTCTCAATGCTGTCGCGAAACAACGATTCCCTTCACCAGCCCTCTTTGATGTTGATGGAGACGGCCAGATCGAACTTGTCACCGGTTCGCTGATGGGCAGTGTTCGCGTTTACGAGAACAGCAATCCAACCGGAAAGGGGGATCCAGCCTGGGCTCCGAGCACCCTGCTCAAAGACGCAGATGGAAAGCCTATCCGAACATCCAACTGGTGATGTGTCGGCGCAAGTTCACAGTTAGTGGACATGAATGGCGATGGTCGAAAAGACATTCTGATTAGCAGCTTCAGCGGTGTGCCACAGTGGGTTGAAAGTATGGAAAGTGGCTGGGGCGAGCCGGCCGACGTACTGGACCAGGAAGGTGACGCAGTTGTGATCAGCGATTTTTGGAACCGCGACACAGATGAATGGGACGAAACTGATCGGTCCGGCACAAAGGGCCACTGCTCTTCCGTCGCTGCGGTCGACTGGGATGACGACGGAGACATTGACCTGCTGCTTGGCGAATACAAAGAAGGTCAATTGCACGTTCGTCTGAATGAAGGTAGCGCGAAAGAAACTCGGTTCGCAACAACGAACTTCCCAATCAAAGTGGGGCAGGATCTTGTCTCCTTCGAAGGTGGTGTCGGAGCCCCTCGCGTTGTGGACTGGAACGGAGACGGTTTGTTTGACATCGTCGTCGGAACAATCCGCGGCGGCGTTTTTCTTTTGCAGAACACGGGAGTCAAGGGATCGCCAAAGTTCGAACAGCTGGCAACGTTGATTGAACCGCTGCCGGGTGCTTCCGGTGCCAAGCAAGCCAAGCGAGTAGAGTTCAAGAACGGAAAACCCATTGGGCCGGGATCTTCATTCCATATCGAACCTGTTGACTACGATGGCGACGGGGATCTCGACTTGCTTGTTGGCGCGCGCAGCGAGTGGTTAACGGCCCCTATCACGGAGCCGACAGAGGAAGAGCTGGAGCAAATCGCACTGCTCAAGGAACAAATGGACGCGGCGTGGGACAAGTTCCGGGAATACAAAGCGACCGCGGAGACAAAGGAAGAGCAAAAAGAACTGGCAACCACCGAGAAGTATCGTGACCTATTGGGTGAGTACCGAAGACTACGGTCTGAACGCTACAAACTCACCAGAGACCCAACCGAACTCGGCGATCTTGTTTGGTTGTTCCGGCGCAAATGAATTGGGCAGATGTTACACTCGAGAGACCGGCGGCAAAACCGCATCTAACTCTACCAGTCGGCATGGCCCACACTTCCCATCTCAATCGGTGTGACAATGCGAATGACAACCAACCTTGCTTCGATAGCGTTCGTGCTTGCGCTTCTTACTGTCTCAAACGCAGACACCTTCTTGGAAGGTCCCAACCAATTCGACATCGAGTTTGTTACGATTGGCTCGCCAGGTAACGAGCCTACCCGAACCGGCTCGGGTGATGTCGCGTACGTATATCGGATGGGTAAATTCGAAACTAGCCGGCAGCAGATTCAATTAGCAAACCAATTGGGAGGGCTTGAGATCTCCATAGACGATCTAGGTTTTCTTGACGGCGGTCCGCGTCCTGAACTGCCCGCCAGTGGAATTAGCACCAATGAAGCCGCACGTTTTGTGAATTGGTTGAATGAGTCGAAAGGGTTACCACACGCTTACAAGTTCGAAACTCAACCTGGCGAAGAAGGCTACGATTCGAACGCTTTGTTTCAAGCTTGGGAACCAGACGAACCGGGCTACAACCCGGACAACATCTTGCGAAATGCTCTCGCGCAGTATGTGGTGCCCACTGATCAGGAATGGGTAAAAGCAGCCTATTACGACCCCCCTGCGGGTGATGTTGCAGCAGCGTATCGCGGCGGGATACGAGCTGTACCGGGCGAGCAATTCAACACATGGCGCGTTTCTAATGGACTTATCGTTGACGTCATGGCAGCCGGAGAAGATGAAGTAACTGGGCTCGTCGGCATGATCGGTAATGTTTGGGAGGTTAACGAAACCCCTCACGACCTGGTCATCACCGACCCTCTAGACGCTACATTCCACCGACTTCGCGGTGGGGGATGGTTCGCGGCATTCACAGGCGAACGCGGCTATGGACCAAACAGTTATGAGCTTCAGTCTTATCAAATCGAGCGCCTAGCCTCTGGCTTCCGTGTCGCGAGCCTTTCCGAACCAAGTGGATGCTGGCTAGTTGGATTCGCCTTCATTTTCGCACTATGCAGCCGTAAGCAGAGAAGCACTCGTCATTCCGAATGCGGTAGCCTCCCTCACTTGTCTTCACCGCCGTCGCCCTGACCGGGGCTACGTAGGACGCGGCAATAATTCATGAACCTTGTCACGATCGGCATGGACACTACCGAGCAAGAACCGATGCATATACTCGATATCGCGGACTGGAACTGATCCCCCAGAATAAACGCTATTGGGTGGCACGAATGAGCACAACCTTCTTTGGCACACCGAGCAGTCAGTTGCTCGAAAAAGGCAAGGACTTTGTCTGGTTGTGTGCTCACCTGCCGCCTGAGAACGGCCTGGCCGTCGATATCTCGAAGGTTGATGGTCAACTGCTTTGCGTGCTGATCAATTCCAAGGTAAAACATCCGCGGTTCTCCAGTGCGGCTGCAAAAAACTCAGCCAGTCAAAATGACAGGCTTATTAAATGGCATTGACTCGCGAGCCATCTTGCAGGTCTCCCCGGATAAGAGGCTGAATTGAGAATTCAGTGCCGACGAAACCGTCGGCCGCGTAATGTTTTGCTACACAAGCTCGTCATTTACCTGAGCGATCATTTGGGTACGGCTTCGCACTGGTTGGCGTGCTCGCCTGACCGAACCGGCCTTGTATGACGTTTCTGTTCGTAGCCTC
>CAYNJG010000179.1:0-15834 GCA_964397295.1 uncultured Pirellulaceae bacterium
GATTTTCTGCAGTGGACCAAAGAAATTGTGATTGGTGAGTTTTCCTAAGCGACGAATGTCACCGTCTCGCAGGGCATTCCCGATGTCGTCCAGAATCTCGATTGCCTCACGCCGAGCTTCCCATTCTTCAGGAGATCGCAACAAGTACTTTTCCGTGACCATCTCAAGAATTGGGCCAACATTCTGTGCCATCCCGCCGTGCACAAGCACGAGGCTGTCTTGTAGAGCTTGTCTTGTTTCTGCCGAGATTTCGTTTTCTTCGAACACATGATGTTCGGGCAGCAAGCGCCCACGGCTGATTTGGTATTCCGGGTCTTCCTCACCTGCGACGGCACCTTGAATGAGTTTGATTCCCGGCCAGACACCGCCGGAATCTTGCCAGCCGCCGCCGGAACCACCAATCCATTCTCCCAAAATCGCTCGAGCCGCGATAAGTCGTCGATCGGCTTCGCTCTGTCCGCCGTCCAAGGAAGAGACTTGTCCGGTCGCCCGCATGCAAACGGAGATCAGCGACCCTAGTAAGTTCGTGGAAACGGCCAGTCGTGAGCCTTTGGGTATGTCGTTTACCTTGCTGACAAGTTCTATGCCAAGTCCAGGACCAACGATGCGTTCGAGCAACGAGTCGATTCCCTGTTCACAGCCTTCCATTCCGGGCGGTACGATTCCCGACGCGATGACTGCAGCTTTTAAAAGGCCAAGATAATCTCGTGCGAAATCAAAGACTTCTCGAATGGATGTCACGTCAGCCGAAGACTTTAGATCGATGCTAACCAAACGTAGAACAGGTTGATCGATGATGCGGAAGTAACATTCGATCGGCGGAGTCGGACTGGTATCGCGTCCGATGACACCCAGATCGACTGATGCGTTGATTACTTTCGCGCCGGCTGGAAAGTCCATGCCCAGAAAGAAAATGTCGCTCCAGCCACTATGCGAAAAGTCCATGCGAACGGCAGTCTTCTCAACGATCGTTGGGAAGGTTGGCGCTGTTCCTGATCGTTGCAGCAGTTCATTGCGAATACGAAGCGGATGATCGGCGGGATGTCCTGTGCGGAACATCCACTGGTTGCCGCGTACGGTGCGAACGCTTTTTCGAACTTGGTCGGCCAGCGTTTGGAAACCTAAGTCGCGATAGGCATGAGCCAACGCACTGGAAGTTGCATCACTGGAGCCATTTTGACGTTGGTCTTGGAGCAACGAGTCAATCGACTCAATAAACCTTCGATTTAAAGAGTGTTGATAACTCCGGAATGGAATAAGCCCGGGGTCTTCATTGGCCAAGAACCTTGGAACGTGAATCCGATGGATAGCAGCTAAAAAGAATAACGCTCGGACACGCTCGTAAAGATTGTCAGCTTGCCGCCAAAACGCGTCCAGGTTTTCGGCGTGCTCGAGCAAGTTCGCAAGCGACGACCGTTCAACGATCTTTGTAAGGGACCGATTGCGAGTTGCATCGTCATCGGACGTGATGACTTGCACCAAGGGATCACTCGCCCATGAACGTACAACGGCTTGAGTTGAAGTCGTATTCATGGACGTCAATTTGGCTTGTGTGTTGCAACGAGGTCGAGGAGTTCGGTCAAAATGATGTCGCGTTCTTTGCCCGAGAGTGCCAGGGCGAGCTGGGAAATGAGCAGCCCGTACTTCGCCCCGATATTATAGCGCTGCCCTTGGATTTCCGTGGCGAGATAGCTTTCACGTTGTGCCATCTCGGCCAATGCAGGCGAAAGCTGTACCGATCCCGTCGATTGTTCTACCTCGGTTCGCAACAGTTCGATTACTGTTGGGGTGAGAACGTGCAATCCGAAAAGGCAGAGGTAGTGACTTGTGCGAAGACCAGCGACGACGAGTTCTTGCTCGGCTTGTGTGGGAGTCGGTTTTTCAAGCACGTTGGTTACGGAATAGAGACCCGTGCGATTGGGCACCCGTCTCGCTCCGACTGCACCAAACATAGAAAGCTGATGTTCGCGTGTTGGGTTGACTGCGGAAACAGAACAAGACTCAGCTTCGGCGATCTCGACGAGTTGCTTCGCGCATCCCGATTCGGTTTGGCTGATGTAGAGATGATCGCCGACGAGATGCAGAAACGGATCGTTGCGAACAAAGCTGGCTGCGCGGAAGAGTGCGTCGCCGTAGCCGCGTGGCTCGTTTTGCTCGACGAAGGTCAGGTGATTTGCGTGGTCGCCTGCCGCTTTTCGATAACTAGTTTCATCTCCGGGGCAAATAACCACGCAGATTTCGCTGATGCCCGCGTCGACGGCTTCGTCCAAGATCAACTGCAGTGCGGTCTTTGACTCACCACGACGGTCAACAACGCTTTGTAGCGGCAACGAATGTTGCGATGGGCTTGCGGCGGTAACAACCGCTTTGGAGATTTTCATGACGCGTGCGAACCGTAGTTTTGAATCCGGCCTAGCTCAAATGCTCGACTCACAATCCATAAACCAACCGCCTCATTATTCGAAATTGTTCGATCAACGTCGTTCGTCGACCGCTGTGCGAGTGATCGACTATTCCGACTTCGTAAAAATGAAGACTGGTCGTGTTTCGCCACATGTAGAGCAGCGATGCGGCCAGAACAAGAAGATGAGACCTAACGTCATAATCGATGCCACGATAAGACCAGGTGAAGTCTCTACAGGTTTGTGAAGGTCATCTCGGTGACAAGATTGACAATGAACACGCTTCGATTTGCTTTTAGGTGTCGTAGCCGAAGTCATTTTCGCCGATGCACTCATTCGATACATTCGCCTTTCTGGTAGTCAGCGCGGGCAACTGTTGCCCAGTCCATCTCATGCTGATCCCAAATGGTAAGCGAAAATATCGAAATCACCACCGTATTTGGCAAATTCTACCCAACTGCGGGGGGTTTTACGGTTTCTAGGAGTCGTGCTTCTTCCTCCGTAAACCATTCGTATCCCTCGGATTTGAGCATCATTGCGTGCCACATTAGCTCACCGAGATTCTTAGCGCCAGTTTTGATAAATATCTGTTGACGTCTTGATTCAACAGTCCGCACGCTGACCTCGAGGTAACGCGAGATTTGCTTGTTGATGTAGCCTTTGACAATCAGGTGCAGAACGAGTCGTTCTTGCTGAGAGAGCTGAGAAAAGCGATCGCGAAGATCAGTTATCTGAATAGCTTTCGCGCGGCCCAACTGGTCTTCGCGGATGCCCACTTGGATGGCTTCCCAAAGATCATTGGAATCAAAGGGCTTATCCAGCACAGTGACGGCGCCCAGGCTCATTGCCCGAACTACCTTTGGTGTAGTTGCATAACCAGTGATGATGACCATTGGCCGACGGCGATCGGTTTCGCCCAATCGTTCGAGCAATTCGATGCCGCTCATGCCTCGCAGTCGAATATCGGCAACGATGCATCCGACAGCGCTCTTGTCGAAACCTGCGAGGAATTCTTCCGCGCTTGCGAACTCTTGAACGATGAGGCCCATAGACTCACTTAGAGATCGAATCGCCTGTCTCACAGTCGGTTCGTCTTCGATGATAAAGACAGTCGGTGGAGTATGGCTTTGTTGTTCCACGAGATACCTACTTGGCCTGAAGTTCATGCTACCTTCGTAGAGTATTTGAACTAGAGACAGTAAAAACAAGCGGAGATGGCATCTATTCTGCTGCGTATGCGGACAACCGTATGCTAACTCGCCCGGCTGTCGTTGGGCCGAAGTAAGTTGCGTGTTCTAGAGAGGGGTGGCCCCCCTGTTGGAGCGGTCGGGTCTGCCTAGATCTTTTTATTCGAAAACAACAATCCGGCCAGGAGTTGATCACAACAAAATCCTGCTGTTTCGCCTTCCGCCGATAAAACCACAATGTACGTACCCGATGTACGAATAAGTGTTTGTGTACTTTCGTCACTTGTGGGGGCAGTGCGATCGGGGTGCAACGGATTGGCGTTTCTTGCCAATTCTTTCCGATTTTCAAAAGCCGAGTGACATCATGCAACGAATTGGAGATACGGAATGTCAATTAATCTACTGGATTTAGTAAAAGGATCGGTTGGTGGACAGATGGGTCCACTCGCAGGAATCTTGGGTGAGGATGAACAGAAAACGAGCTCCGCAGTGAACGCTGCTATTCCGGCTCTTCTGGGCGGCTTGATGAAGAAAGCCTCAACATCGCAAGGTGCGGACGAGGTTTTCAAGACGCTCGATGATCACGATGGTGGGATTCTCGATAATATTGGCGGTTTGCTAGGTGGTGGAAACCACACGGGACTGCTCAACACAGGCACATCGCTTTTGGGCATGTTGTTTGGCAACAATCAGTCGACGCTTTTGGGTTCAATCGCAAAAATGGCCGGCATCGGTAATGGTAAAGCAGGTACGATTCTTGGACTGCTTGCTCCTATCGTGATGGGTGTGCTCGGCAAGCAACGTCGTTCACAAGGTTTGGATGTTGGAGGCTTGACGAACCTTCTGATGTCTCAGAAAGATCATCTTGGCGGACATCTCAAAGGCGAACTTTCAGAATCGCTTGGACTCGGGAATATCCTTGGTTCAGCGACCGGCGCGGTAAAAGGTGTCGGTGCAGCAGCAAGTCAGGGTGTTCATGCGGCTGGCAATGCCGTTGGCGATGCTGGGCGAGCGGCATCAGGTGCAGCGTCGAACGCTGCAAATGCAGCGGCGGACGCTGGAAAGTCCGGCGGTGGTTTCTTGCTTGCTTTGTTACCACTCATCATTCTTGGTGCGTTAGCTTTTTGGGCCGTTAATAAGTTCAATGGGCCTACGGCACCCGACGTTGATACAGAACTAAATGTTGACGTTAGTACGCCGGACATGTCAGATATGTCAGCAGCTATGCCGAAGCTCGAAATCCCTGGTTTCGAAAACGTGGGTTCAACGTTTGGCGATTTGACGACAGGTCTGACGGGCTTGAAAGACGTGGAAGGTGCTCAAGGACTAGCCACGAAGTTCGAAGAAGCTGGCACAATGGTTGACGGCCTAAACCTCGGTGCTTTGGCGGGACCGCAAAAAGAAGCGGCGACGCAGGCGATGGGCGGTCTAATCGGCAAGCTTAAGTCGGCGCTTGAAATCGCTTACAAGATTCCTGGCGTCCAAGGCATTTTGGAACCAACCGTGAATGGGTTCCTCGAGAAGTTTGCAGCACTCGGACTGTAAAGTCTCTCTGCTGAACTCTCGCATCAGCTCAAAGGCCAGAGCACTTCGCTCTGGCCTTTGTCATTGCGCCGATGACAATCGTTCTAGTTGGTCGAGCAATTCTTCGCACTTCGCATGCAAGTCGCGACGTGGGATTAATCCAGCTTCGCCAGTAACGAAGCAAAGGCCTTCCGTTCGTTCAACGCAGCGGCGGAGGAGCGGCTCCAGTTCTGCGAGCAAAGCGTGAACCTCTACCACATCGGTTTTCAAAGCGGCTCGCTCGTTTAGATACGGTTCCATTGCATCGTCTGGTAGTCGACCGGGACCGAGTTCGAGGTATCGCTGCCACAAGTCTTGTGCGGCCTTGTGAAGTGATGCAATTCCGGTCATCAGTTGCTACGCGACGGTCGAAGTCCGAATTGAATATGTTCAAACGAAAAAACCCGCGAGCTAAATATAGCTCGCGGGCTGCCTCTCCCTGCTACCCCAGATGCGAATCTATCTGCTTGGTCAGGCGTCGGTAGTTAGGAAAGGTGACTCACTATGGATATTGCGTGACTGCGTTCGGAACTCTGAAAGCACTGAGCCTTCCCGCAGTTCAATGGTCGGAGCTTAGTTCGAGTAGTTACCGTCCGGTCCGCCATCCACGTCACCCACAATGTGCAGGTGGTTATGGTCGATGTAGATAACTTCGATCGATTCTTCATCCGTCAGGGTGTGAGGCATTGGCCAGCCCTTACGATGCGTCTCGGTGAAGTACACCGTGCACTTGTAGTGTGCGTGGTGAAGTTGAGCAGGTCCGATCAAAGGATAGAACCGTGGAGGATCAACATAGTCAGCGATCTTCGACTTCACGATTCGAACGTTGTCACGCTGGACTTCGTTGAAAAACGGAATGCCGCCTTCGACAGGATGGCTAACTTCAAGCGTGCGAATGACTTCGTCATCACTTGGCGGATCCAATGCGATCGCCGGACCACCTGAAGTGATCGGTCCCAAGATTGGCACTCGATCATATCGTTCTTTTTCGATGAACCGATCTTCCGCTTGATCTTGGAAGTAAGGACTCACAGGAATCGGTACCCCGAAGACACCGAGGAATGGCCCTTGGCTCGCACATCCCGTTAAGGAAGCGAGGATCACCCCGAATAAGGTCGCAGTAGTGAATAATCTTTGGCGGCTAACCATGACAATTTCCCTTGGGTTCCGCGACAGACAAGCTGCAATGCGGGTCCGATGTATTGACTCGACAAAACAGTTATCGAGTAAAGATGGAGGAATCTTGCGGCCTTTTTCGAATTTGCAGGTAATTCTGTTTTCTTCGATGCTTGCACGGTCGATTCTCATTGCCGCTAAACGAAAAAGGCTCTCGGATTTCTCCGAGAGCGCTTCGCGTTCAGTCTCAGGCGAGAGGCCGCGGGGTGCGGCTGCCTCACTGTTGTTTCTTCGTCCGAAGGGCTATTCCCGCGAACTTACTTCTTGGTGAAGTCTAAGTGCCACCAACCGTCGTCCCATTCGAGAGCAACCTTACGCCATCCAAGTGGAACTTGTGGGTAAGGATAGAATGGGCCGATGTAAGGCCAGGCCGTTGCAGAGTACTGCTCAGGATAGGACACAGCACCGTAGTTTGGTGATGCGGCGTAACTTGGCCACGAGTAGCCAGGTACTGATGGATTGCCACCAGAGATAGCTCCGCCATCACCAGCGTATCCGCCGTAGCCACCACCGCCACTGATGATTTCACCAGCGCCGTATGAGCCGCCTTCGATGTAGTCAGCAGGAGCAACAGCAGAAGCCTGACGAATTGCCGATGGCGCGAATGCCATGGGCCGTTGAGGCATTTGTTGTTGCATCATTGGCCGCTGCATCATCGGCTGCTGCTGCATCGGACGTTGTGTTGGTTGCTGCATAACAGCTGATCCAACGGCACCCGTTGCGTTGTACTGCGCCGCAATCGGCTGATAGCCCATTGGCTGCTGAGCTGCGACTGGCTGAATGGCAGGTTGTGCCATTGCAGTTCGCGCGACAGGGCGAGTAGCCACCATCGGAGCCGCTGGCTGAGCACCATTCACATACAAGTCATTCACGACCAGCTTTACACCTTTGACACGACGAGCCGTGTCTAGTGCGAGCATTGCTTGCTCTGGGCTGGCAACTTGACCCATCATGGTCACGGTACCTTCGTCGACCTGAACTCCCAAGTCGAAACCTTTAAGGTCTGCAGTTTGCTTATGTTGTTTCAACTGAGCAATGATTTGTTTGGCGATTTGACCATCGTTGGCCAATGCAGGTACCGCCATAAGTGTCACGGCAAGACACGCCGCAACTTGAGCAATAAGGCGTCTCATGTGATTCCCCCCTCCTGGTTCACGAACGCTACTGGATTCAATCCAATTTTTGTGTCAGCCAGATTGGCCGACGGTTGTCAGGTCCGTGCGAATCGCAAAACAGATGCTGCGAGACAATGTGCTCACACCAACCGCGCAATACACGGGCCTGTGTATACTTGTCGGTTAACGGTCGTGCGGATTCGAAGGATTTTTTCAGAATTCCCGGAAGTTCATCCCATCCGACTTGGCGAAGCCTTTGCCACAGTGTGAGAAAAGAACCAGAGCTAGCGATGCTGCGATACGTCGTGCTTCGACACGAAATCAATCCCGACTCAACGAACATCAGTGGGGGAGCGTCTCATTGGGACTTGATGCTGCAAGACGAAGGCAAGCTGCTGACGTGGGCGATCGAGCGACTACCCAATCTATCTAAGAGCGATGAACTCAACGCCATTCCGTGCAAGCAGTTGGCTCGCCATCGAATCGAGTACCTCGACTACGAAGGACCGATCTCCGGCGATCGTGGAACAGTGACTCGCTGGGATTGCGGAACCTTTCAATGGAAGTCACGAACAACAAACGAACTGGTCGCGATACTTTCGGGCGAAAAGCTACGCGGCACGATCACGCTGGCCAAAGCCGCAGACCTAGAGACCCAGCCTACGTGGATTTGCACGTACCAACCGGAGCTGTGATCTACCCCCTCGCAAGCTTTTTCAGCCCGCGTTCGGCACAAAATCTAGTTTTGCGTGAACGATCGCAGCGTTGGCCTCACCTAGTACCTCAACGATGAACCATTAGAAAACTTTAGACAGAAGTGAATGCGATATGAACGAAGTTGAAACGTCGATCGACCCGAGCCGGTCCATTCGTGCGGGCTGGCTAATCCAGGGACTGTTCTTTTGGCAGTTCAAGAAGATCCTTGCTGTCAATTTGTTTGCGATCGTTATCGTTGGACTGTATGTCATTTTTCGAGTGACTCCCTTTACCGGCCAAGAGTTGTTCCTTCTGTTTGGAATCCTGCTCCATAGTTGGTTGATTGTCTGGAAGCTGTGGCAATCTTCGCCTCGCCAAACTGGTTTTCTGTATTCGTGGGGATTCACACGCGATCAGATTTGGTGGCAGACACTGCTCGTTTCCTTTGTCTCAGGCGCGCTCGTCTGCGCGGTGGCTTGGTTGCTGATGTTTTTTGGGGCTCGTTGTGCAGTTCAAGACTCACTTTTGGCGAACCCTTATTTTCCCATCTGTGCGACAAGTGAAGTATGGATCCCTGGGCTCTGGCTGTACGGCTACCTGATCGTGTTGCCATTGATGCACTACGCGCGGATTCGATCAAAGCACTCATCGCGAGGGCATCGAGGCGGTTGGGCGGTCATGTTTTTTGGGATTGCCGTTTTGATTGGCTGTTTCTTTCAAGCCTCACCGCCTGCGCATTGGTACTCACAACCTGGCACCTGGTTTTGGGCACTTGGAGCCGTTTTTCTGCCAGCATCGGTACTGTTGGCCGTTGCCGGACGACGCCTTCATGGAACCATGGAAGTAGGCGCACCAACGAGGGATAAAACCCAACGGAGAGACTCCCGTGTTAGCCGCTACGAAGCAACGATCGTGGTGGCGTTGACCTTTCCTCTATGGTTAGTTTTCGCCATTGGGCGACAGTGGTGGACAAGCATTTACTCAAAAGAATCGCACACTTCCGACATCGGAATTCTCTTGGAGTTGGAAGGCGGTTTACGCTTGGCTATTTTCTTGGGGCTCATTGGAATTCTTTGCCATGTGATTAGCTGGCTAGTCACAAGATGGGTCAGCACAACGCTTGCCGTCACATTGTTAGGGATCGCGCTCTGTATTGGGTTTTTAAATTACCAGAACAACCTGAAGGAGAAAGTTCAAGCGAAAAACCGCAGCGATTTTTCCGAAACGACTCTCAATGGCCAACATGAAAACGGCGTCCAGCCGCAAGAGAGTTTTCACATGGAACTCCTTGAGTCGTTGGAAATAAATAGTTTTTCGATAGACGGTATCCCGCTCGGAAAACTGCCTTGTGAAGTCCCAGTCGATAAGCTTCAAAAATTGCTACCCCAATTCGTGGAGTCTGTAAAAAAGCAAAAAACAAAGACTAACTGCAAGTCCATTTCGCCGATTGAAGTGTCCTTGGTGCTTAACGGTTCAAAACCGGTTGAGGCGAGGGTTTTTACAAAAATCGAAGACGGACAGTTTCACCTTTTGTTTGGACTTAAATCGGTGCAGTGGGTAACTCAGATCGAAAACCTGATCGATCAAGCCAGAATGAATCACTACCAAACCCCGCCTCAATGGTGCGAGTCATTTCAAAAGTATGGTCGTCATGGTTGGGTCGCATTGAAGCAAAAAAGAGACGCAGAACCTGAAGTTTCAAAACTGCTGGATGGTTTGGCAAAGCATCGTTATGGCATATCTGACCAGATGACCAGCGACCAGGCGTGGGATGTGCTGACGGAAATTTGTGAAGAAGCACATGCCCAAGGACACTATTTTTCAAACACATGGAGCAGCACCGATTACGCGCTGCCGGAGGTCGCTTACAGTCCTGCCGGTCGAGCTGTCAAACTACTTGCTGGTCAGCTTGATACTCAGCAGGTTGTTGACGCGCTCATGGCAGCGATCCAGCGCGACGAATGGCCTAAGACTCGTCCAGATAAAGAGAATGTATTTCCAATTTACGTTCCTTTTAAAAGTACGGATTTCACAGAACTTAAACCGCTGGTTCATGCAGCTTGGGAAATTAACCGAACACTCAAGCAACAGAAACCAGACCAGTACAGCTTGATCGAACGTCAGTTAGGCGATGCCCTATTTTCTCGAACGCCACCTCGCGTAAGGCCGTATTACTATTTCGACTTGGCTAAAATGCTGGAAAACAAAAAAGGACAGGAAAGGAAAGAAAAAGACTTTCCCAAGCCGCCAATTTTCACCCAGCCAATTTTTTCCAGTCCCCTTGCCGATCAATTCGTCTTGCGTCATTGGCAGGCCCAAACAGCGACGCTAATCGGTCGTTCTCTTGGCGAAGAACATTTGGTCTCACGAGCAGCGGTGCAAACCGGACTTTCGCTGAGAGACTGCAAGGAAGTTGAATTTGGCAGTACCAAGATCGACTACTGGTACAAAAAATTGCTGGTGATGGATTCCCCAGTAGGACGCAAGTTTCGCCGTGAGCAACGAAAGGAAATTCTGGAACTGGCTATTCGCAGTATTGGCCCTCTCGAAGAGAAAAAGAAACCAATCGAAAACCAGGAACTCTCACTCGCTCTGGGAGCTTTGTCTGCATCACTCAGCCAGGGTGTAAGTCACAGTGATTGGGCTATCCCGGCTCACTTGGAATTTCTTATGCTCGATGGCCCCGGCACCAAGCAAGAGCCCTCATTGGCGAAAGAGTTTTGGCCGTATTACGATGCGATGCTCGATACCTTGCCAAGACTTGACGAGGTTACCAAGCTACGTGTGCGATGGAATTACCTTGGCAAAACTTGGCCAGAATCAACAGAAGAGTCGTTCGTTGATGCGTATCTGAAAACGCCTTCCTTCGCGCGACAGAACGTTCTTATTGGGCCTTACATGAAGGAGCGTGGACTACCTGACATGCTGCCGGTGGTTACAAGGCTCAGTATTCTTGATCGACTTCAAAAAGAGGTGGCAAAACTACCCGATTCAGAGAAGAAACCGTTCTACCTGGGTCAGAAAACGTTAAGCGAGGAAGAATCGATTCGACATGCGATTGCGATGCTGGATTGTCCCGAGGGGGCAGAGATGTACTTTGCACAATACTGGAAGCCGAATTTCTTTGACAAAAAAACAACACTGTCTCCGCTCTCAGAAAAAGAGTTGCGCCCGGTGATAAATAAACTCAGCCTACTTCGCTATCCCAAGCAGTTTTTTCGTGACGACCGATTTGACCTTCTTGCCAAACACGCAGATCCACAATTTCGATTAGCCGCGCTTGCCGTGATCCAAAACATTCCCAAACCACGATACGTAAGAATGCTCTCGGCGCTGTTGAACGATCCTGATCCGGTCGTCAAAAAAGAGGCAACCAAAGTACAAAGTGAACTGAAGCGAATCCAAAAAGGTGAATTGACGTCTCGATCAACTGGGCTACTCGAACTTGGCGGGCAAGCTGTAAATGAAGGGCTTCTTTCAACCTCGAGGTAATCTTTACCTCCACGAGTGGTTGAACACGATCGTTTGGCTTTGTCCCTGGAAGTCGCATTTCGCTGCGCAAAAATGACAAAAGGAACGAATGAGGGGACATTCCAATGTCATTTTTTTAGCCCGCGAACGTTTTGCTCGAAAACAATGTCGGTCGAGTGCTTATTGATCTCTTTGGTAACTAATGATTCGGCTTAAGTCATTCGATTCAAGCGCCGGAGAACATTCATTGGATAAGGCGCTACCAATCACGACGAATGAAATTAACATCTAGCCATTGGGCTATTGGAAACGAGAGCCGTAACATCGTCCGAGCGTGAGGGTTTGTGGTATAATTTGTAAGACCTAGCAGGAGATTCCATGTCTGATTCACCCATCCCAACTGAGATCCTCAATCTATCACCGGCTGACCGGATTGCATTGGCAACGCGCATCTGGGAAAGCGTTGCAAAAGACGCATCCCTCGGCTTATCGGATGAGCACAAGCGAATCATTGACCAGCGGATTGCAGAAGCGGACGCGAACCCAGACTCGCTGATCCCGACCGAAGAGGTCTTTAAGGATCTATTGGCAGATCGTTGATGCCTCGTCCGACTTTCTTCACGCCGTCCGCTAAGGAAGATGTCCGAGAAGCACGAGACTGGTACGACAACACCAGTTCCGAACTCGGGACTGCCTTTGTGATTGAGGTGTTGAGAGCAACCGACCGCATTGCCAGCGATCCGCTTCAGTATGCCAAGGTCTACGGCGAAATACGCCAGACGCTGGTCCAACGATTCACCTACGTAGTCTCATTTCGATTGAAGGACGAGAGGGTCGAGATTCTTGCCGTGTTGCACGCGCACCGCGATCCAAAGGTTTGGAAGCGTAGGACTTAGAGGCAATTCATGACTTACTGACTGTGCGAGAGATATATTTCACGGAGGCACTAAGTCATGGGAAGAGTAAGCCGAATTTAAAAGATTCAAACCAGCCGTACCAAACCGTATTTGCGTTTCCCGCGACGGAGTATGATCACGGACTCGCTGGCGAGATCGCTTTCGCCAAGTCGCGTTTCGATATCGCTGACCTTGTTATTGTTCACGTAGGCGCCGCCTTCTTTGATGGTGCGGCGTGCCTCGCTTTTGCTGCTGCAGAGTTTGACTTCTGCTAACGCGTCGATCAGCGAGAACCCATCACCTTGAAACTCGCTTCGGGCTACCTCGCAGCTTGGGACGTCTGCGAAAATTTGCCCCAGCGAAGCGTCGTTCAGACCTTCCAACGAACCTCCACCGAACAGGATCTGTTTCGCGCGTTCGGCGATCTTCAGGCCTTCTTCGCCATGGACTAGTTTCGTCAGCAACGTCGCGAGCGCCGTTTGGCTTTCGCGTTTCGCCGCGTCTGCTTCGCGTGCCGCGTCGAGGTCTTCGATTTCTTGCTTCGTTAGATCCGTGAGGAACCGCAAGCACTTGCTTACGTCTTCGTCGTTGACGTTGTACCAGTACTGGTAGAAGTCGTAGGGGCTGGTCTTTGCAGGATCGAGCCAAATCGCACCCGATTCGGTCTTCCCCATTTTTGTGCCGTCGGTTTTCGTTAGCAGGGGACTTGTCATGCCGTACAACTGCACGCTGTGCATTCGACGACCAAGATCGATGCCGGCCGTGATGTTGCCCCACTGATCGCTTCCGCCGACTTGCAACTCGCAACCGTGCTCTTGGTTCAAGTGCACGAAGTCGTACGCCTGCAATAGCATGTAGCTGAACTCGGTGTAGCTAATGCCAGTGTCCTCACGGCCCAGTCGGCTCTTTACCGAATCCTTGGCCATCATCACGTTGACGGGAAAGTTCTTGCCAACGTCGCGCAGGAATTCCAGGTAGCTGAACTTTCCCATCCAGTCAAAGTTGTTCAGGATTTGCACCGGGTTGTCGCCGGAGAAGTCTAAGAAACTCTGCATCTGTTTCTTGAGGCTATCCACGTTACGTTGCAGCAGATCCGGCGTCAGCAGTTGCCGCTCGTCGCTCTTGCCGCTTGGGTCGCCGATCATTCCTGTGGCACCACCGACCAAGGCGATTGCTTTGTGGCCTGCTTTTTGAAATCGGCTGAGCGTGATGACTTGCATCAGGTTGCCGATGTGCATGCTGTCAGACGTTGGATCGAACCCGATGTAAACCGTGCGTGAGCCATCCTGCAGCCACTTTGGCAAAAGTTCATCGCTTGTCGTCTGATGAATGAGTCCGCGCCACTGAAGCTCGGCAAAAATATCGCTCATAAGTAAACCTGGTATTCGAGATTCGTGCTTATATGCCTAGCACTCAGAGAGAAAGAGCTTACGGATTGCCGGACTATCACACAAGCTCGACGCGTTTGTAGCGGTGGCTTCTATCTAATGTCCGTAGGTATTCGGCCAGCCTACAAACAGTTGGAAGCAACGATACATCAAAGTGCCAGTAGCGTTTGCATCTGCACCAATTGCGGTGTGAGCTCGCGCTGGACGGTTCGCAGGTGGCGTTGATCTTCGTTAGTAAACCGAGAAAACATTCGGCTGAGCGTCTGCCATGAAGACGAAACGGATTCGCTGCGTTGTTTCAGCATCTGCATATTTTCGCCATTGTTCAGCCCAGCGTAGAGTTGTCGTGTGGATGCCTCGAAATTGGCTACGGCATTAAGGCTGCTGTTTTGCAACTCACGCGAATAGCGACTCGACCGACCAAAAAAATCTCGAATGTCCGTCTGTATGTGCCTGGCGCGACTCGCCAGTTGTCCGGCCAGTTCTGTGGCGCCTTTGCGGTCTAAGTCGAATTGGACTCCGAGGATTGCTTGCATCTCCGCGATCGATTGCTCAACGTCACGCAATGCTTGCGAAGCCTGCGGGCTGCGAATTCCGCGTAGTGACGTATGGAGGCGTTCCCACTCGTCGTGCATGTACAAATACATGTCGCGGATATTGTCTATGTCGTCGCCGGTGACCATTTCATTGAAGTCGTCACACGTCGAATCGAGATCGCTCGCGGCCTCAACAACGTAACGCTGCGAAGATGGCAGGCTGCTGAGCATTTTCAAATTGATTCGCCTCAGCAACAGATCGAGGTCGCTACGTAAGACGCCGCCTGCGTATTTTAAGTCATCGCGGTTTACTTGTCCGTTGGAAATGTACAGCAACTCGTGCATCGCTCGTATGTCTTCATTGATGCGTTGCGATTGATGTTGGACGTAGCGGTTGTTGGCTTGCCGAAGTGTTTGCTGATAGCTGATCCAGTTTCGTTCGAGTTGTAGATAGTCGCGTTTTAGCTGTTCGTAGTTCACGTCGATGCCAGCATTGGGGCGAGTCATTTGGACAAACTGCTGGAGTTGTTCGTACGTATCACGTCCCGCTCGCATGAGTCGATCTGCCAGGTTTTGATCGCTGACCTCGTAGCGAATGTCTTGCAGAAGTGTTCGCAAGGACTGATTCATTCGGATTGCACGCTCCGATACGGCATCCAAGTCAACTTGAAGAGGCAATTCGAACATCGTGGCAAGTTGCGACTGGAGACGTTGGATGTTCTTGATATGTTCCAACGTATCGCGACTGAGATTACGGGTTTGGCTTAGCCGATAATCCAGCGTGTGCCAGTCCTGGTCGAGCGCTCGAAGTGGTTCACGAAGAGACGCTATATCGTTTGCGTAGTTGATACGGTTCGAAACAACTGCAGCGTCACCATTCACCTTGAACGCTAGATTCAAAAGTTGCCGAACGCCCTGAGCACGATAGACATCGTTCTGGAGAGACTCGACCAGTTGCGACATTTCCGTGGATGCTGACGCCAACAGTTGCGCAGCCTCTCGCATTTTTGGCGAGGCGTTGTGGCGATTCGTTTGCGGCTGATTCTGGGGCCGTTGATTCGACACCGTGGTGGCTGGACGGCCCGTTTGAGTCTCCGGCGGCAACTGGCTGTCGATGAATGTCTTCAGCAAGCCCTGAACGAATTCTCGCCGTCGATTGTTTTGCTGCTGCGCGAAACAGGGAGCAGCGATTTGAGAGACGGCGATGGCGACAAACATCGCGACAACGGTTGTTGAACGAATCATGGTGTACCTCCTATGTACCTATAGCTCAGATGCGTACTCCAAGTATATCCGCCTGCATTGCGGGTTAGTAGACGAATCGCAGTTTCGCTCGTTCCACCCCTAAGCTGCTAGAACATGCCGCTTCCCATGCCGCCACTCATTGTGCCACCGCCGCTCATC